>NZ_JBFTJE010000011.1:0-188647 GCF_056395265.1 Cupriavidus sp. 10L43_2
TTCATGCGCCCGGACCGCATCGTGCTGGGCTGCTCGCCCGACGTGGCCGGGTGCTGGGCTGCTCGCCCGACGTGGCCGGCCGCCATGCCAAGGCCATCATGCGCGAGCTGTACTCGCCGTTCAACCGCAACCACGAACGCACCTTCTATATGGATGTGCGCTCGGCCGAGTTCACCAAATACGCGGCCAATTCGATGCTGGCGACGCGTATTTCCTTCATGAACGAGCTGGCCAACCTGGCTGACGAGGTGGGCGCAGACATCGAATTGGTCCGACTCGGCATCGGCTCCGACCCGCGCATCGGCTACAGCTTCCTGTACGCCGGCGCCGGCTACGGCGGCTCGTGCTTCCCGAAGGACGTGCAGGCGCTGATGCGCACGGCCACGTCGTACGGCAAGCCGATGCGGGTGCTGGAGGCCGTGGAGGCCGTCAACGACGCGCAGAAGCAGGTCTTGGCCAACAAGGTCATCAAGCGCTTCGGCGAAGACCTGACCGGCAAGACCTTCGCAATCTGGGGCCTCGCCTTCAAGCCGAATACCGATGACATGCGGGAAGCCCCGTCGCGGGTGCTGGCGCGCGAACTGGTGTCGCGCGGCGCCGCGCTGCGCGTGCACGACCCGGTGGCGATGCCCGAAGCGCGCCGTGTGATCGAGACGGATCTTGCGGACATCCCCGGCGGCTTCGCCCGGGTGCATTTCTGCGATGCCCAGATGGACGCCCTGCAGGGCGCCGACGCGCTGGTGATCGCCACCGAGTGGAAGGTCTTCCGCAGCCCGGACTTCCGCGCCATCCGCGCCAGCCTGAAGGCGCCGGTCATCGTCGACGGCCGGAATCTGTACGACCCGGAAGCCATGACGGCCGCCGGAATCGAGTACCAYGCCATCGGGCGCGGTACGATAAATGCCGCTTAAGTCACAGATCGTCCGGGCTATTTGTCCCGTACCGTCGGATTTCGGCCTCCAGCCACGGGACATTTGTGCCTGAAGGCCCCGCGGCCGCCCCGAGCGTGCGGCGGTTCTTATTAGCATTCTCGATCTGGTCGCGTTCCCACGCGGCCGCCCTGACATGCCACGTAGCCCGAGGATGAAAGTTTCTGCCGCGCGAAGAACCGAACTCCAGCACGAGGTGACGCCGTCCACCCCGACCGAGGACGGTCGCGCCCTCCCTGTCACCTGCTCGCGGGAAGATGCGGCGTGGATCCACGAGACACTGCGGCGCGCCGGCCTTCCTGCGACGATCTCCCGCCGGCTGGTCCTGCTGTTGCTGCGCAAGCATCCCGTCCGGCATATGAGCCCGGAGCAGCTCTGCGCCGCGATGACGCGGCTGCCGGATGCCACCGGCATCTCGACCTTCCGGCGCGCCATCCATGAACTGGCCCACCTGAACCTGCTGGCCCGGATCTTCGTGCCCAGCTCGGGCAGCGGCATCAACTTCTACGAACTGCCCGACCATTCCGCGCACGCCCACTTCTATTGCACCGAATGCCGGCGGATCGAGGAAATCCACGACGACCCGCTGATCTCGCTGCAAAACCGGCGCCTGCTGCGCCACGGGCTGACGCCCAACGCGCTGGTCCAGACCGCCTGGGTCGGCCTTTGCGCGGCGTGCCAGGCTGATGGCGCCATCGATATCAGCGCCCGCTAAGGTAGTTGGCTGGCGGCTGGCTCAGTCCACCGTGACTGGCGCCATCAAGTCTTCCAGGAAGTAAGCCGCCAGCTGATGGCGCCCTTCCAGCTTGGCCTTCGCATAGATGTTCGCGGCATGCTGGCGCACCGTCTTGGCGCCGCTCTCCCGCAGCCCCGCAATCGCTTCCAGCGACAGCCCCTTCACCAGCAGCAGCGCCACCTCCTTCTCGGCTGGCGTCAGCCGCCATGCCTCGAACTGGGCCTGCATCTGCTTCAGGAAGTCCCGGGTCGACTGGCGCGCCGTGGCATCGCGCTCCTGCGCCGCGCGCTCCCCGGCCAGCCGCAAGGTCTTCAGCTCGGCCAACTCCCGCGCGGTCCGGCGACGCTCGCGCCAGACGACGGTGAGGATCCACAGGAACACGACGGTAGCTGCCGTCTCGGCCAAGAGGTGGTAGTTGACGCCGACCGCGCCATGCAGTTGCCAGATGTCCCAGATCTGATAGGCGGGAAACACAGCAAGCAGGAACAGAAACTTCGGCGGCATGGAGGGCAGATGTCGGGCTCGCGGCATGGCGCCGGAGCCGGGGTGGGAACGGGTGAATTGAAATGTAACTGTTTCTCGTTTTGAAGAAAAGACGAGACGAACCCCATCCGCGAAGCGGGCCTCCAAGTGGATGAAAAGGCGCACGCCGACGTCCTGGCAGGCTTCCAAGCCGCACTGAATCACCGAGGACACTGACAGTACCTCCGACACGCGCAACCGGGCCCGGGCGGCAACGCCCCGGCCCGGTTTGCCGCCTACGTCGCCGTCGTCGCTAGCGTCCTCAGAAGTCCATCGAGACCGACACCTGCACGGTCCGTGGGTCTGCGATAGCCAGGCCACCGTAGGCATCCACCGCCGCCCAGCCGCGCGTGTTCAGCACATTGCGGACATTGAGCCGCAGCACCACCGGCTTGCGCTGCGCCGTGGTCCGATAGCGCAGGCCGAGGTCGAGGCGGGTCCAGTGCGGAATGCGCTGGGTGTTTTCCGCATCCACATACTGGTGGCCCGTGTAGGCCACCGCGCCGGTCAGCGTCAGCCCCGGCAGCATGTCGGTATCCCATTCCGCCCCGAAATTGGCCTGTAGCGGCGCCACGCCGATCGGCGCCTTGCCTTGCGTGCCGGGCGCGGTGCTGCCCGTGGCCGTGGCGTCCAGCACCATGGCGCTGGCCAGCAGGCGCAGCCCCGTCACCGGGGTGCCGTACAGGGCGAACTCCAGCCCCCGGTTGCGCTGCGCCCCATCGGCCGTGAACACCGCCCCCGTTATCTGGCCGCCCGGTTTGGTGATCTGGAACGCGCTGATCGTGCCGATGATCTGCCGCCCCTCGACCTTGACCCCCACCTCGTACTGGCGCGACTTGTAGGGCGCGAAGACCTCGCCGGCGTTGCTGGCGCTGTTGGGCGCAGTGTCGCCCCGGCTCAGCCCTTCGATCCGGTTCGCGTACAGCGACACATGATCCGCCGGCTTCACCACCAGCCCCACCATCGGCGTCAGCGCGGTCTGGTCATAGCTGGACGCCGTGCCGCCGGTCGGCAGGAAGTTCTCCGACCGCAAGCGCTGGTGGCGCAGGCCGAGCGTCAGCTGCGCGCGCTCATCCCACATGGACAGCGTATCGGCCAGCGCCACACCCGAGAGCCAGTTCTCCGAGACCTTCGGCACGTTCGCCGGGGCGTCGATGGCCTGGGCCGGCAGCGGCACAGGGTTGTACATGTTCGTCTGCGAGATCGTGGCGCTGCTCACCAGATTGCGGTCGAGCTGATCCCGGTAGGCATTCACCACCACGCTGAGCCGGTGGCGCACCGGGCCGGTATCGAAGCGGGCGCGCAGCCCGGTCTCCGCGCTGGATCGGGCCACGTTGAAGCGATAGTTCGAGTCCGACGCCAGCACGTCCCCGGCTGCGTTGACGATGGTCGGCGTGATGGCGAACAGCCGGGCCACGCGGGTCCGCCCGCCCCCCGCGCCGGCGAACCACGTGACGTGGTCGGCCACGTCATATTCCACCCGGGCCAGCAGCGACTGGTCGTGAATACGCGAGTTTTCCCACGATTGCGTGATGTTGCGCCGGCCATTGGGCGCCTCGGGCACCTCGATGCCCGGCACGATATGCAGCAGCCGCGACGGCGCGCGGATCTTCTCGTACTGGTCGATGACATCGAGCGTCGCGCGCAGGCGCTGGCCGCGATAGTCCAGCGCCAGTGCGCCGGCGCCGGCATTGCGCGACTGGTTGTCCAGCCCCGTCTCGCCCGCCCGGTAGTTGCCGTTCACCCGCACGCCGAAGGCGCCGCCCGGGCCGAAGCGCCGGCCCAGATCGAGATTGCCGCCCAGCTGCGCGGCCGTGGCGTAGTCCAGCGTCACGCGGGTCAGGTCGGCGTCCGTGGCCCGTTTGGGAACGATGTTGAGACTGCCCCCGACGCTGCCACCCGGCGCCATGCCCGTCAGCAGGCCGGTCGGCCCCTTGATCAGTTCGATGCGTTCGATATAGCCGGTGGAGACGCGGTAGTTGGACGCCACGCCATACATGCCGTCCAGCGCCACCTCGCCGAAGTTGCCGCTGTTCACGGGGAAGCCGCGGATCGTGAAGGCGTCAAGGATGCCACCGGGCTGGCTGGCGAAGCGCACGGAGGCGTCGTTCGCCACCATGTCGCCCACGGTTTGCGCCTGCTGGTCGCGGATGGCGGTGTCGGTGTAGCTGAGGACCTGCACCGGCGCGTCCATCACATCCGTATCGCCCAGCATGCCGAGGCGCGCCGTCCGCGCGATCTGGTCGCCGGCAAACCCGGGCGCCGGCTGTCCCGGGTGCAGCGCCGCGTCCGTCACGGTCACGGTCGGCAGCGTCGGCACGCGTCGCACGGAAAATCCGCCGCCGGGCAGCGCCACGGCCTGCAGGCCGCTGCCTTCGAGCAGCGCACGCAGGCCATCGGGAATCGTGTAGGTGCCGTGCAGGCCCGGGCTCGTCAAATCGCCGAGCAGGGCCGTGTCGTAGGAAAGATCGATGCCGGTCTCGCGCGCGAACCGCAGCAGCGTGGCGTGCAGCGGGCCCGGCGCGATGGAGAAGGTTCCGGCCTGGCCAGCCAGCCCGACCACCTGCGCCACCTCGGCATACGCCGACAGTGACATCGCGGAGGAGACGGCCAGGCCGAGGGCGGTCAGCGACCACCCCGGCGATGCGTCAGAAGGCCACGGAAACCGAAGCCAGGAAGGTACGCGGCGCACCGAGGGAAATGGTTCCATAAGATGCAACACCGGACCAGTAGTTGCGATTGAAGGCGTTGAACAGGCCGGCCCGGAAGGTCGTGTGCTTGCCATACACCGAGGTGCGGTAGCGCGCCCCGAAGTCCACCGTGGTCCAGGACGGCACGCGCTGCGTATTGGCCTGGTTGACGTACTCGCCGCCGGTGTAGTTGACCGCGCTGGTCAGCGTCAGGCCGGGCACCCAGGGCAGGTCCCATTCCGCGCCGACATTGGCCATCACGGTAGGCACGCCCACCGGACGGTTGCCGAGCGTGGCGGCGCTGTTGGTGCGGGTCAGCTCGGCATCGAGCCAGGTCACGCCGCCCAGCAGGCGCACGTGCTTGACCACCTCGCCGGACAGGGTCAGTTCCAGGCCCTGGTTGCGCTGCTCGCTGTCGACGTTGTAGATCGTGCCGGTGAGCTGGCCGCTGGGCTTGTTCATGCGGAACGCGGCCAGCGTGGCCATCATCTTGCCGGTGTCGACCTTGACACCCACCTCCTTCTGCTTGGTCTTGTAGGGCGAGAACACCTGCCCGGCGTTGGCAGCCGTGGCCGGGGCGATGTCGCCCTTGCTCAGCCCTTCCACGTAGTTCGCGTAGAAGGACACCTGCTGCCACGGACGGAACACGATGCCGGCCAGCGGGGTGACCGCGCTCTCGTCGTAGTCAGCGGTCTTCACGCCGCTGGCGTTGTAGTTGCCCGACTTCACCTGCTGGTAGCGCAGGCCGAGGGTCAGGGAGACGCGGTCATCGAGCGCGCTCAGCGTGTCAGCCAGCGCCACGCCGGAGAGCGTGGAGTCCGATACCTTCGGCACCCGTTGCGGCGTGGCGATGTGCTGCTCGGGGCGGTCGACCGGCGCGTAGATATTGGACAGCACCGGCGTGCCGGCCACGTTGGCGTTGGCAATCCGGTCCATATAGAGGTTGGCCTGCAGCGCCAGCGCGTGGCGGACCGGGCCGGTCTCGAACTTGGTGCGCACGCCGGTATCGAAGGTCGACCGGTTGACCTGAAACTTCCAGTTCTGCGGCACGGCCGAGGTCGCGCCGCTGCTGTTCAGGATGGTCGGCGTCTGGTCGGACAGGCGCGCCACGTCGGAACGGGTGCCGCCGGCGTCGGCAAAGATCGTCACGTTGTCGGTCACGTCGTACTCGGCGTGCAGCAACGTGGAGATGTCGTTGGACTTCCACCATCCCCAGGGCTGCGTCACGTTGCGGCGGCCGTCCGGGGCGTCGGGCACCTGAATGCCGGCGGCGACCAGGAAAGGACGCGTCGGCGCGTCGATCCACTGGTACTGCTCGATCACGTCGAGCGAGGCGCGCAGGCGGTCGCTCTTGTAGTCGAGCGAGAGCGCGGCCACCTCGGCACGGGACTTCTGGTTGTCCAGCGCGGTCGGGCCCTGGCGGTGCAGGCCGTTGAAGCGGATGCCCCACTGCTTCTCTTCGCCAAAGCGGCGGCTCAGGTCCACCGCGCCGCCCACTTGGGCGTCGGAGGCGTAATCGAGCGTGAAGCGCGTCAGGTCGGTGGCCAGCGGGCGCTTGGGCACGATGTTCACCACGCCGCCCACACCGCTGTTCGGCGACATGCCATACAGCAGCGCGCCGGGGCCCTTCAGCACTTCCACGCGTTCGATGTATTCGGTGAACAGGTGGTAGTTCGGCGACACGCCATAGACGCCATCGAACGCAATCTCGGACAGATTGCCCTCGTTGATCGGGAATCCGCGAATGAAGAACGAGTCCGTGACGCCACCGGTCTGCCCGGTGAAGCGGACCGAAGGGTCGCTGTTCAGCACGTCAGCCAGCGTCACGGCCTGTTGATCCTCGATGCGCTGGGACGTGTAGTTGGTGGTGGCGAACGGCGTGTCCAGCACGTCCTTGTTGCCCAGCATGCCCATGCGCCCGCCGCGCGCCACCTGGCCGCCCGCGTAGGCCGGCGGCAGGTCGCCCTCGGTGGTGGCGGAGACCGTGACGGCCGGCAGCGTCGGCGCGTCCGGGGCGGCGGCCGGCGCGGTGGTCGGGGCGGCGGCCGGGGCGGTTGTTGGAGCGGCGGCCGGCGATTGGGCCTGCGCGRCCCCCGTGATCAGGCCAAGACACAGGACGGCGCCGTGCACGGCCAGCGTCAGCGGCGTGAGCTGCGGCGCGCTGGCAAGGCGGGGGGTACGGGCGATAGTGGCAAGACGGTTGACGAGCATGATTCCCTGTTCCGGTATGAATGGAGTTCCTGAAGAACAGGCCGGACGAGAATCCAGATCCCCTCAACATTTCTTGATTTTTTTAGCGAGACGGCCACGGCTAGCCGCCACTGCCATCTTGCGGCCCCACCACGACCCAGAAGCGGGTGCGATAGGACACCCTGACCGGCAAGGTCTGGGACAGGAAGGCCAGCGCCCTATCGGTATCGTCGACGTGATAGGCGCCGGACACCCGCAGGTTGGCCACCCGTGGATCGCAGACGAGGCGCCCGGTCCGGTAGCGCGCGAGTTCGGCGAGCACATCGGCAAGGCGCATGTCGTTGCCGGCGATCACTCCTTCCGCCCACCCATCGGCCGCGAACGGCTGGGCCGGGGCCAGCGCGACGCTGTCCTCGGCCAGCCACCACGTGGTGCCCGGCCGGGCGATGTCGCCGGCCCCGCCGCCACCCGGATGCAGCGCCACGGCGCCCTCCTGCACGCTGACGCGGGAGCGGTCGCCGTCCAGCCGGACCATGAACCGCGTGCCCAGCGCACGCATGCTGCCGGATGGCGTGCGGACCCAGAATGGGCGGTCGTCGTGCCCCGTCGTGACGAGGATTTCGCCCCGGCGCAGCGTGATCACGCGGCGGTCCGCCTCCAGCGCGATGCCGACGGCGGTATCCGTGTTCAAGACCAGCGTGGTGCCGTCCGCCAGCCGCAGCGTTCGTTGCTCACCCGTGGCGGTACTCGCGTCCGCCACCCAGCGCTGCCAGGGCGCCAGCTCGCGCACGCCGGACGCGGCAACAACGCTCACGCCTGCCAGTGCCATCATGCGGAGTACCTGACGGCGCTTGCGGGCGCGCGCGGCCCGGAGGGCATCGGCGGACTGGAGGGTATCGAGGGCCAGCCGGGACGGCACGCCGGAAAACTCCGCCCGCATCGACTGGATGCGCCGCCATGCCTGACCGTGGAGCGGGTCCGCCTGCAGCCATTGCTCGAACGCCCGCTGCGCGGCGGGGTCGGGCTCGCCAAAGTTGAGCTTGACCGCCCAGTCGATCGCGCGATCGACGATAGGCAGGGGAATGGATGGCGCGTCGGCCTCAGACATCGAAACGCATGGCGTAGCACTGCCGCAGCGCCGCCGCGACGTAGCGCTCGGCGGTGGCCAGCGAGACGCCCATGCGCTCCCCGATCTGCCGGCAAGTCAGCCCTTCGAGCTGCGCCCACAGGAACGCGGTGCGCACCTTGGGCTTCAGCGAATCGAGCATGCGGTCGATGGCGATCAGGGCTTCGAGGAACTGGAGCCGGCTTTCCGGGGATGGCGCGTGGGCCTCCGGCAGTTGGGCGAGGGTCTCGAGCCAGGCGGTCTCGAGTTCCCGGCGCCGCCACAGGTCGATCACCAGACCGTTGGCGATGGCGCTCAGGTAGGTGCGCGGCTCCTGCACCTTGCAGGGCTGCCGGCACAGCAGGCGCACGAAGACGTCCTGCGCGAGGTCGGCCGCATCGCAGGCATTGCCAAGCTTGCGACCGAGCCATCCCTGCAGCCACCGGTGGTGGCCCTGGTAGAGCGCGTCGACGTGTTCCTGGATTGCGGGTTCAGCGGCGGCAGCCATGCGCCCTCTGGAGTGAAATGCCTGGCGCAGCCAAACACAAATGAGAATTGTTCCAATCTTAAAAGATGGGCAAGCCCCCGGCAAGCGCGCCGCCGCCGCTTCGCGCACAAACAACAGCTTTGGCGTGGGCGATTCCGGGAACGCAAGCGGCTTTGCGGTAAAATAGAATGATTCTTATTTAGTGCTGCCCTGCCATGGATGTACGCCCCAGCATCCTCCTGGTCGACGACCACAAGAACATACGTGACCCATTAGCCACCTATATGCGCCGCTTCGACTTTGAAGTCGAGGCAGTGGAGGATGGCCGGGCCATGCGCGAACGGCTGGAGGCGCGCAGTTTCAGTCTCATCGTGCTCGATGTGATGCTGCCCGGCGAGAACGGCCTGTCGCTGTGCCGTTATGTGTCCGAACATCTGCGCACCCCGGTGATCCTGCTGACCGCCGTGACCGATCAGGCGGATCGCATCGCCGGACTGGAAATTGGCGCGGACGACTACGTGGTCAAGCCGTTCGACCCCCGCGAACTGGTGGCCCGGATCCGCAGCGTGCTGCGCCGTAACCAGGCCCCCGTACCGCCCGCCGATGCCTGGCGCGCGCCGGCGCCTTCCGAAGTCCGCTTCCTCTTCAGCGGGTGGATTCTCGACACCCGCGCCCGCGAGTTGCGCAATCCCTCCGACGAGGAAGTGCCGCTCAGCACCGCCGAATATCACCTGCTGCGCGCCCTGCTGGAGCACCCCAACCGCGTGCTGAGCCGCAGCCAGATCCTGGACCTGACCCAGCGCACCGACACTGTGGCGTTCGATCGCAGCATCGACAGCCAGATCAGCCGGCTGCGCAAGAAGCTGGAATGCGACCCCCGGCGCCCGGCCATGCTGAAAACCGTGCGCGGCGACGGCTACCTGCTCGCCACCCGGGTCACGGTCGAAAAATCATGAAGTGGTTGCCGCGCAGCCTGTCCGGGCAACTCGTGGCGTTGTGGTTGCTGGCGATGCTGGCCGCCCATGTCATCGCCGTGCTGGTGCTGTCCTGGTGGCGTGCCGACAACGAGACCATCCACCCCTTGTACGTCCGCTCGATCGAGACGCGGATCCAGTCCGCCTACCGCGCGGTGGGCCGTTCGGCCGACCCGGACATGCTGCTCGAGGACATCAGCCTGCCGGATTCCACGTTCCGGCTGGCCACCGCGCCGCGCCCCGATCATGCCGATCCCGCCGATATCGCCGAGCCGAGCGACCAGGAACGCGCGCTGGCGCAGCGGCTGCGCACCCTGCTCAAGCTGCCGGCCGATGGGTCGGTCAAGGTCCAGCTGCGGCAGGTGGAATCCGCCCAGCGCGTGGCCGGCAACAGCAACTGGCTGGAGCGGGAATTCCGCGGCACGCACGCGTGGGCGCTCGATGTCGATCTCAAACTCGCCGATGGGCAATGGCTGGAGAGCCGGCACTGGCCCACCATGCTGCCCGCCCACTGGAGCCGGGTGCTGACCTTCTCGCTGCTGGTGGGCATGTTGCCCACGGCGCTCATTGCGCTGCTGTTCGGGCGGCGCATCATGCGGCCGCTCCGGCTGCTCACGGAAGCCTCCCGGCGCGTCAGCCGGGGCGAACAGGTGGTGCTGCCCCGGCCGGACGGGCTGAGCGGCGTGCGCGAGATCACCCAGGCATTCAACGACATGCAGGAGAACCTGGTGCGCTTCGTCAACGGGCGCACGCAGATGATTGCCGCCATCGGCCATGACCTGCGGACGCCGCTGACCTCGCTGCGCATCCGGGTAGAGCTGATCGACGATGCCGAACTGCGCGAGGCCATGATCCAGACGCTCGAGGAAATGAGCGTAATGGTGGAGGAAACGTTGCAGTTTGCCCGCGACGATGCCCTGCAGGAGGCCACGCAGGACGTGCCGATCGGGGAACTGGTTGGCGACGTGGTGGACAGCCACCGCATCCAGGGCCGCGACGTCGCCTGGAGCGCGCACGTGGATACGGCGGCGTTCTACCGCTGCCGCCCCGTGCATCTGAAGCGCGCGCTGAACAACCTGATCGACAACGCCGCGCGCTACGGCGCCGTGTGCGTCACGGTCCTGGCGGACACGCTGGGCCAGACCTTGCGGATCGAGGTCGACGACAGCGGCCCCGGCATCGCGCCGGAACATCTGGGCCGGGTCTTCGAGCCGTTTGCCCGGCTGGACTCCGCACGCAGCATGGACACGGGTGGCATGGGGGGCGGACTGGGCCTCGGGCTGGCCATCGCCCGCTCCTGCATTCGCGCACATGGCGGAGACGTCACATTGCAAAATCGCCGGGAAGGCGGCCTGCGTGCGGTGATCGAACTGCCGAACTAGGCGCCGGCCCGCCGCCGTCGCTTTTCACAGCGCTGCAACATTTCGCCACAATCGAACAAACCCGGACAACATTAAATGCTAATCATTCTCATTTTGACGTGATGACTAGTGCCCGCCTTATCGGCGGCGATGTGCATTCCACCTTCTGACGGGGAAGGTCTCTGGTCCAGTTTGGGCACGGCAGAACGTCAAGTCCGTTGTCAATCAAGCTGGAGTCACAGTGCAACAAAAAGCGATATCGGGCGCGATCCGCCTGCTGGTCTCGGGCGCCTCCGCAGGCCTGGTCATGACCGCCACCACCCTGCCGCTGGCCGTCCACGCCCAGACGGCAGGCAAGGAAGACGCGCCCGCCGGCACGGCCAAGCCCAGCAACGTCCTGCCCCCGGTCACCGTGGTCGGCCAGTCCTCGCGCAACACCAACGAGGCGACGCTGGGCATCTCCCGCCTGCAGGACACGGTCAAGGAAACGCCGAAGACCATCAACGTGGTGCCGCAGGAGATCATCGAGCAGCAGCACGCCACGTCGCTGGAGCAGATCCTGAAGAACGTGCCGGGGATCACCATCTCCACCGGGGAAGGCAACGGCGGCCAGAACGGCGACCAGTTCCGCATTCGCGGCCTGTCGGCCAAGGGCGATATCTACGTCGATGGCCTGCGCGACTTCGGCGCCTACAAGCGCGACGCGTTCAATACCGAGAGCGTGGAAGTCATCAAGGGCCCGTCCGGCGAGAGCTTCGGCGTGGGCAACATCGGTGGCCTGATCAACCAGACCACCAAGAAAGCCAACCTGAACACCAGCACCAGCATCGACCAGGGCTTCGCCACGGACGCGACCTATCGCACCACGCTGGACAGCAACTTCCGCCTGAACGATACGACGGCGCTGCGCGTGAACGGCGTGTTCCAGAACGGCCGCGTGGCCGATCGCGATCACGTGGACGACGACCGTCGCGGCGTGGCCATCGACTTCGGCACGGGTCTGGGCACCAGCACCGAATGGCACCTTAACTACTCCTACCTGCACCGCAGCGGCGCGCCGGACTACGGCGTGCCCGTCGCGGCCGGTGCCGACGGCATCTATCGCCCGCTGACGCAGTACGGCGTGCCGGGCATCTCGTCCTCCACCTCGTACATCCGCAACACCGACCGCGACACCACCGACGCGCACATCGTCTCGTCGAATTTCTTCACGCGCCTCGACAACGGCATCACCATCAGCAACGACACGCGCTTCAGCTTCTACGAGCGCGACTTCTCGTCGACCGCCCCGGCCGCCCTGTCCTACGCCAACCTCCAGTCCCTGATGGCAGGCCGCAACGTGGCCCTGTCCTACGGTGCCGGCGGCGGCTCGAGCTACCTGCAGCGCGGCTGGGGCGTCCAGAACGTGCTGAGCGCCAAGGGCGAGTTCCATACCGGCAGCTTCCGCCACAAGGCGATGGTCGGCCTGGACACCATGTACCAGCGCGATCACCGCGACCAGGGCACGTGGACCGGCCGCATGAACAACCAGACGGTGGTGAACCCGGTCTTCTACAACAGCCCGAACGCCACGGTGGCCTACAACAGCACGCGCGATGCCAACGCCATCGACGTTGGCGTGTTCATGAACGATCGCGTCTGGCTGACCGAACAGATCTCGGTGCTCGGCAGCCTGCGCTGGGATTACTTCCGCAGCGAGTACGCTACGAGCGCCTCGTCGCTGGGCGGCGCCGCCGACTCGAAGAAGCTGAGCCCGGCCATCAGCGCGATCTGGGAGCCGACCAAGGACTACATGTTCTACACGTCGTTCTCGCGCACGTATCGCCCGGTGGGCACGGATATCGCCGTGGCAGTGGGCGGCGTGGCCTCGGAAGTGCCGCAAAACGGCGTCAACAGCGAGCCGGAACGCGCGGACACCATCGAAGTGGGCGCCAAGCTCGACTTCCTGGACAAGCGCCTGGGCGTGACCGGTGCCCTCTTCCAGACGAAGAAGACCAACGCCTACACGGTGGACCCGACCACCGGCGACATCACCAACGGCTTCTCTGATACAGGCGAAGGCCGCCGCATCCGTGGCCTGGAACTGGGCCTGAGCGGGCGCATCGTCGGCGGCTGGACGGCCAACGTGGCCTACGCCTACCTGAACGGCGAGGTCACGTCGGCCTCCACCGCTTCCACGGTGGGCAACGTGGCGCCGGGCGTGGCGCGTCACAACGTTACGCTGTGGACCGCGTACGACATCCCCCACTCGATCCTGCCGGTGCCGGGCCAACTGACCATCGGCGGCGGCCTGCAGTACGCCACCGGCTACTGGGCGGATTCGGCGAATACCACGAAGATGCCGGACAACTTCTCGCTGGATGCCATGATCGGCTACAAGCAGGGCAAGTACCGCATCTCCCTGAACGGCTACAATCTCACGAACCACCTGAACTACCAGTCGTCGTTCGGTGCCGTGCGTGCCGTGCCGACCTCGCGCCGCACGTTCCTGCTGAACGTCGGCATGACGTTCTAAGCTGAAGTACCGGGCCGGCCGGACAGCCGGCCCTCACCGTTTCATCGTCTCAAACGCCATGCTTGTCCAGATTCCCGATGTGCTGACCCCTGCCGAGATCCAGTATTGCCGAGGCCGCCTCGAGCAATCGCAATGGATCGACGGGCGCGTGTCGGCCGGTGACCTCGCCGCCAGGGCCAAGCGCAACCTGCAGATTCCCGTCGAGAGCGCCGAGGCGCAGGAACTCGGCGAACTCGTTCTCAATGCCCTGGGCCGCAGCGAGCGCTATCACTCCGCCGCGCTGCCGCTGCGAGTGCTGCCGCCGATGTTCAATCGCTACGAAAGCGACATGACCTTCGGCAACCACGTCGACAACGCCATCCGCACCGTGCCCGGCACGGGCGGCATGCGGATTCGCGCCGATGTGTCCAGCACGCTGTTCCTGTCCGATCCGGACGAATACGATGGCGGCGAACTGGTGATCCAGGATCTCTACGGCTCCCACTCGGTGAAGCTGCCGGCGGGGCATCTGGTGGTCTATCCGGCGTCCTCGCTGCATGCCGTGACGCCCGTCACGCGCGGCGCGCGCTGGGCGTCGTTCTTCTGGGCCCAGTCGCTGGTCAAGGACGAGGGCCAGCGCAGCATGCTCTACGAACTGGACCTGGCGATCATCGAGATCCGCAAGGAACTGGGCGATGACAAGCCCGCCGTGCTGTCCCTCGTCAACCACTATCACAACCTGCTCAGGCGCTGGTCCGAGCTGTGAGCGCGATGCAGATTCCGCCGGACACCGTGTCGCTGGGCGACTATGAGCGCCACTTCCACGCACGGGTGGAGCCGTCGATCCGGGCCTACATCGCCGGGGCGGCGGCGGATGGCATCACGCAGCGCGAGAACAGCGCCGCATTCCAGCGCCTGCGGCTGATGCCACGGGCGCTTGTCGAACTGTCGGGAGCGTCCGCGCAGCAGACCCTGTTCGGGGAGACGCTGGCCTATCCGATCCTGATGGCCCCCACCGCGTATCACAAGCTGGTGCACCCGGACGGCGAACTGGCCACGGTGCAGGCGGCCTCGCTGACGCGCACGTGGATGACGGTCAGCACGCAGGCCAGCGTGACGCTGGAGGAGGTAGCGCGTGCCGCGACGGTGCCGCTCTGGTTCCAGCTCTATTTCCAGACCCGGCCGCAGGACACGCAGGCGCTGGTGCGCCGGGCCGAACAGGCCGGCTACAAGGCGATCGTCCTGACCATCGACGCCGCTGTCAGCGGCATCCGCAATATCGAGCAGCGTGCAGGATTCCGCCTGCCGGACGATGTCCGGCCGGTGAACCTGGACGCCTTTCCGCCGAATCCGCCCGCCCGGGCCACGCACGGCAGCCCGGTCTTCCAGGGCATGCTGGACCACACGCCCACATGGGCCGATGTCGAGGCGCTGTGCCGGCAGACGGCGTTGCCGGTGCTGGTCAAGGGGCTGCTCAATCCGGCCGATGTCGGGCCGGCGTTGGACGCCGGCGTCTCGGGCATCATCGTCTCCAACCATGGCGGCCGGACGCTGGACACCGTTCCCGCGACCATCGACTGCCTGCCCGCCGTCGCCACGGCGGTGGCCGGCCGCGTGCCGGTGCTGCTCGACGGCGGCGTGCGGCGTGGGACGGATATCGTCAAGGCCATCGCACTCGGGGCTTCGGCCGTCCTGGTCGGACAGCCCGTACTGCATGCGCTGGCCGTGGGCGGCATGCCCGGCGTGGCCCATATGCTGACGTTGCTACAAGCCGAACTGGAAGTGGCCATGGCGCTGGCGGGTTGCCCCACGCTCGCGGCCATCGGCCCCTCCAACGTGCTCTAACGGCCCTCTGCCAGCAGCCGCGCCAGCGCCGGTGGCAAGCCCGTGTTGGGCTTCTGCGGGGGCCGCGCGAAGCTGCCTTCCCGCGCGCTGCCGGCCTGCAGGGCCACCAGCGACTCGCAGTGCCGCACGGCGCTGCTCACGCCATCCACCACGGGCACCGGAATCTTCCCCTTGAGCGAGCGCGCCAGCCCGGCCAGCGGCGCACCGGCCACGATGATCACATCRGCGCCRTCCTCSCGCACCGCYTKCAGGCTCAKYKCCTCCAGCCGYKCCGCATGRTCCTCCTGCACGCTGCCGATATCGCGCAGCGGCGACTGCAAGGAGCGGATGCTGGCCAGGCGCGACGTCAGGCCATTGGCGGCCACGCACTCCCGATACCACGCTTCAATGCGATGCGAAATCGCGATGATTGAGAAGCGCTGTCCCAGCAGGCAGGCGCTGGCCAGCGCGGCTTCGGTCATGCCGACGACCGCCACATCGAACAGCTCCTTCAGGCCGGCCAGACCGGGATCGCCGAAGGCGGCGACCACCAGCCCGTCGAACTGGCCGGCATGCTCGGCCGCCGCGCACGCGGTGGCATAGCCGCCCACCAGCGCCTCGAAGCGGGTTTCGATATAGGCCACGCCAAACGCCGCCGTGGCCATCGTGATGCGGGTGTCCGGCGCGGCGGTACGCTGCGCCTCCGCGTGGATCAGGTCGGTCACCGACGCGCTGATATTGGGATTGACGATCAACAGGTTCATGGTTTGCGCCATCAGATCTCGGGTTGGCCCGCTTCGAGGAACCGGCCACGGCCGGCCGTCGGTTCCAGGTATTCGCCATTGCGCACGATCATTTCGCCGCGCGAGAAGGTGGTCATCGGCCAGCCGGTCACCTCGATGCCCTCGTACGGCGTGTAGTCCACGGCGTGGTGCAGGTTGCTATTGGCGATGCGCACCTGGCGCGCCGGATCCCACAGCACGATATCGGCATCGGCGCCAATCGCGATGGTGCCCTTGCGCGGATAGAGCCCGTACAGCTTGGCCGCCCGGTACGACGTCAATTCGACGAACTGGTGCAGCGACAGCTTGCCGCGCGTCACGCCATCGAACAGCAGCGGCAGGCGGGTCTCGATGCCGGGCACGCCGTTGGGGATGTGGTCGAACGGTTGCGCCGTCCCGCCGAGCTTCTTGCCCTCGGGATCGTCGTAGTTGAACGGGGCGTGGTCGGACGAGAACACGCTGAACACGCCGTTGGCCAGCGCGCGCCACACGGCGGCCTGGTTCTCCGGGTCGCGCGGCGGCGGGCTGCACACGCACTTGGCGCCTTCGTAGCCGTCGTCGCCGGGCAGGCCCATGTCTTCGGCGGTCAGGTACAGGTATTGCGGGCAGGTCTCGGCGAGGATCTTCATGCCACGGCCCTGCGCCCAGCGGATCTGCTCGATGGCTTCCTTGCCGGACACGTGCACGATCAGGATCGGCACATCGACCAGTTCCGCGAACGAGATCGCGCGATGCGTGGCTTCCCGCTCCACCACGGCGGGGCGCGCCAGCCCGTGGAAGCGCGGCGCGATGCGGCCTTCGCCGACCAGCTTGTCGGTCAGCCACGAGATGCAATCGGCATTCTCGGCATGCACCATCACCAGCGCCTTGTTCTGGCGGGCCACGTCCAGCACTTCCAGCATTTCGCGGTCCGACAGCTTCAGGTCGTCGTAGGTCATGTAGACCTTGAACGAGCTGTAGCCCTGGCGGATCAGCGCCGGCAGTTCGTCCTGCAGCACGGCGGGCGTCGGGTCCGCCACGATCAGGTGGAAGGCGTAGTCGATCACCGCGCGGCCCTCGGCGCGGCGATGGTAGTCGGCCACCGCCGCACGCAGCGAATGGCCCTTCTCCTGCGCGGCGAACGGGATCACCGTGGTGGTGCCGCCGCACACCGCCGCGCGCGTGCCGGTGAAGAAATCGTCGGCCATGCGCATGCCTTCCGGCATGGGCTGGTCCAGGTGGCAATGGCCGTCGACGCCGCCGGGCAAGGCCAGCAGGCCCGTGGCGTCGACTTCCGTTGCGGCGGCGGGCAGGTCGTGCCCGAGCGCCACGATGCGGCCGTGGCGCACGCCGATGTCACAGCGGAAGCGGTCCGAAGCGGTGACCACGTCCGCATTGCGGATCACGAGGTCAAGAATGTTGTCTGCAGGCATGGTCATCCCTCCGTTACGCGGCCTTGTTTACTCGACTTCGCGGAACAGCCGGCCCCAGCCCTTCAGGGTGCGGGTGTCCACGCCGGCCAGGCGCAGCGACTTCCACACGACCGTGGAGATCGTGTCGTAGAGCGGGATGCCCGTCTCGGCTTCCAGTTCCTCCGCCAGATGGGCGGCGTGCAGGTTGGTGCAGAACGTGGAGATGGCCTGCACGTTCTCCTTCGCCAGCGCGCGCACCATCGTGCGGATGGTGTCTTCCTCGACCTCGGCGAAGCTGTAGTTCACGTGGAGGTCCAGGTGGCGCTCCGCCGAGCAGTCGATGCCGCTGCGCTGGTAGTTGGCGATGATGCGCTGCTGCACATCATCGAGATAGGGCGTGGCCAGGCCGAAGCGGCGCGCGCCGGTCTTCTCGAGGATCTCGTTCAGGGCCAGGACCGAAGTGGTGGCGGGAATGCCGGTAGCTTCGGTGATCTGCTTGCACAGCGCCTGGTCACGGTCGAAGCCGAGCCAGCCGGACGACGTGCCGTTCCACGCAATCACGTCGACACGGGCATCGGCCAGCAGGCGGGCCGCCGCGAGGATCTTCTCCAGGTCGAACTGACCCAGCGCCTGGTCACGCAACGAAATCTCGGTGACCGTGAAGCGCGAGAAATGCGCGCTGACGTTGGGCAAGCCGCTGACCATCGCGCTGGTAATGGGCTCCAGCGCGGTGTTGGAAGACGGCGTCAGCATGCCAAGGCGAATCTGTTTGCTCATGGTTGGTTCTCAGGAGTTTGCGGGCACCGTCTGGGAGCGGCGCCTCTGCGGGTTGTATTGGTTTTATTGTTCGGGCTTGTCGTTGAAGGCGAGCTGCGTGCCGGGCACGCCCTGGCTGGTACGCGCCAGCTCCAGTTCCCGCTTCAACGCGGCTTGTCGCGCGGCGTCCGGCTTGACGGTGTTGCCGGCCTGCAGCGCGGGAAGCACGTAGTCGTTAACCATCTGGCGATAGAGGTCCAGGTACTTCGCATCGCGCAGGCCGCCCTGCGTCGACATGATGCTGTTCATGACGATCACCGCGTTCTGCTTGGGCAGCACCGTGATGAACTGGCCCTTGTAGCCCATCGCGCTGAACTCGCGCTCGCTCTTGACGATGTTGTTGACCCAGCAGTAGTAGCCGTAGTCCCCGGCGGGGCCGGACGGCGTGGTCATCTGGGCCACCCACGAGGCGGGCACGATCTGCTGGCCGTTCCAGCGGCCCTGGTTCAGCATCAGCATGCCGAGCCGGGCCATGTCGAGCGAGCGCAGGCGCAGCCCCCAGCCACCGGACACCGCGCCTTTGCCGTCGGCACCGTCCCAGCGGTAGTGCGACATCCCCAGCGGCTTGAACAGGCGCTGCGCGGCGTACTGCTGCTCCGGCATGCCCGTGACCTGGCTGATCGTGGCGCCGACCAGCACCGGGTTGACGTCGATGTAGTCGAACTCCGTGCCGGGCCTGGCGCGCACACTGGCCGAGGCGGCCACCTTGAGGCGGTCCGGCACGCCGTAGTACAGCGTGTCGGTGCCCTCCACCAGCTTGTACGACAGCCCGCTCGACATCGACATCAGGTGCCGGAGCTGGATCTGCTGCTTGTCCGCCAGTGACGGGGCCAGGTCGGGGCGCGCGGCGGCCAGCCTGGGGGCCGGCGCGTCGCTCGCGCTGAGCTTGCCGTCGCCGACCAGCGTGCCCACCAGCAGCGCGCTGATGAACTTGGTGACGGAGTAAAGCTCGTGGTTGTAGTCCCGCGAGAGGCCGTCGCCGTAGCGCTCGAACACAATCTTGCCGTCCTTGATGACGAGCAGGCTGCGCACGTCGAGCTTGTCGCGCCGGATCCATTCGGACAAGGCGACGAGCCGCGTGGAATCCACGCCGACCGACTCGGGCTGTGCCGTGGGAATGCCTTCGACGGTGGCAGTGGCGGTGCCGGCCATGGCCGGCTGGGCCAGCAAGGCGCCAGCGGCCAGCAGCGCCGCCACGACAGGGTGGAATCGTTGCATGATGGTCTCCTCCAGCCGATGCCCGTCAGACCGGGATCTTCTTTTCGTAGTCGATAGCCGTGGACGACAGCAGCAGGCCCACGCCGGCGGCGGCAAAGAACATCAGCGCCAGGAAGTACGAGCCGGTGAACTGCACGATCATGCCGACGATGATCGGCACGCAGATGCCGCCGATATTGCCACCGAGATTCATCACGCCGCCCAGGAAGCCGATCTTGTCACGGGTACCCAGGATCGACGGGATGCACCAGAACAGGCCGCACCAGCGCAGGAAGAACAGCGTGGAGGACAGCAGGGCCACGACCACGGTGGCGTTGGTGACATAGGCCACGGAGAAAATCGACACGGTGGCGACCACGGCGGCGATGCCGAACAGCGTACGCATCACCACGTTGGGGCGGCCGCCGGCCTCCTTCCACTTGTCCGCGATCCAGCCGCCGATCAGTTCGCCGACGAAGCCGCTGAAGAAAATGATGAAGCTGGCACCGCCCATCGCCTTGATGTCGAACCCGTGCACCTTGTTCAGGTAGTTGGGCATCCAGGTGAGCAGGCCGTAGAACACGGTGTTGAAGCACATCCAGCCGATGGCCATGCACCAGACCGAGCGGTACTTGAAGAAATCGAGCGAACGGCCCGACAGGTTGGCCGGCTCGGCGCGATGCTCGCTGGCCTGGGCTTCCTCGATATAGCGGGCCTCGAGTTCGTTGACGCCCGGGTGCTGGCGCGGGGAATTGCGGATGTACCACCAGGCCACGGCGCCGGCGATGACGGTGCCCACGCCGGCGACGACGAAGGCCAGGCGCCAGGAGTCGAGCGCGGCAATCAGCCAGGTGATGATGATGGCGCCCAGCGCGGCACCGAGCGGCGCGCCGCCATCAAGCAGCGTGGCACCACGGCCGCGTTCGTTCTGCGTCATCCAGATGGCGTTGAGCTTGCCGCCGGCCGGATAGATCGGCGCCTCGGCGGCACCGAGGCCCAGGCGGGTCAGCAGCAACGTCGTGGCGCTGGTGCACACGGCGGCCATGGCCTGGAACGCGCCCCAGAACACGGTGGCGCAGGCAATCACGATGCGCGGCTTGTACTTGTCCGCCAGCATGCCGCCCGGCACCTGCATCAGGGCGTAAGTCCAGAAGAACGAACTGAGGATCAGGCCCTGCATGGTGGGACTGAGGTCAAACTCCTTCGCGATCAGCGGCATGGCCACGGACAACGACGCGCGGTCGATGTAGTTGATCGCGATCAGGAACAGCATCATCAGGAAGATCTTCCAGCGGACGGTGCTGCGCGGGGCCGGCATGGTGGCGGCGGCCTGGCTCGTGGATGGCATGACGGGGGTCTCCTTGCTCCTTGGTGCTGCGTTGTCGAGGCGTTTCTAATCCGGGTGTCGCGCAACTGTGACGGAGTATAGGATACGTAATCTGTAATTACAACGCGTGTAAGTCATTGATTTATATGCATAGGGTAAGCACCAATTCCGGGTGTGATACGCTTCGCTTCAGTGCAATTTCCCCATTCTGGTGATGTCCGTGACACAAGCGCTGCCCAAAACTGCCCGACTCCGCACACTTGGCATGTCCGCCGAAATCGCGGCGCGGCTGCGCACGATGATTCAGGAGGGCGAGCTGCCGCCCGGGGTCCGCATGGACGAGAAAGCGTTCTGCGAAGCGTTCGACGTGTCGAAGACGCCCCTGCGTGAGGCGCTGAAGGTGCTGGTGTCCGAAGGGCTGGTGCTGCATCGCCAATACATCGGCTATCGCGTGGCGCCGCTGGACCTCGAGGAACTGCGCGAAACCTTTGAAACCCTGCACGGGCTGGAAGCCCACGCCGGGGGACTGGTGGCGCGGCGCATGAGCGATGCGGCGCTGGCGAAGATCGAGCGCAAGCACCAGTCCATGATCGACGCGCATGCGGCCGGCCGGCGCACGGATTACTTCCGCATCAACCAGGAAATCCACCAACTGATCGTCGATAGCGCGGACAACGCCGTGCTGTCCGGCATCTACGCCACGCTGATGAGCAAGGTGCATCGCGCCCGGGGCGCGGCCAACACCGAAATGCTGCGCTGGCAGGAATCGCACGAGGAACACGAGGCCATCATGGCCGCCCTGCGCGAAGCGGGCCGCCCACGCCTGCCGCAGATCCTGCGCGAGCATTCCGAAAATACCGCGAAGGAAGTCCTGCGGGTACTCGAGCAGACCCTGGCCGAACCTGCCGCGCGGGTGGCCGGCGCCTCGCGCTAGCGCCTCGACGATCCAGTGCTACTACGGCAACGGCCGCACGGTGATTGCCACGGTGAGCACGCGCTGGTAAGCCGGCGCGGCAGGCTTCACCGCACCTGCAGGCGGTCCAGCCGCAGCCGATGCCGGGCGTCGGTCAGCCGCCACGCGGCCAGCCAGGCGGCCAGCACCACCGCCAGCAGGCTGCCGCCGGCCAGCAGGAACATCAGCAGGATCTGGTAGCGTGCGGCGTCGATCGGGTCCATCCCCGCGAGGATCTGGCCGGTCATGATGCCGGGCAGCGTGATGATGCCGGCCGCCGCCATGGTGTTCACGGTCGGCAGCAACCCGCTGCGCACGGCCTGGCGAAGGATGGGACGCAGGGCCGTGTGGCGGTCGTCGCCCAGTGCCAGCCGCGCGTCGATGGCCTGGCGCTGGTGCCAGGCGGCCGTGAAGGTGGCCTGCAGCGTCAGGCTGGCGGCATTCATCGCATTCCCGAGGATGATGCCGGCCAGCGGGATGGCGTGGCGGGCGTCGTACCACGGTGAAGGCCGCAGCGCCGTGACCAGCGCCAGCACCGTGATGACCAGCGTGGGCACGCTCACCGTGGCCAGCCCGATGATGAACTGCCAGCGCGCATCGAAGCGGCGCTCCTGCCGGCTGCCGGCCTCGCGCGCGGCGGCCAGGATCATGGCCAGCACCACCAGCAGCGTCACCCACGGCGACGACAGCTCAAATACCGCCCGCAGGATCAACCCCACCAGCATCAGCTGCACCACCATGCGCACCGCCGCCCACAGCAGGGTGCGATGGATGTCCAGGGACATCACCAGCGACAGCGCGGCGCCCGCCACGATCAGCAGGCTGGCGAGCACCAGATCGCCCGTGGTCAACAGGATCGGACTCATGGGGACACGGCCTCCAGCCCGTTCTGGCACAGCCGGAACTGCGCATTGCGCAGCCGGGCCGCCTGTTCCTCGTTATGGGAGACCACCAGGAGGCCGATGCCTTCGGTCATCACCCGCTTCAGCACCGCTTCCACGGCGAGTGTGGTATCGCGGTCCAGCGCGGACGTGGGCTCATCGAGCAGCAGGAAGCGCGGCCGGCGCATGACAGCCCGCAGCAACGCCAGGCGTTGCCGCTCGCCGGTGGAGAGATGGCTGACGGGGGCCGCGAGGATGTCCGCGCGCAGGCAAAGATGCCGGGCCAGTTGGTCGAGCCGGGGGTCGATCGCGTCCTCTTCGCCGAAATGGGCGCGCACATCGTCGGCCCACCAGCCCGACTCGGCGGCCACATAGATGACCTCGCGCCGCCAGGCCGGCCCGCTCAGGGCCTCGCGCGACAGATTGCCGAGCCGCACGTCGCCGTCATTGGGGTCGAGGTCGGCAATCATGCGCAGCAAAAGGCTCTTGCCGCTACCGGACGCGCCAGACAGCACCGTGCATTTGCCCGGCGGCACGTCGAAGGTATAGGGACCCCGGCCATGGCCGGTCAGGTTGTGGATATGAAGATGACCGTCCATCGGGCGCACGGGTGAGCGTCGGCACAGTTGTGGGGACCACAGCCTACCGCGATTTCCTTAAGCGCAGATTATCGGTCCGCGCGGTCTTGCTCTCATCGCCCACCCGCCCTTTTTGTTGGTCAGTCGACGGTGATGTGGTTGGTGCGGATCACGTTGCCCCAGACCGAGACATCGTCGCGCACGGTCTGCGCGAACTGCTCCGGCGTCTTGACCGGCGGCATCGCCATATTCAGCAGCAGGAAGCGCTCGCGCATGTCCGGGCTGGTCAGGATCCGGTTCACCTCCGCGTTCAGCCGCTGCACGATAGCGGCGCTGGTGCCCGCCGGCGCGAACATGCCGTACCAGCTATTCGTCTCGAATGGATAGCCCTGCTCGGTCATGGTCCGCACCTCGGGCGTGGCCGGCCCGCGCCGGGTGCCGCTGATGGCCAGCGCGCGCAGCTTGCCGGCACGGATCAGCGGCACCGACGAGGAGGTATCGACAAAGGCCACCCGCACGATGCCACCCTGCATGTCGTTCAGGATCTGCGGCACGGTCTTGTACGGCACATGCCGGAGGCGGATGCCCGTCTGCATCTTCAGGGCCTCCATGGTCAGATGGCCGCCGGAGCCGATGCCCCACGACGCGTAGTCGTAGGCGTCCGGCCGCGAGCGCACGTGCTCGACGAAGGACTTCAGGTCGCGCGCCGGGAAGTCCGGCGTTACCGCCAGGAAGTTGCCGCCGCCGCCGACCTGCACCACGGGGATCAGGTCGCGCAGCCCGTCATACGGCATCTTCGGCTGCAGGGTCTGGTTGATGACCACCGTCGCCGCGTAGGTGAACAGCAGCGTATGGCCGTCCGGCGCGGCCTTGGCCACGATGTCATTGCCGATGATGCCGGTGGCGCCGGGCTTGTTGTCGATCACGAAGGACTGGCCGAGGACCTTGCCGAGTTGGTCGGCGATAGGCCGGGCGAACAGGTCCGGACCGCTGCCGGCGGACCCCGGCACCACCAGCCGCACCGGGCGGGACGGCCACGGGTTGGCGGCACGGGTCGCTCGGATCGGATTTACGGCGGCGGCGAGCCCAAGCATCGCCATCGACTTCAGCAGCCTGCGGCGCCCGGCGTCTGTCTCGTCGTCATCGGGAAGGGAGAGGAGTCGTGTCATCGCCATCCCTCAATGCATGCCGAAGTTGTCATCGGCGCCCGCCTCCAGCACCGTGGCCGCAGCCACGTACAGGCTGCGCGACACGTAGCTCTGCACCTGTTTGGCCCGTGCGCGCAGCCATTCCGCCTTGAGCTGGCGCGCCTCGACCACGTGCGGCGCATCGCCGGGCGCCAGCGCCAGCAGGTCGATCACATGCAGCGCCAGTTGCAGGTCGCCACGCGCGGCCAGCGCCTGGGCATGGCGCACCACCGCGCCATGGTTGTCGATGGCCGCCGCGATCTCGCTGGCCACCTGCTGCGGCGGGGCTGGATGCAGCGTGGTGGCGTTGCGGTCCCACCAGCCGTTTTCGGAGCGATAGATATCGCGGGCGATATAGCTCGGGTCGCCGTAGGTCGGCCGCATCCACGGCTGCTCGAACAGGTCCGGCGGCGGCCGCAGCGCGGCCAGCATCTCCCGCTCGTTGCAGCCGGCGTTCATCAGGCGGACCACTTCCTGGCGCATCCAGCGCAAGGCCCGCGCCGTGTGCAGCAGCACGTGCTGGCAGATGTCCTCCCCTTCCAGCGTGGCGCCGAACTCGCGCACCACGGTCTGCGGGCGCAGGCCGGCCAGCCGTTCCAGCGTCTCGGCCCAGCGCACGGTGTCGCGCATGGTGCGGAACGGGGTGCCGATATTGGGAATGGAATCGATGATGGCCGGGCCGCCATAGAGCAGCCGCCGGCCGGGCAGCCAGACCGCCACGGCGTCGTCGGTCTCGGAGGGTGCCCAGAGAATCTCTGCGCGCTGTTCGCCATGACCCACGGTCATGCCGTCCCGGAACGTCTCGGACGGCGTGGTATGCCGCAGCTTGCCGGCCAGCGCCCCGGCGCGATGCCGGAACTGGATCTCGGCCATGCGCTCCTGCAGCCGCTGCGTTTCGCGGTAGCGGCTCTGGCGCGCCAGCACGTTCACATGGGCCAGCACACGCGGGGCCGGTTCGCCGCGCTGCGTGGCATGGTCGATCCACTGCTGCACGCCGGCGTTGTAGCCGAGGTGGCCGTGGCTGTAGCAGAGCGCGATCACCGGCAGTTCGGTCTGCGTGCGCAGCGCCTCGATCATGCCGGCCGTCACGGACCCGCCGGGGCCGCTGTCCACCACCAGCAGGCCGTCGCCGACGTCAGCGACGAAGGTCTGGCCCTGTCCATGCAGCAGCCAGACACCCTCGGCAATGCGGTCGATCCCCTTGCCGGTGATCAGTGCGGCCGGACGATCCTCGATCTCGTTCATGGCATCCCTTCCAGTTTGGCGAAGGGATATTCACGCGCAGACGGCGCACTATCGTCAGTGGGGAAAGTCCCCGGCCGGCACGGCGCGCAGCCTGCGGCGCCAGCGCCGGGGCGCCCTGGCGATGGATCGGAAATTTTCGCTGTGAACCGCCGGTTATCACCTGCGTGGCGCAGGGAGTTCCCGGCGCGCGGTGGCTGCGCTAGCCAGCCGCCATCGGGGCGATCGGGGCGATCGGGGCGATCGGGGCGATCGGGGCCGGGGTGGCGCGGGCCGCAGGTGCCGGGTGCGGCACCTGTCGCCGCAGCGGGCTGTCCGGCATCTTGCTCATGTAATGCACCTCGCGGCGCAGCAGGGTGGCGAACTGCTCCGCCACCGGCGTCATCGGCGAATCGGCGCGGTAGATCAGGCTGACCGCATGGCTCGGCAGCGGGTCTTCGATCGGCAACGCCACCAGACCAGCCGTGGCCAGGCGCCCCGGCACCAGTTGGCGCGGCAGCAGGCACAGCAGCGAGCGGTCCTGCAGCAGCGTCTGGATCATGCCGATGGTGTCGCAGCGCACCGCCACGCGGGGCAGCGGCAGGTCGAGCGCGCGGAAGGCGTCCAGGATCGCCGCGCCCGGGCCCTGCATGCGCCGACCGGTCAGCACCCAGTCGGAATTGACCAGCTCGCGCAACGTCCGCGCATGGCGCAGCGGATGCTCCTGATGCGCCACCACCACCGAATCGTTGTGGTACAGCGTCTCGCAGACAAATTCGCGTTCGATGCCTTCATCGGGAATCGGGCTCACCGCCATGTCCATCACGCCGGCGCGCAGGTCGGCCAGATGCTCGGGATAAACGCCGCTGTCGATGCAGACCTGCACGTCCGGATGCTGGGTGCGGAAGCGCTTCAGCACCGCCGGCAGCAGCAGGTTGGCCGGCCCGCCCGTGGCGCCGATGCGCACCGTGCCGTTGCGCGTGCCCAGCATCTGGGTCATCTCGTCCGTGGCCTTGCGCGCCTCGGTGGCGATCAGGCGCGCCCGGCGCAGGAACGCATCGCCAAAGCGGGACAGCACCACGCCGCGCGTGGTGCGCGTCAGAAGTGGCACGTGCAGCTCTTCCTCGAGCTGCCGGATGCTCTTGGTGATGGCCGGCGCCGACACGTCGCGCACCTTGGCGCCGGCGCGAATGCTGCCGCTTTCCGCCACGGCAATGAAATCCTGCAATTGGCTCAGACGCATGACTCGCCTCCTCCCGAAAGACCGTGTGATAACGCCCTGCTCCGCGAGCATAGCGGGATTTGCGGGCATCAGTGATAACCCGAGGTGCTAACCGTGGGTTCACACACCGCGTGTTGCGGAGGCTATTGGCATTGCAATGCGTGGCCCATCATCCCCTTCCATCGATGCCCCGCATCGTCATGAAACGAGAGATCGATGGCAATTCCAGAAGACCTGCCCCTGGCAGGCATCCGCGTGGCCGAGTTCGGCCAGTTCATTGCCGCCCCCGGCGCCGCGATGATGCTGGCCGACCTGGGCGCCGATGTGATCAAGGTGGAACCGCTGCGCGGGGACAGCGCGCGGCGCTTCGACGGTACCAGCTCGCAAAGCCCGATGTTCCTGGCCTACAACCGTGGCAAGCGCGGCATGGCGCTGGACCTGCGCCAGCCGGCCGGCGCGGAAGCCGCCCGCCGGCTCGCCTTGTCTTGCGACGTGGTGCTTCACAACGCGCGGCCGGGGACGATGGAATCGATCGGCCTCGACGCCGCCACGCTGCGCACCGCGAAACCGGCGCTGATCCATGCCTCCGTCACCGGCTTTGGCACGCGCGGTCCGTCGCGCCTGCGGCCCGGGCTCGACATCGCGGCCCAAGCCGAAAGCGGCATGATGTCGGTGACAGGCGAAGCGGGCGGCCAGCCCCTGAAGGCCGGCTTCGCCCTGATCGACGCCGCCACGGCGCTCGCCACCTCGAACGCCATCCTCGCCGCGCTGTTCCGGCGCCTGCGCACCGGCCAGGGCGAAACCATCGAGACCTCGCTGCTGACCGTGGGCATCCAGCTCCAGGCGCAACTCTGGTCCGAATACCAGTGCTCGGGCGCCCTGCCGGTGCGCAGCGGCAACAGCCAGCCGAAGGCGGCGCCGGCGGCGGATGTTATCGCCGTGGCCGATGGCCATATCGTGCTGTCGGCCTATCTCGACGAACACTGGGCGCGGCTGTGCGATGCCATCGGACAACCCGCGCTGGCCCAGGATCCGCGTTTCGCGAGCAACCCGCTGCGGGTGAAAAACCGCCCTGCCCTGCTGGACGTGCTGCACGCCGCCCTGCGCGGCTACACCGGTGAACAAGCGCGCGCGCTGCTGGAACGCCATCAGGTGGTGGTGGGCGTGGTGCGCGACTACCAGCAGGTGGAACGCAGCGCCGATGTGCTGGCGAGCGGCCTGCTGATGCGCGTCGGCGACGGCCTCGGCGGCGAGATCGCCCTCCCGGGCCTGCCCTTCACGATGGCCAGCCTGCCTCCCGCCGCCACGCCCGCCGTGGCGCGGCTGGGCGAGCACACCGCAGCGGTGCTGCGCGAACTCGGCTATGACGACGTCGCGATCCGCACGATGGCGCAGGCACGCGCCATCGCCATTGAATCGCTCGACACCACGGAGGCCAGCACATGACAGCCGACACCCCCATCCTGATCGACCGGCACGAGGGCTGGGCCGAGATCACGCTGAACCGGCCGGAAACCCGCAACGCCATCGACATGGCCACCGCCGAAGCGCTCGGCGAGGCCATCGAAACGCTCGAACGCGAGCCCGGCTTGCGGGCGGTGGTGCTGCGCGGCGCCAATGGCGCGTTCTGCTCCGGCCTCGACTTGAAAGCGTTGCAGGCCCATCCGGCCGGCATGAACGGCTTCGCAGCACGCTGGGACCGCGTGCATGGCGGCCTGATGCGCAGCCGCAAGGCGTGGATCGTGGCGCTCGAACGGCACGCGGTGAACGGCGGCGCCGCGCTGGCGCTGGCTGGCGATCTGCTCGTCTGCGGGGAGCGCGCATTCCTGCAGATCGCGGAGGTGCGCATCGGCATGAATGCGCCGCGCAATATCGCGTGGCTGGCCCTGGGGCACAGCGAGGCCGTGGCGGCCCGGCTGTGCCTGCTGGGCGAGCGCGTGCCGGCCAGCGACCTGCTGCGGCTGGGCATCGCGACGGAAGTCATTGCCGACGCGGACGTCGTCGCTCGCGCCCAGACCTTGGCCACCACGATTGCCGGCTTCCCCGCCGAAGCGGTGGCCGCCATCAAGGGCAGCCTGCGCGCCGCCAGCACGCGCCGACCGCCGGCCGAATGGTTCGATGCCTGCGCCGACAAGGAGACCCCTCATGGCTGAGTTCGAAGCACTGCGTCACGAGGTCCGCGCCTTCGTGGCGGAAGCCCTGCCCCCGCCCGTGCGCGAGAAAGTGCGCCTCGGGCTGGAAGTCAACAAGGACGAGATGATCGACTGGCAGCGCCGGCTGGCCGCGCGCGGATGGCTCGCGCCGCACTGGCCGGCCGCCTGGCAAGGGGCTGACTGGAGCGCCGCGCAGCGCGCCGTGCTGCAGGAAGAGCTGGTGCTGGCCCACGCGCCCGAGACGGGCGGTATCTCGATCGAAATGATCGGCCCGATCCTGATCCGCTACGGCACGGCCGCGCAGCAGCAGCACTTCCTGCCGCGCATCCTCAATCTCGAACACTGGTGGTGCCAGGGCTACTCGGAGCCGAATGCCGGCTCGGATCTCGCCTCGCTGGGCACCCGCGCGGTGCGCCGCACGCGCCCGGACGGCACCGAGGTCTACGTGGTCAACGGCAGCAAGATCTGGACGTCCTACGCCCAGTACGCGGACTGGATGTTCTGCCTCGTGCGCACCGACACCGAGGCGCGCGCCCAGCAGGGCATCAGCTTCCTGCTGATCGACATGCGCAGCCCCGGCGTCAGCGTACGGCCGCTGATCGGCATTCACGGCTGGCACCTGTTCAATCAGGTGTTTCTCGATGACGTGGAAGTGCCGGTGGACATGCGCGTCGGCGAGGAGAACGCGGGCTGGTCGATCGCCAAGTCCCTGCTGGAACATGAGCGGCTGAACCTCGCCCGCGTGGCCGAGAATCGCCGGCGGCTGGCCAAGGTGCGGGCGATTGGCGCCGAGGTGGAGGAAGCCGGCGAACCGCTGCTGCGCCGCCCGTGGTTCGCGCGGCGGCTGCGGGAACTGGAAGTGCGGCTGGAAACGCTGGCCGCCACGGTGCTGCGCTTCCGGCGGCTCGAACGGGCCGGCGGCGCACTCGGTCCGGAGACCGGCATGCTCAAGCTGATCGGCAGCCGGCTGATCCAGGACATCGAGAACCTTGCGGTGGATGCGCTCGGCCCGGACACGCTGGCCTATGACCGCGCCGCGCACTTCGAACCGCCCGCCACGCAGCCGGATCGCTCGCAGTACGCGCCCGCCGCCTCGGCGCGCCGCTTCGTGACGCGTGGCTACACCATCGCCGGCGGATCCAGCGAGATTCAGCACGAGCTGCTCGCCAAGCAGGTACTCGGACTCTGAGGGACGGCACCTCCACACGACATGACAGGACACTCAAGCATGGAAGACCGCGACGACGCGCGCATCGAAGAGCGCCGCATGCTGCAGGAAAGCGTGGAGCGCTTTGTGGCGCGCGGCTATGACTTCGCCCAGCGCCGGGCCGCGCTGGCAGAGCCCGATGGATTCTCGCGCAAGCATTGGCGCACCTTCGCCGAGATGGGCTGGCTGGCGCTCGGCCTGCCCGAAGCCTGCGGCGGACTCGGTGACGACATGGATCAGGCCCTGCTGGCCGAGGCGCTGGGGCAGGCCATGCCGGCCGAGCCGTGGCTGGCCAACGTCGCCCTGTGCGCGCCGCTGCTGGCGAACGCCGGCAGCGCGGCGCATCTCGCCATGGCCGAGGCCATCGCCGCCGGGGAGAGCTTCGCCGCGCTGGCCGCCTTCGAGGTGCAGGGCCGCCACGACGCCTTCGACGTCACCACGCAGGCCGAACCGCGCGGCGCGGCGCAGTGGGTGCTCGACGGCAGCAAGACGCTCGTGCTCGGGGGCGGATGTGCCGATGTGCTGCTGGTGCTGGCCCGTACCGAAGGCACGCGCCGCGACCGCCAGGGGCTGACCCTGTTCGCGGTGCCGGCCAGCGCGCGCGGCGTCAGCGTGCAGGCGTTACCCACCTACGACGGCCGCCAGACCGCCACCGTCACGCTGCGACGCGTGCTGGTGGCGGACGACACGCGCATCGGCCCCGCCGGCGTGGCCTGGCCGATGGTGCAGGCCGCCATCGACCGCGCCACGGTCATGGCCTGCGCCGAAGCGGTGGGCGCGATGACGCGGGCCTTCGCCCTGACACGGGAGTACGTGATGACGCGCCAGCAGTTCGGCCGCCCGCTCAGCGCCAATCAGGTGATCCGGCACCGGCTGGTCGACCTGTTCGTCAGCATCGAGCAGGCCCGCGCCATCACGGAAGCCGCTGCCGCCGCGTTGCAGGCCGATGACGCCACGCGCATGCGCGCGGTGTCTTGCGCGAAGGCGTTCGTTTCCACGGCCGGGCGCGCGCTCGGTGAAGACGCCGTGCAGCTCCATGGCGCTGTGGGCATGACCGACGAGATGGAGGTCGGCCACTGCTACAAGCGGCTGGCCGCGCAGGCGAACCTGTTCGGCGATGCCGACTGGCACCTCGCCCGGCTGGACGCACTCGAATCCGCCGCCCCGGCATCCGCCTGAGCGGCATTCACCCGGGCCCACTGCATGTGGGCCCAACCACGACATGCCGGCAACGTACCGGCTTGCGCGGCCAATGCGCCGCGACGGAGACAGCATGATGAAAAGCCAGCACACTGGCACGCGCGGGGTGTTACCGACCCTTGCCTCAACGTTCGCCACGCTGGCCACGTTGTCCGCCCTGGGCCCCGCGCTGGGCCATGCCGAAACGGCGCCCTACCCCAATCGGCCCATTCGCATGATCCTGCCGTCTGCGGCCGGCAGTGTGACGGACCAGACCGCACGCCTCGTGGCCGAGCGACTGTCGATTGCGCTGAAGAAGCCGGTGGTGGTGGATAACCGCCCGGGCGCCAACGGCATCATCGCCAGCGAGATGGTTTCCCGCGCCGAGCCCGACGGCTACACGCTGCTCTTCACCTACTCGGCCACGCTGACCGTGAACCCGTGGATCACGGCCAACCTGCCCTACGATCCGCTCAAGGACTTCACGCCGATCGCCCGGCCCAGCGCCCCCGGGGGCAACCTGCTCGTCGTCACGTCCACCCTGCCCGTGCACAACCTCAAGGAGCTGGTCGCCTACGTCAAGGCCAGCCCCACCGAGCTGGCGTACTGCTCCTGGGGCGTGGGCTCGGGCGGCCACCTCACCATGGAGTACCTGAAGGCCAAGACCGGCATGCGCCTCCGGCACGTGCCCTACAAGAGCGCCGTCCAGTGCACCAACGACCTGGCAGCGGGGCACGTGACGATTGCCTTCACCGATTCGCTCTCTGCCGTGCCGCACCTGAAATCGGGCCGCATCCGGGCCGTGGCCGCCTCCGGCCCGGAGCGGGGGCTGACCACGCCGGACGTGCCCACCATGGGCGAACAGGGCACGCCCTTCAATCAGGCCAGCTGGCTCGCGCTGTTCGGCCCGAAGAACCTGCCGGCGCCGATCGTCAATCGGCTCAATGCCGAGGTGAACCGCATCCTCCAGTCGCCCGAGGAACAGCAGCGCTTTGCCGCGATGTACCTGAAGCCGGGCAAGCCCTCCACGCCCGGCGAACTCGGTGAGCTGGTGCGCGCCGACCTTGGGGCTTGGGGCGAGGTGGTGAAGGTGTCCGGCGTAACGCCTCAGTAACCGAACGTCAAAGCACAACATCCAAAACAAAGAACGGGAGACAGCAATGAGAGAGAAGTCGAGCCGCTGGCGAAGCGTGCAACGTGCCATCGGCATGGGGCTGGCCGTGGGATGCGGCAGCGCATCTGCGGTGACCGTGCAGTTGTTCGGTGTGGTCGATGCGTCGATCGAGTACGCCAAGGGGTCGGAGAGCGTGGTGCGCATGCGCGAGGGCCAGCAGGCCGCGTCGCGCTGGGGCCTGCGCGGCATCGAGGATCTGGGCGGCGGCACCAAGGCCAACTTCCTGGTCGAATCGGGCTTCAATATCGACACCGGCGTCGAGTTCTTCGGCAATGGCCGCCTGTTCGGCCGCCAGTCGTGGATGGGCCTGTCCAACGAGACATGGGGCGAGTTCCGCCTCGGCCGCCAGTACACGCCATCGTTCTACGCGCTGCTGCGGCTGGACCCGTTCCTGCTCAACGGCATGGTGTCGCCGTTCAACCTGCTCAGCGCCACGGCGTCGCAGGGCACGGGCCAGGTGGCCTACGGCGCGCGCTTCGACAATGCCGTGCAGTACTTCTCGCCCACCTGGGGCGGGTTCTCGTTCGGCGCCGCGGTGGCGCCGGGGGAAGTGCCCGGGGCGCCGCGCTCCGGGACGAACTTCGGCATGAACGTGGCCTATGAGGCCGGCAACGCCTACGCGTTTTACAGCTATCAGGGGATGTACACCGGCGCGGCCACGCCGCAGGTGGAGACGGCGCTGACGTCCAACCACTTCGTCGGCGGCTCCTACCGCTTCAAGCCGGTGGAAGTCGGCGTGCTGTTCAGCACCGCCAACAGCCGCCTGCCCAATACCCGCGTGGCACGCCACTATGGCGTCACGTTCAACTGGAACGTCACCGCGAGCGACACCTTCAAGGCCGCCGCGCTCAAGCGGCAGGTGCTCGGCGGCGGCGAGCGGCCATGGTCGATGACCATCGGCTGGGACCACGACCTGAGCAAGCGCACCACCGCCTACCTGCGCGCGGTCTACGTCCACAACAGCCCGGGCGGCAGCGTCTCCAACAACAGCATCGCGATCGATCCGGGCAGCGGCGATGACGCGCGCTCGATCAGCGTGGGCCTGCGGCACCGCTTCTGACGCCAGCGGCAGGCACGTCGGCGGGCCGGTATCGGAACGCCGGCGATCGGTCTATATTTCTGCAAAAGCGGTGCCCCACGCCGCGCCATACGGAGACAACATGCTGGATCTGGAACCCTTGCTGCGTCCACGCTCGATTGCGGTCATCGGCGCCTCCACACAACCCGAGAAGGTGGGCGGCATGCCCATCCGCCTGCTCGGCGAACTCGGCTATGCCGGCCGCGTCTATCCGGTGAATCCCGGCGCGGACACGGTGCAGGGGCTGCGCGCCTATCCCACCATCGACGCCATCGGCGAGCCGGTGGACCTCGCCATCGTGGCCGTGCCCGCCGCCAGCGCGGCGGACGTGATGACGCAGCTTGGCCGCGCCGGCACCCGCGCTGCCGTGGTGTTCACCTCCGGCTTCGCGGAAGTCGCCGGCGGCGCGGCGCTGCAAGAAACGCTGGCGGCGAACGCCCGGGCGCACGGCGTGCAACTGCTCGGCCCCAACTGCCTCGGGGCGATGAACCTGCGCGCGCGCATGTTCGCCACGTTCTCGCCCATCCCGCTGACCGGCGTGCCGCCCGTGGGCGAAGTCGGTCTGGTCAGCCAGAGCGGCGCGTTCGGCGCGTATGCGTTTGCGCTGGCGCGCGAGGCCGGGCTTGGCCTGAGCCACTGGGTCACCACCGGCAACGAAGCCGGCGTGCAGGTAGCCGATGTGATCGAATGGCTGGCGCACGACCCCGACACCCGGGTGATCCTGACCTATATGGAAGGCGCCCGCGACGGCGCACGGCTGCGCCGCGCGCTGGCAGCCGCGCGTGACGCCGGCAAGCCGGTGGTGATGACCAAGGTCGGCACCACAGCTGCCGGCGCCAGCGCCGCGCAATCTCACACCGCCAGTCTGGCGGGAGAGGATGCGGTCTATCAGGCCGTGTTCGACGAATACGGCGTGCACCGCGCGCCAACGCTGGAAGCGTTCTTCCGCCTCGGCTACACGCTGGCGCGTGGGCGCCGGCCTGCGCGCTGGCACGCGCGCGGCGGCTTGCCGGCCGATGCCGTGGCGCCGGTGGCCATCGTCACGGTCTCCGGTGGCGTCGGCATCATGATGGCGGACAGCGCCGAGTCGCTGGGGCTACCGCTGCCGCCCATGCCCGACGCAGCCGCCCACGCGTTGCGCACCGCGATTCCGTTCGCCAGTACCGCCAATCCGATCGACGTGACCGGACAGGTCGTGTCGCAGCCGAAGATCTTTCTCGATGCGCTGGCCGGCGTGGCGCGTTGCGGCGAGTACGGCAGCGTGGCGGCGTTCCTGGCCGGCGGCGCCAACGCGCCCCGCCTGTGGACCGAGTTGCAGCAGACCGTGGCGACGCTGGCCACGGAACCGGAGTCCGCCCCGCTGCTGGTATCGGGCGTGATGGACGACGAGAAGCGCGCCTGGCTCGAATCCCGTGGATGTTTGGTGTTCCGCGAACCGGCTCACACGATGGAAGCGGTGGCTGCGCTCGCAAAGGCGGCGGCAATGGAAGCGTTGGCTGGCGTCCCGGCTGAGGACAGCTCGAAGCCCGCTGCCATCGCCCCGCCCGATTTCCCCGATGACGCTACCGCGCTGTCAGAAGCCGAAGCGATGGCGTGGCTGGCCGAAGCCGGCGTACCGGTGGCCGCGCATGGCGTGGCGCACGACGCCGACGAAGCCGTGCGCATCGCGGAATCGCTCGGCTATCCGGTGGCCGTGAAGCTGTGCTCGCGCACCATCCTGCACAAGAGCGACATTGGCGGCGTGGTGCTCAACCTCAAGGACGCAGCCGCCGTGCGCGACGCCTTCGCGCGCGTGCAAGCCGCCGTGCTGCAGTCGCGCGATCCCGATGGCCAGCCCGCGCACTTCGAAGGCGCCATCATCGCCCGCATGGTGCGCGGCTGGGGCGAGATCATGGTCGGCGTGCGGCGCGATCCCGTGTTCGGCCTCGTCGCACTGGCCGGCATCGGCGGCACGGCCGTCGAGATTTTCCGGCAGATGGCGTTCGGACTCGCCCCGCTGAGCCGCGCCCGCGCGCGCGCCATGCTCGCACAGAGCCGGGCGGAGGCGCTCTGCACCGGGCATCGGGGCCACCCGCCCCTCGATCTCGACGCGGTGGCGGAGGTGCTCGTCAAGGTCTCCCGCGCCGCTGCCGCCCTCGGGGACCGGCTCGATACGCTGGAGATCAACCCATTCATCGTCGGCGCCGATGGCCTCTGCGCCGCCGACGCCGTCATCACGCTCCGCCAACCCGGCTGACTCCATTCCCCCTTGCCCAACGACATGAACCATCCCGCACCGCCCGTCTTCGCCGCGCCCGTCCATGCCAGCCCGCAGGAGGCCCTGGTCGCCGCCGCCGCGCTGCCGCTCGTGATCTACGGCTATCCGCTGATCGAAACGCTGCGCACCTGCCGCCTGCAAACTTCCGTCGATGCGCCCACGCGCTATGGCCGCGCGCCGATGAACACGCTCTCCGCCAGCGCGCGGCTGTGGACGCACGAAGACCGCGACATCGTGACGCCCGCCAATGACCTGCTCTACTTCTGCGGCTGGCTGAATCTGGCCGATGGTCCCGTCACGCTGCGCGTGCCGCCGCTCCCTGATGCCGACCGCTACTACGTCATCGAACTGCTCGACGCCCACACCAACAACTTCACGAACCTCGGGCCGCGCAACGTGCCGCTCACCGGTGCGGACGTGCAACTGCTCGGGCCCGGACAGCAGCCTTCGGGCGCGCACGCGCAGGTCGTACACGCGCCGACCTCGCTGGTCTGGCTGATCGGCCGCGCGCTGGTGCAGGGCCCCGACGACCTCCCGCGCGCCTATGCGTTCGAACAGGGCTTCGAGATCCTGCGCAGCGCGGGGCCGGCGCGCCCCGCAAGCGTTCAGCAATGGCAGGACAGCGGCGACGCGGCCATCGACTTCTTCCAGAACCTGTACCGCGCGATGGGCGATTTCCCGCCCGCGCCGGCCGAACAGGGACTGTTCACGCTGCTGCGCAAGGCGGGGCTGCGGCTCGGGGAGGATGTCGACTTCGCCTCGCTGCGGGCGTCGGTCGTCGCCGGCCTGCGCAGCGCCTACCAGCAGGGCCTGGCCATCATCGAGGCACACACGCGCAGCCAGGGCCACAAGGCCTGGGGCTACAGCGTGCGGCTCGGCACCTATGGCGACGACTGGCTGTTGCGCGCCTGCACGGCCATGAAGGGGCTGGGCGCGCTGCGCGCGGACGAAGCGGTCTATGCCATGGCAGACTTCGACGCCGATGGCGAGCGGCTCGATGGTCGCAACGCCTACGAGCTGCGCTTTGCGCCGGGCATGCTGCCGCCGGCCGATGCGTTCTGGTCGGTGTCCCTCTATGGCGAGGACCGTTTCTTCACTGCCAACGCCATCGGCCGCTATGCCGTGGGCGACCGCACGCCGGGCCTGCGCATGGAGGCCGATGGCACGCTGGTGATACCGGTGGGCCACGCGCGGCCCACGCAGGATGACAACTGGCTGCCGGCGCCGGCAGGCCCGTTCTACCTGATCCTGCGGCTCTATCATCCGGCTCAGGCATTCATGGAAGGCCAGTACACGATTCCCGCCGTGCGCCGCGCCGGCTGAGCAGTCCATCAGAACAAGACAGGAGACACCATGCCCCAAGAGGTAACCGGCACACCCGCGCTGGCGCGCGATGCCGTGATCTACACGCTGCCGCTGTACGAGATGGCGCGCATGCGTGCGGCCACGTGTCCGCGACGCAACCGCGCCGGCAAGTTCGCTGGCGACGGCCCCGAATCCACGCTGCGCTGGATCAACCACGTGATCCACACGCGCGAGCTGCTGGGCCCGCAGCACCGGCAAGTCGTCACGCCGAACAACGACACGCTCTACACCAACGCGTGGCTCGATCTCTCGCAGGGGCCCGTTGTGCTGCATGTGCCGGACTTCAACGGGCGCTACTACGTGCTTGGCCTGCTCGACTTCTACACGAACCCGTTCGGCTATATCGGCAGCCGCACCACGGGCACGGCGGCGGGACGCTTCCTGCTGCACGGGCCGTCGTGGCGTGGCGAGGTGCCGGCGGACATGCAGGCCGTGCCCTGCCCGACCGATGGCGTCTGGATGATCGGCCGCCTGTTGGTGGATGGCGATGCGGACCTGCCGGTGGTGCACGCGCTGCAGGACGCCATCCATCTGACCACGCTCGATGGCGCCGACGCCGCGCAGCCGTTCGATACCGGCATGCATCCGGCCGAGCAGCTCGGGGATCCGCAACGCTTCGCCGAAGTCGTCGCGCGGGCGCTGCGCGAGAATCCTCCCCCGGCTGCCGAGGCGGGGCTGGTGGCAAGCTTCGCCAGCGTCGGCCTCGGTCCGGATGTCGTGCCCAATGCCAGCCAGCGCGATGGGCTGGGCGCGGCGCTGCACAACGTGCTTGAGGCGCTGGCCGTGCCCCAGTCTTCGGACATGGGCGGCGGCTGGGCGATGTCGGTCGAAGTCCGCGACTCGTATGGCGACAACTTCGCACAGCGTGCGCACGTAGCGCGCAACTATATCGGCGCATTGGGCGTGCAGGAGGCGATGTACGTGATTGCGGACCGCAGCGGCGATGGCGAGCCGCTCGACGGCCGGCACGGATACCGGCTCGACTTCCCCGCCGACAATCCGCCGCAGGTCGGCGCCTTCTGGTCGCTGACGATGTACGACAAACAGGACTGCATGCTGGTGCCGAACGCGATCGGCCGCTATTCGCTCGGGGACCGTTCGGCATCGCTCCAGCGCGGTGCCGATGGGGGCCTCACGCTGTGGCTCTCCGCGCAGCCGCCGGCCGATCCGGCGCGGCACGGCAACTGGCTGCCGGCACCGCCGGGGCCGTTCTACGTGGCGCTGCGGCTCTACGTGCCGCAGGCCGCCCACCTCGACAAGACCTACCGGTATCCGGTCATCCAGCGCACGGGAGGTGCCGCGTGACGCCACGACAACTGACGCGCCGCCGCCTGCTCGGCGCCATGGCCCTGGCGGGCGTGGCGCCCGCTGCGTTCGGGGAGACCTACCCCGCCAAGCCGGTGCGGCTGATTTCGCCCTACGGGGCCGGCGGGTCCAACGACACCTCGGCGCGCGTGCTGGCCGAGGCGTTGAGCCGCAAGTATGGCCAGCAGGTGGTCGTGGAGAACAAGCCCGGCGCCGGCACGCGGCTGGCCAGCGAGACGGTGGCCCATGCCGCGCCTGACGGCTACACCCTGCTCTGGGCCGCCGCGCCGTTCGCGATCAACACGGGCGCGGGGCTGTCGCAGCGGTTCGACATCCACAAGGACTTCGTCGCCGTGGGGCCGCGTGTGCTCGGGCCGATCTTCCTGATCGTCAACGCCAGCTCGCCCGTCAAGACGGTGGCGGACTTCGTGAAACTGGCCCAGAAGAAGCCCGATGGCGTGACGTTCGCCTCGCCCGGCATCGGCTCCGGCCCGCACCTGACGGCGGAACTGTTCGCGCAGCAGGCCAGGTTCAAGGCGTTGAACGTGCACTATCGGGGCGACGCCACCGCCTACACGGAACTGCTGGCCGGCCGCGTCGATGCCACCCTCACCGCGATCACCACGGCACTGCCGTTCATCCAGGCCGGCAAGCTGCGCGTGATTGCCGTGGCGGCGGAGGCCCGCACGCCGGTCTATCGGGATGCGCCGACATTCGCCGAGCAGGGCGTGCCCGGCGTGGTGGGGCACGGCTGGTTCGGAATCGTCGCCCCGGCGCGCACGCCGGCGGCCATCGTCCAGCAGGTGAACCGGGATGCGACGCAGGCGCTGGGCGACCCGGAGGTCACCAAGCGGCTGCTGGCGCTCGGGCTGCAGCCGGCGCCCGGCACCAGCGCCGACTTTGCCGGATTCATCGACAGCGAAGTGGCCAAATGGGGCGCGCTGGTGAAGGCGCGGGGGATTGTGCTGGAGTAAGGGCGCTGTCGGGGCTACTTAGGCTGGTCCACGCGTCGCGTGGCCAGCCAGCAGAGGATGGACCCGCCACAGACCATCGACGCGCCCTTCCAGAACGCGAGGGACAGCGGCGTCTGCAACAGCACGGCAGCCAGCGCCGCCGAGAGCACCGGAATGAAGTACGAGGCGCCGGCCAGCACAGTCACGTTGCCATGCAGGATGCCGACGTTCCACGCCGCATAGCCGAAGCCCATCGCGCAGGCCGCCAGCGCCAGGTAGATCAGGCCGGCATAGCTGAACACCATCGTCTCCCCATGGGTGAACAGGTACTTGCCCCACAGGGCGAGCGCCGTGAGCATGAAGAACAGCGTGATGGCGTTCTTGCCTTGCGCGATGCGGCTGGTCACCGTGCAATAGCCGGCCCAGATCACGGCGCCGACGAACGCCAGGCCGTAGCTGAGCGGATTGTCCTGCACGTTGCGCGCCATCTCGCCCAGATCCCAGCCCTGCTCGCCGCCGAGCACCCATGCAATCCCCAGGATCGCCATCAGGAAGCCCGGTACGATCAGCCAGTTGGCGCGCTGCCGGTTGAAGACGATGGCGGCCAGCATCGTGAAGCTTGGCCAAAGGTAGTTGACCATGCCGACCTCGATGGCCTGCCTGCCGCTGTTGGCGTAGCCGATGGACAGCGACAGGCACAGTTCGTAGGACACGAACAGCAGGCTGCCCCAGATCAGGTAGGCGCGCGGCAGCGTCCGGATTTTGACGGCGCCGACGGACAGCCAGAGCAGGGCCGAGGCCACCGTGTAGATCAGCGCCGCCCCGCCGGTGGCGCCAAAGCTCTGACTGACGCCCCGGATCAGGCCAACGATCGAACTCCAGAGGAGGATCGCGAGCAGCCCGATCAGCGTGGCCTGCTTTCTGCTATGCGTGACTGCCATGTGTTCGGATACAACGATGTGGACGGTTGGAGCGGCATTCTAATCGTCCCGGGCAGTGGCTTCCCGAAATTGGGTCGACTGGTAGCGGGCACGGAGCGGGCACGGGAGCGTAGAATCTCGCCCGTAGACGCCACCGAGAGACGTCACGTCATTGCCCATCATTTGAGGAGATTCCGTTGAAGCCGTCGCGCACTACCCCGCACACTACCCTTCTCGCCTTGCTGCTCAGCATCGCCAGCACCGCCCACGCCGCCTACCCGGACCGTCCCATCAAGCTGATCGTGCCCTTCCCGCCCGGACAGGCCACCGACATCTTCGCGCGTGCCCTGGCCGAGAAGCTCGGCAAGCAGCTCGGCCAGTCCATCGTGGTGGAAAACCGCGCCGGCGCCGGCGGCAATATCGGCATGGAAGTGGCCGCGAAAGCCACGGCCGATGGCTACACGCTGGTCATGGGCGGCAGTGCGATGGCCATCAACCAGACGCTCTACAAGAAGATCAACTACGATCCGCGCCAGGATTTCGCGCCGATCTCCGGGGTGTTTTCGGTGCCGCTGGTCTTCCTGGCCACGCCGCAGTCGGGCTTCCAGTCCTTGCATGAACTGATCGCCAAGGCCAAGGCGGCCCCGGGCAAGTACAGCTATGCCAGCGCCGGCATCGGCGGCACGCAGCACCTGTCCGCCGAGATGCTCAAGGCGCAGACCGGCGTGTTCATCGTGCATATTCCCTACAAAGGCAGCGGCCCGGCGCAGGCGGATTTCCTGGGCAACCAGATCCCGCTGATGGTCGATTCCGTGACCGCCGCCATGCCGCTGATCCAGTCCGGCAAGGCCGTGCCGCTGGCCGTGACCACGGCGAAACGCGTGCCCCAGCTGCAGCAGGTGCCGACCGTGCGAGAAGAAGGCGTGCCGGGCTTCGAGGCGCTGGGCTGGGCGGTGATGATGGCGCCGGCAGCCACGCCGCCGGCCATCGTCAACCAGCTCAACACGGAGACGGTGAAAGCGCTGCAATCGCCAGAACTGCGCAAATTCATCACCGACCGCGGCTCCGAGCCGATGCCGATGACCCCGGCCGAGACCGGCAAGTTCGTGGACAGCGAGATCCGCAAGTGGTCGACGGTGGTGAAGCGGTCGGGGGCGACGGCGGACTGACAGACTTGGCCGCCCCATGCGGCCACCCCCCCAAAAGCCCGGCCAAAAGCCCGGCAGCCCATCAGGCTGCCGGGCTTTTTTCATTGTGGCGCCCCGGGCACCACCGCAGGAACCGGCCCCACGGATTTCTAGGGAATAACCCTTGTCTTCACCAAAATACATCACAACATGATGTATCTTTCGGAACTCCAAAAACAGAGTCGGTTGTGTCGGCGCGTTGCGCGTCGTCCGATCCGCGCGCCCCCAAGGAGACCTCGCATGCGCATACGCAGGCAGACAGACCTACTTTCCGGGCTGATGTTCGTCATCGTCGGACTCAGCTTTTCCTTCGTTGCCCGTGGCTACTCCATGGGCACAGCCGCCAAGATGGGGCCGGGCTACTTCCCGTTCTGGCTCGGCATCGTGCTGGCCTTGCTCGGCGCCGTGGTGGCGGCCGGGTCCATGTCCCGCGAAGGTGAAGCGGATCGCATGGCGCGCTGGGACATCAAGACGCTGCTGTGGATCCTGGGCTCCGTGGTCCTGTTCGGCCTGCTGCTGAAGCCGCTCGGCATGGTGCTGTCGGTGCTGGCGCTGGTGCTCGTCTCGTCGATGGCCAGCCATGAATTCACGTGGAAGGGTGCCGCGCTCAATGCCGTGGTGCTCGTGGTGATCAGTACCGTGGCATTCGTCTACGGCATCAACCTGCAGATGCCGGTGTGGCCGGCGTTCCTGACCAACTAGGAGCCATGGAATGGAGTTGCTCAGTCATCTCGCGCTCGGCTTTTCCACGGCGCTCTYGCTACAGAACGTGGCCTATGCCTTCCTGGGCTGCGTGCTGGGCACGCTGATCGGCGTGCTGCCGGGTCTGGGGCCGCTGGCGACCATCGCCATGCTGTTGCCCATCACGTACACGCTCCCCCCGGTGGCCGCGCTGATCATGCTGGCCGGCATCTACTACGGCGCGCAGTACGGCGGTTCCACCACGGCCATCCTGGTCAACCTGCCGGGCGAGTCGTCCGCCGTGGTGACCACGCTGGACGGCTACCAGATGGCGCGCCGCGGCCGTGCCGGCGTGGCGCTGGCCACCGCCGGGCTGGGTTCGTTCTTCGCGGGCAGCGTCGCCACGCTGATCCTGGCCGCGTTTGCCACGCCGCTCTCCGAGCTGGCGTTCAAGTTCGGGCCGGCGGAGTACTTCTCGCTGATGGTGCTCGGTTTGATCGGTGCGGTGGTATTGGCATCGGGCTCGCTCGTCAAGGCAGTGGCCATGATCGTCCTTGGCCTGCTGCTCGGCCTCGTGGGCACCGACGTGAACTCCGGCGCCGCGCGGTTTTCGTTCGATGTGCCCGAGCTGACCGATGGCATCAGCATCACCGCGCTGGCGATGGGACTGTTCGGCTTTGCCGAGATTATCGCCAACCTGGAGCAGAAGGAACACCGCGAGACCTTCACGGACCGCGTCACCGGACTCTTCCCGAGCAGGGAGGATTTCCGGCGCATGATCCCGGCGGTGTTGCGCGGCACCCTGCTGGGCTCGGCGCTGGGCATCCTGCCGGGCGGCGGTGCTTCGCTGGCCTCGTTTGCGGCGTACTCGCTGGAGAAGAAGACATCGAAGTACGCCCATGAGTTCGGCAAGGGCGCGATCGAAGGCGTGGCGGGTCCGGAATCGGCTAACAACGCTGCGGCGCAGACGTCCTTCATCCCGCTGCTGACGCTGGGTATTCCGCCCAACGCCGTGATGGCGCTGATGGTGGGCGCGATGACGATCCACAACATCCAGCCCGGCCCGCAGGTGATGACCAGCAACCCGGCGCTGTTCTGGGGCCTGATTGCTTCCATGTGGATCGGCAACCTGATGCTGGTGGTGCTGAACCTGCCGCTGATCGGCGTCTGGGTCAAGCTCCTGACGGTGCCGTATCGCTTCCTTTATCCGGCCATCCTCGTGTTCTGCAGCATCGGCGTGTACTCGGTCAACAACACGGTGTTCGATGTCTTCGCCGCAGCGGCTTGCGGCCTCATCGGCTATGTGTTCCATAAGCTGAAGTGCGAGCCGGCGCCGCTGCTGCTCGGCTTTGTGCTCGGGCCGATGATGGAGGAGAATTTCCGGCGCACCTTGCTGCTGTCGCGCGGCGACTACACGGTGTTCACGACGCGTCCGTTGTCGCTCGGGCTGTTGATAGCGGCCGCGGCGCTGGTGGCAGTCGTGGCGCTGCCCGCGATCAAGGCCAAGCGCGAGGAGGCATTCCAGGAGGAGTAAACGCGAACGCGGACAGGCCGTCAGGCGCTGTCCGCGTTTGTCACTTCTGGGGGTGCTGGCTTTCCAGCAGTTCCACCAATGCCACGATGATCTGGTTGACCGGTGTCGGCACGCCCCGCGCGTTGCCGCGCCGGACGATGGCGCCGTTCAGGGCCGCGATCTCGCTGGCGCGGCCCCGGGCGAAGTCCTGCGCCATCGACGAGTACTGGCCAAGAGGGATGGTGCGGCGAATCCGTTCAAGCTGGCCATCCGCATCGAGGTCGATGTCGACGCCTTCGGCGTGCGCTACCGCAAGACACTCCGCGATGAGGTTGCGCATCGCTTCCTCGGCGGACGCCACGCCGCGAATCTCGCCGTAGGGCAGGTTGACGATCGCGGACAGCGCGTTGTAGGCGCAGTTCAGGATCAGCTTCTCCCAGAGTGCGCGCGCCACATTGGCCGAGACCACTGTGGGCACGCCGGCGTCGTGGAACAGGCGCGCCACCAGCTCGCTGCCCTGCTCCTGCCCGATCACCAGGTCACCCCGGCCGTGATGCCGGAGGTGCCCATCGCCGGCCATCTCGCTGGCGACGTAGACGGCGGCGGGTATCACTGGGCGTGCCAGCACCTGCTCCAACTGCCCTGCGTTGTCGATGCCATTCTGCAGGGACACGACCAGCGCTTCGCGCTTCAAGTGGCTGCGGATCTCGTCGGCAACCTGCTCGGTGTCGACGGATTTCACGCAGACCAGCACGATATCGGCGTCCTCCACGGACGCCGCGTTGGCGCTTGCCGCGATGGTCACCTGTTCATCGAACAGCCTGGATTCGAATCGCAGGCCACGCGCCCGGATGGCATCGACATGCCGCGGCCTGCCAATCAGCACCACATCCTGACCGGCCCGCGCCAGCATCCCGCCATAGAAGCAGCCCACCGCACCTGCGCCAATCACCGCGATTTTCATGTGTCGTTCCTCGCATGGTTTGGGAATGCCTGCGCAGCGGACTGCCCTGCCGCCTGCCTTACTGCAACCTGTCTTACTGCTTCTGCACCGTCTGCACGGCGTCGAGAATGACCTTCGCCACATCGGCCGGCCGGGACTGCTGCGGCACGTGGCTGGTCGGCAGCGTCGTCACCTTCGCGCCGATCTTCTTGGCCATTTCACGTTCGAGCGCGGGCGGGATCATCCGGTCGTTCTGGCTGACGATGTACCAGGAGGGCCGCGTGGTCCATGCGGCGACGGTGGTCTTCTCGCCAAACGCCTTCGCCTGGATCGGGCCCTGCGTGGCGGCCATGACGCGCGCCTGGGCGGCCGGCACGTCCTGCGCGAAATCGCTGGCCAGCGCCTCGGGCGGCAGCGAGAGGTAGCCCTCCGCATCGGCGACGATCTTGCCGATACCCGGCGCGGGCGGGTGAGCCTTGCCCGCTTCCTCCGTGGACTGGCCCGCATCCGGTGCGAAGGCGGCCACGTAGACGAGCGCGGACACCTTGTCGACGGCGCCCGCCTCGGTAATCACCGTACCGCCCCACGAATGGCCGACCAGCACGACTTTGCCGGGTTGGTTGTTGATGGCGCGGCGCGTGGCCGCCACGTCGTCCGCCAGCGAGTTGAGCCCGTTCTGCACGGCCTGCACCCTGACACCCTTGGCCTGCAGCAGCGGAATGACCTTGGCCCAGTCGGAGCCATCGGCAAACGCGCCGTGCACGATCACGACCGAGGTGGGGGCCTTCTCTGCTGCGTAGGCGGCCGAACCGGCCGAGAAAGCGAGGGCCGCGACGGCCAGCGATGCAAGCGTGCGAGTCAACATGTCGATCCTTTCAATGGGTGATGGGACACAGGCGGCGGCGTTGCGTGGCTGCCGTCTGCCATGCATGCATTGAATCGCGCCCATGTATCGCCCCCGTGTGATGAATGCGTGGATGGGTATGCGGATGTATCGGCGGACAGCCCGGATACATGCCGATACAAAGGCTCGGCTCCCCGCATCCGCAGTGCCCGATCCACAGCGAGCCGGATGCTACCGGAATCCGCCGCGCGATGCGCTGAAGCGCCTTTTGCAGCAGGCGCCTCCGCGAAAGGTGCCTGATTCGCTACAAAGGTTGCGGGGGCTCGGCGCGACATACTGCAAGGCAGAACAGGCATTCCGCGCCTTTGCATTGGGCGGGATGCAAGCGCAAAATCCCCCCACTTCATATTTCGATCCTGGACGCGGCCCCGCCGCCAGGGACCCGCTCGTGCGCTTTGATCTCGTTGACCTGAAGCTTTTCACCCATATCGCGGAGGCCAGCAGCCTCACTCGCGGCGCCGAACGCTCCCACCTCTCGCTCGCGGCGGCCAGTACCCGGATCAAGAATCTGGAGGAACACGTAGGCGTGAAGCTGCTGAGCCGGAGCAGCCATGGGGTGAAGGTCACCGGCGCCGGGGAGACGCTGCTGGCCCATGCGCGGCGCGTGATTCGCCAGCTCGAACAGCTCAGTGGCGACCTTCAGGAGTACGCGTCCGGCGTGAAGGGCCATGTGCGCGTGTTCGCCAATACCACGGCGATGAGCGAGTACCTGCCCGCCGTGCTGCGGACCTATCTGGTGAATCATCCTGATGTGACGATCGACATGCAGGAGCGCCTCAGTCCGCACATTCTGCGTGCGGTGCAGGAAGGCGCCGTCGATATCGGCATCGTCGCGGGGAATCTCCGTGCCGAAGGGGTGGAGATGATGCCCTACCGGAATGACCGCCTCGTGCTGGCGGTGGCACTCAGCCACCCGCTGGCGCAGCGCAAGCGCGTGGGCTTCATCGAGGCGCTGAAGTACGACATCATCGGCCTGCCCGAGGCCAGCGCCATCCATACCTTCCTGCAAGGCGCCGCCGCTGACCTCCAGCGCTCGCTGCGCTGGCGGGTGCAGGTCAGCAATTTCGAGACGGCCTGCCGGATGATCGAGGCGAACGTGGGCATTGGCGTGCTGCCGGAGAGCACGGCCGTCCGGCACGCCAAGTCGATGGCGCTGAGCATTGTCCAGCTTGAGGACGACTGGGCGGAGCGCCGGCTCCAGATCTGCGTGGCGGATCTGGCGGCGCTGCCGCTGTTCGCCCGCAAGCTGGTCGATCTGCTGGTCGAGGACGGCCAGGGCCGCCAGGACTAACGTGGCGGCGGGCGCCTACCCCTGCACGGCCAGCATTTCCCGCAGCTGGTGCTTGAGCAGCTTGCCGCTGGCTGTCTTCGGAATCGCGCCCAGGCGCAGGTAGCGCTCCGGCCGCTTGTAGGGCGACAGCCGATCCATCACGAAGGCACGCAGCGCATCGGCATCGAAGGCTTCCCCTTCCTTGATCTCGACGAAGGCCACCACTTCCTCGTTGCCGTCCGACGTCGGCACGCCGACCACCGCCGACACCAGCACCGCCGGATGGGCGTTCAGCACCGACTCCACCTCGATCGGATAGACATTGAAGCCCGAGCGGATGATCAGGTCCTTGGTCCGGCCGACGATGTATAGCGCGCCGTCCGGCCCGAGCCGGCCGATATCGCCGGTATTGAGCCAGCCGTCCTCGCTGATGACCTGCCTGGTCAGTTCCGGCGCGAGATAGTAGCCAAGCATGACGCCCGGCCCCCGGACCCAGATTTCGCCCGGCGTGCCCGTCTCCACCGGCTGGCCATCCGCGCCGATCAACCGCACTTCGGCCCCTTCCACGATCTCCCCCGCCGCGCAATCGGTGCGCGGGCGATCCATATGGGTGACGAACAGCGAGCCGGCGTACTCGGTCATGCCGTAGCCGTGATGCAGCGGCTGGCCGAACATGCCCTCCACTTCCTGCTTGAGCGTGGGGTCGAGCGGCCCGCCGCCGGTATACAAATAGCGCAGCCGGGTGGAGGCCAGCCGTTGCACCCCGGCCGCCCGCAGATGGGCGAGGATGCGGTGGAACATCGTCGGCACGCCTTGCAGGATCGAAATCGACCCGGCTTCGATGGCCTGCGTCACATCGGCCGCATTGAAGCGGGACGACAGGTACAGGCTGGCGCCCGCCTGGAAGGTGGCGAGCAGCACCGTGCCCATGCCGAAGATGTGCGACATCGGCATGACCGCGTAGGCGCAGTCGTCCGGCACCATGCGCCGCGACGCCACGGTGACCCGCGCGAAGTGCAGCAGGCCGCGATGCGACACCATCACCCCCTTCGGCTGGCCGGTGGTGCCCGAGGTGTAGATCAGCGCCGCCACTTCCTGCGCCAGTGCCTCAGGCACGCGCTCGCTGGTCGGGTCCACCGCGCCGGCCATCAGCGGGCCCAGGCCCGGCGGCGCGGTTTCCCGGGCGCGGTAGGTCACGCCGTGCCGCAGGGCATCGGGCGAGGCGCCATGGGTGAACAGCATCAGCCGGGGCCGGCAATGCGCGCGGATGACCTCCACCTCCCGCTCGGACAGCCGCGCATTGACCACCACCGGCCACGCGCCGATCTCCGACAGCGCGAACAGCAGCGTCACCACGGACAGCGAGTTCTCCGCGACGATCATCACCCGGTCGCCGCCGGCCACGCCCTGCGTGCGCAGATACTGCTGCGCGGCCTCGATATCGGCCCAGAGTTCGCCATAAGACACGGCGCGCCCTTCCTCCACCACCGCCGGGCGGTCAGGCGTGGCGAGCGCCCAGTGACGGGGGATGTCGCTGATGCGTTGGGCGGGGGTTCGGTCCGAACACATGTCTGGGTCTTCCTCGATCAATGAAGGCTGGCTTTGGCTTGAGTGCCGCCAGTGTAGGGGCGGTGCATCTGGCGTGCAACGGACAAGGTCGATTGCCGCTCAGAACGAGCGCGGCAGGCCCAGGATGTGCTCCGCCACATAGGAGTAGATCAGGTTCGTGGAGATCGGCGCCACCTGATAGAGGCGCGTCTCGCGGAACTTGCGCTCGATGTCGTACTCGCAGGCGAAGCCGAAGCCGCCGTGGAACTGCAGGCACACGTTGGCCGCCTCCCAGCTCGCCTTGGCGGCCAGGTACTTGGCCATATTGGCCTGCGCGCCCATCGCCGCGTGCGCGTCGTACAGTTCGCAGGCCTTCCAGCGCATCAGGTTGGCGGCTTCCAGTTCGATGAACGACTCGGCAATCGGGAACTGCACGCCCTGATTCCGCCCGATGGGCCGGTCGAAGACCTGGCGCTCGGTCACGTACTTGGTCACGCGGTCCATGAACCAGTAGCCGTCGCCGATGCACTCGGCGGCGATCAGCGTACGCTCGGCGTTCAGGCCGTCGAGGATGTACTTGAAGCCCTTGCCTTCCTCGCCGATCAGATTCTCCTCGGGGATCTCCAGGTCCTCGAAGAACAGCTCGTTGGTCTCGTGGTTGACCATGTTCGGGATCGGGCGCACCACCATGCCCTTCTTCTGGGCCTCGTGCAGGTCCACCAGGAAGATCGACATGCCTTCGCTCTTCTTCTTCACCTCGTCCAGCGGCGTGGTGCGCGCCAGCAGGATCATGAAGTCGCTGTGCTGCACGCGGCTGATCCACACCTTCTGGCCATTGACCACGTAGCGGCCGTCCTTCTTGATGGCCCGGGTCTTGATCTTGGTGGTGTCGGTGCCGGTAGTCGGCTCGGTCACGCCCATGGACTGCAGGCGCCACTCGCCCGAGGCGATCTTCGGCAGGTACTTCTGCTTCTGCGCGTCCGAGCCGTGGCGCAGCAGCGTGCCCATGTTGTACATCTGGCCGTGGCAGGCGCCCGAGTTGCCGCCGCAGCGGTTGATCTCCTCCATGATCACCGACGCTTCCGTCAGGCCGAGCCCCGAGCCGCCGTACTCCTGCGGAATCAGCGCCGCCAGCCAGCCGGCGTCGGTCAGCGCGTTGACAAAGGCTTCCGGATAGGCCCGCTGCTCGTCGATCTTGCGGAAGTACTCGTCGGGGAACTCCGCGCAGAGGCTGCGCACGGCGTCCCGGATTTCCTGGAAGTTATTCGATTGGGTCTGTTCGATCATGGCGCGTCTCCCGCTTTTGTTGGCGTTGCCATGCTCGCGAGGTTTGGCGTGTGGCGCAATCAACGTTTGCGGAACCGGGCCTTTGCCGGAGCAGAAGGCAGCCCGCCAGGCAGCCTGCCAACCCGCACCGGCACGCTGATTTCGCAACAGGCGAAGTCCGCCATTGGCATTCTCAAATAGCGCCGGCGCGCAAATGCCAACATGCTCCAGCCCATACCAAAAAACGACAAACAGGAGACACGCCGGACATGGATGCCCACTCGGATGCCCACTCGCTGGCCGCCGCGCTGCGCGCCCTGATCCGCCCCGGCGACCGCATCTGGTGGGGCCAGGCCACCGCCGAGCCGCTGACGCTCACGCGGGCGCTGGTGGCCCATCGGCACGCCATCGCCCAGGGTGGGCGGCTGGGTGTCTTCGTCGGCATCGGCCAGTCAGACACGCTCCGGCCGGACCAGTCCGATGTGATCGACTTCTTCGGCTACGCCGCCAGCGGCCCGCACCGCCAACTGGCCCGCGCCGGCCTGCTGGACATCGTGCCGTGCCATTACTCCCACCTGCCCGGGCTGATACGGTCCGGCACGCTGCCGGTGGACGTGGCGCTGGTGCAGGTCTCCCCCGCCGACACGGAGGGCCGCCATAGCCTCGGGCTGGTGCACGAATACCTCCCCGCCGTGCTGGATCGGGCACGCGTGATCATCGCCGAGGTCAACCCGGACGTCCCGTGGACCCATGGCAGCCGCTACCTGACCGCCGACGACATCGCCCTGACCGTCGATGCGCAATATGCGCCAATCGACCTCGAACGCGGCGCGCCCTCCGAGGTGGAACTGGCGATTGCCCGCCACATCGCCGGCCGGATCGAGGACGGCGCCACGCTGCAGATGGGCATCGGCAACCTGCCCGAAGCGGTGCTGGCGGCGCTGCACGGCCACCGTGACCTGGGCCTGCACAGCGGCGCCGTGGGCGATGGCGTGGTGGCGCTGGCCGAGTCCGGGGCGCTGACGCACGCACGCAAGACTGTCGATACCGGCGTCGGCATCGGCGGCATCCTGATGGGCAGCGAGCGCCTGCGCCGCTGGGCACATCGCAACCCGCTGCTGCAGCTGCGCGAAACCACCTACACCCACGATCCCGAGGTACTGGCGCGCCAGCACAAGCTGGCGGCCATCAACGGCGCCATCGAGGTGGACCTGACCGGCCAGATCAATGCCGAGGTAGCCGGCGGCGTCTACATGGGCGCCGTGGGCGGCGCCGCGGACTTCCTGCGCGGTGCCGCGCGCAGCCACGGCGGCCTGCCGATCATCGCGCTGCCGGCGACCGCGAAGGGCGCCAGCCGCATCGTCGCGCAGCTATCCGGACCGGTCAGCACGGCCAGATCGGACGCCGGGCTCATCGTCACCGAATACGGCGTGGCCGACCTGCGCGGGCTGCCGCTGTCGCAGCGCGTGCGCCGCATGATCGACATCGCCGCGCCGGAACACCGCGAGGCGCTGGACCGCCAGGCCCACGCACTGCTGCGCCAGTGCGGCGCCGCGTTCGTCACCGTGCCGGCCGCCGCCTGATTGCTATCGATTCCTATCGATTCCCACCGATTTCCATCCCAGACCAGATCCACAGGAGACCCACCATGCGCAGAGCCGCAATCGTTACCCCCGTCCGCACCCCGGTTGGCACCTTCGGCGGCAGCCTGCGCCCGGTGCCCGTCGAGGAACTGGCCGCCACCACCGTGCGTGCCGTGGTGGAACGCAGCGGCATCGACCCCGCGCGCATCGACGATGTGGTGTTCGCCCAGTCCTACGCCAACAGCGAAGTCCCCTGCGTGGGCCGCTGGGCCGCGCTGCAGGCCGGCCTGCCGGTGGAGGTGCCAGGCATGCAGCTCGACCGCCGCTGCGGGGGCGGCTTGCAGGCCGTGGTCACGGCGTCGATGATGGTGCAGAGCGGCGCCGCCGACGTGGTCATCGCGGGCGGCGTGGAGAGCATGAGCAATATCGAGTACTACACCACCGATATGCGCTGGGGCGCGCGCTCGGGCAACGTCCGCTTCTACGACCGGCTCGACCGGGGCCGCGAGCGCTCCCAGCCGGTGTCCCGCTTCGGCGAGATCTCCGGGATGATCGAAACCGCCGAGAACCTGGCGCGCGACTACGGCATCAGCCGCGAAGCCGCGGACGCCTTCGCGCTGCGCAGCCACCAGCGCGCCGCCGCCGCGTGGGAAGCCGGCCGCTTCGACGCCGAGATCGTTCCCGTCTCCGTACCGCAGCGCAAGGGCGAGGCCCTGCGCTTCGCGCGTGACGAGGGCTATCGCCCGGAATCCACCACCGAATCCCTCGGCAAGCTGCGCGCGCTGATGCCGGGCGGCATCGTGACCGCCGGCAATGCCAGCCAGCAGAACGACGCCTCCGCTGCCTGCCTGATCGTAGCCGAAGACAAGCTGGCCGAACTGGGCCTGACGCCGATGGCCACGCTGGTGGGCTGGGCCGCCGCCGGCTGCGAGCCCTCGCACATGGGCATCGGCCCGGTGCCGGCCGTGAAGAAGCTGCTGGCCCGCCTGAACCTGCGGCTGGACCAGATGGATCTGGTCGAACTCAACGAAGCCTTCGCCTGCCAGGTGCTGGCCGTGCTGAAGGGCTGGGACTGGCAGGACCAGGGCGAGATCGACAGCAAGCTCAACGTCAACGGCTCGGGCATTTCGCTCGGCCATCCGATTGGCGCCACGGGCGTGCGCATCCTGACCACGCTGCTGCACGAACTGCAACGCCGGGGCGGCCGCTACGGCCTGGAAACCATGTGCATCGGCGGCGGCCAGGGCATTGCGGCCGTTTTCGAGCGCTACTGACAACAAGAAGGATGAAGGAGACAACCATGCACACATCATTTCGACGGACCTTGCTTTCGGGCCTGATCGTTGGCGCCGCCGTGCTGGGCGCGGGCGCTGCCATGGCCCAGTCCAACCCGCCGGTCCGCCTCGTGGTGGGCTACGCGGCCGGCGGCCCGGCTGACCAGGGCGCGCGGCTGTTCGCCGCCGCGCTCGGCAAGGCCCTCAACGCTACGGTCGTGGTGGACAACAAGCCCGGCGCTAACGCCACGCTGGCCGGCCACGAGGTCGTGCGCGCCAAGGCCGACGGCAACACGCTGTGGTTCGCGGCCAGCGCCGGCATCACGGTCGCCCCCAACATCATGAAGCGCATGCCGTTCGATCCGGCCAAGGACCTCACGCCGATCGCCCCGGTGGCGCGCTACTACAACATGCTAGTGGTCAACAACAGCGAGCCGTTCACCTCCACCAAGGAACTGGTCAGCTACGCCAAGGCCCATCCGGGCAAGCTCAGCTACGGGTCGTCGGGCGTGGGCAGCTCCAACCACGTGGCCGCCGCGCTGTTCGCCCGGCAGGCCAATGTCGAGCTGAACCACATCCCGTACAAGGGCAACGCGCCGGCCATGACGGACACCATCGGCGGCCAGATCGACATGCTGTTCGACATCATCAGCACCGCCAGCGGCTACGTGAACGGCGGCAAGGTCCGCGCCATCGCCGTGGGCTCGCCCAACCGCAGCCCGGCGCTGCCCAACGTGCCCACCTTCCGCGAATCCGGCATTGCCGGCCTGAAGGACTACGAGGCCGGCGGCTGGTACGCCGTCTACGCGCCCAAGGGCCTGACGCCCGAGGTCACCCAGAAGCTGACCGTCGCCGTGAAGCACGCCGTGGCCGACCCGGACCTGCGCAAGCGCTACGCCGAACTGGGCTACGAGCAGTGGAACGGCACCACCGAGGATCTCGTCAACACCGCCGCACGCGAACGCACCCAATGGGCCAGCGTGCTGCAGGGCGTGACACTTGACTGACCGAGACGAAGCAAAGGACGACCAACCATGATCCGCGATAACGACACCCTCGAAGCCCTGCTCGACAGCGTGCGCCGCTTTGTGCGCGAGCGGCTGGTCCCGGCCGAGGCACTCGTGGCCGAGACCGACGAAATCCCCCAGGACATCGTGCAGGACATGCGCGAGATGGGCCTGTTCGGCATGACCATTCCCGAGCGCTTCGGCGGCCTGGAACTGACCATGGAGGAAGAGGCCCGCGTGGTGATGGAGCTGTGCCAGACCGCGCCGGCCTTCCGCTCGCTGCTGGGCACCACGGTCGGCATCGGCTCGCAGGGCATTCTGATGGATGGCACGCCCGAGCAGCAGGCCGCCTGGCTGCCCCGGCTGGCCACGGGCGAGATCCTCGCCTCGTTCGCGCTGACCGAGCCGGACGCCGGCTCGGACGCCGGCTCGCTGCGCACCTCCGCCGTACGGGACGGCGACGACTACGTCGTCAACGGCACCAAGCGCTTCATCACCAACGCGCCGCAGGCCGGCATGTTCACGCTGATGGCGCGCACCGATCCGTCGATCAAGGGCTCGGCCGGCGTCTCAGCCTTTATCGTCGATGCGAAGTCGGCGGGCATCAGCTTCGGCAAGCGCGACGTGAAGATGGGCCAGAAAGGCGCCCATACCTGCGACGTGATCTTCGAGAACGTGCGCGTGCCGGCTGCCAACCTGATCGGGCTCAAGGAAGGCCAGGGCTTCAAGACCGCCATGAAGGTGCTGGACAAGGGCCGCCTGCATATCTCGGCCGTCAGCGTGGGCGTGGCAAAGCGCGTGCTGCGGGATGCGCTCAACTACGCCGTCGAGCGCCAGCAGTTCGGCCAGCCGATCTGCGACTTCCAGCTGATCCAGGCCATGCTGGCAGACAGCCAGGCCGAACTCTACGCCGCCGAGTGCATGGTGATCGACGCCGCACGCCGCCGCGACGAAGGCCGCAACGTCTCCACCGAAGCCTCCTGCTGCAAGCTGTTCGCCACCGAAATGGTCGGCCGCGTGGCGGACCGCGCGGTGCAGATTCTGGGCGGCGCGGGCTATATCGCCGAGTACGGCATCGAGCGCTTCTACCGCGACGTGCGCCTGTTCCGCCTCTACGAAGGCACGACGCAGATCCAGCAGGTCATCATCGCCCGCAACATGATCCGCGACGCGCGCAACGGCTGAGCCCCATGACCACACCCCAAGCCCAGATCCACCCCGACCTACCCCACCCGTCCCCGCAGACCGGCGCCCTCAGCCACCTGCGCGTGCTGGACCTCTCGCGCGTGCTCGCCGGCCCCTGGTGCACCCAGAACCTGGCCGACATGGGCGCCGACGTCATCAAGATCGAGAAGCCGGCCGAAGGCGACGACACCCGCCTCTGGGGCCCGCCCTACCTTACCGGCGATGACGGCCCGACCGCCCAGGCCAGCTACTTCGCGGCGTGCAACCGCAACAAGCGCTCGGTGACCGTGGATATGTCCACGCCCGACGGGCAGGCCATGATCCGCGAGCTGGCCAAGCAGAGCGACGTGGTGGTCGAGAACTTCAAGACCGGCGGCCTCAAGCGCTACGGGCTCGACTACGAGACGCTCAGCGCGCTGAATCCGCGCCTGATCTACTGCTCGATCACCGGCTTCGGCCAGACCGGCCCGTACGCGGCCCGCCCCGGCTACGACCTGCTGGTGCAGGCCATGAGCGGGCTGATGAGCATCACCGGCCATGCGGACGGCGAGCCCGGCGGCGGCCCGATGAAGGTGGGCGTGGCCGTGATCGACCTGTTCACGGGCATGTACGCCACCACGGCCATCCTCGGCGCGCTGGAAGCCCGCCACCACACCGGGCGCGGCCAGTGCATCGACGTGGCGCTGCTGGACGTCGCCATGGCGGTGCTGGCCAACCAGGGCGCCGGCTTCCTGAACGCCGGCAACGTGCCCACGCGGCAGGGCAATGTGCATCCGAGCGTGGTGCCCTATCAGGACTTCCCGACGGCCGATGGCAACATGCTGCTCGCCATCGGCAACGACGGCCAGTTCGCCCGCTTCTGCGAGGCCGCCGAGGTCGACTGGGCGACGGACGCGCGCTTCGCCACCAACAGCGCCCGCGTGACCCACCGCAAGACGCTGATCCCGATGATGGTCGCCGTCACGCGCGGCAAGCCCACGAACGACTGGATCCGCCTGCTGGAAGCCAAGTCCGTGCCGTGCGGCCCCATCAACAACGTCGAGCAGGCGTTCGCCGATCCGCACGTGCAGCACCGTGGCCTGCAGATCGAGCAGGAACGCTATCGGGCCGACGAACCGCGTGCCGGCGACCCGGTCAACCGCGTGCGCACCGCCGCCAGCCCGCTGCGGCTCTCGGACACGCCCACCACGCTGCGCTACGCGCCGCCGGCGCTCGGCCAGCATACGGAAGAGGTCCTGCGCGACTACCTGCAACTCGCCCCGCAGGACGTGGCCGCGCTGCGGGCCAGGGGCGTGGTGTAGCGGCACGCCGACAAAATCCCCGGTCAGGCGCCCTTGACCTGCGCGATCACCACCAGGATCACCGCCGCATTGCCGGGCTGCTGGGTCTGGGAATAGGCGGCGCGGGCATGGCCGGCGCGTTCGCCCAGCACCTCGGCGAAGAGGTCGGACGCGCCGTCGAGCACCGCCGGCTGGTCGAACGACCCCGGCGCGCTCGTCACATGCCCTTCCAGCCGGACGATGTGATCGAGCCGGTCGAACCCGCCCAGATGGGCGTGGATCTGCGCCAGCACGTTCAGGGCGGCCAGCTCGGCCGCCTGCCGGCCCTGCGCCACGGTCAGGTCCTTGCCGACCTGGCCCTGCCAGACCACCTTGCCGTCCTGCAACGGCAGCTGGCCGGAAATGAACAGCAGGTCGCCGGCACGGCTGACGGCGGTATAGCTGCCCAGCGGCTGCGGGGGCGGCGGCAGCGTCAGGCCGCGCGCGGCGAGTCTGGATTCGACGGTCATGATCAAGCTCCTATATCGATACAGCGGTTCCTTGGAAGCCACTATAGGAGCGCGCCATGTGCCGATAAACCCGCTGGGCAGAACTTGAATTGATACACGGCGGAACAAGTCCGCACGGGCCGGCCCCGCAAAGCGCACATGCCGATTTGCTTCCGTTCGCCACCGAACACAGAAATGTTTCCTTTGGCATTTTTATCATCTATCCCTGATGAGATTCCCGGCCAAAGGAGCCAGCATGCGCAGATCCACGCCGCTTGGCATGCTGGCCGCCTGCCTGTGCGCCGGCCTCGCCGCCTGCTCGCCCTATCTCTACAAGTCCGAAGTCGAGAGCTTCCGCGCCGGGGTCAATGACCTCGCCACGGCCTACCAGTCCGGCACGAAGGGCGTGGCGGCGGAGCGGGCTGTCATCCAGCAGACACAACTGACGCCAACGCGCACGCGCGTGGCGCTGAGCCCCGGCTGCGCGCTGCCTGCCACGGTCTCGGCCGCCCCAGCGGCGGATAACGCACTGCCCTGCGCGCTCCAGCCCGCTGACCCGGCAATGGCGCCGCGCCAGGCGGCCCCGCGCGAGTCCACCTCCGCCGCGCCGCTGATCCACGCGCTGCGCGACTACGCCGATGCCCTCGCCGCCATCACCAACGCCCAGGACCAGGAGGCGCTGGAGGCCGCGAATTCCAAGCTGACCGGCTCGCTCGCCGGGCTGGCCAACACGGCCAAGGTGGGGCTGCCGAACGAGTTCGGCGCGATTGCCGGGCTGGCGTTCAGCGTGGGCGTGGCCACGCTGAACCAGCGGCGCTTCGACATGCTCAAGCGCGGCGTGACCGCCGCCAACGAGCCGGTTGCCGTGCTGGGCGATGCCATGGGGCAGGCGCTGGACACCCTGCGCAAGGCGCGTGCCGACGGGCTGCTGCTGGCGGGCACGACCCTGGCCGGCCAGATCAACGCCAAGATGAGCCCGGACGACTACACGGCCGCCCTCACGACCTTGCAGGCGAAGACGGATGCCATCGAAACGCTCCGGCGCACCAACGCGCGCGCGGCGGCTGACGACATGGTCAAGGCGCACGCCGCGCTGGCGCAGGCGCTCAACGACGACACCCGGCAGGTGGCCGCCGTGGTCACCGCCCTGAAGACATTCCGCGAGAAAGCCCGCGCGGTTCAGGAAGCCTTTGCGAGCTGATCGGAGACAGACATGGCCGAATGTGGAGCCTTCGCGTTTGGGGTGGTGCTGGGCTGGTTCGTGTACTTCACCAATCGCTACCGCAAGGGGGATGTGCAGTTCAGCGACCTCATCGCGCTGCTGGGCGTGATTGGCGGCGCAGCCGTGACGGCGCTGTTCGGCGGCGCCAGCGGCACGCTGTTCGGCTACTACGGCGTGGGCCTCGCGGTGGGCTTCTTCGCCTACTTTCTGGTGCTGGTGTTGATGGTGGCGCGCTCGGACCAGTTCGACGCCACCTGGTTCCTCGACGGGCGCCGCAAGGCGCTGCCCGATGGCTGGGTCATCCCGGGCGACGTGCGCGCGACGACCGCCCCCATGGCGCCCCAGCGCCCCGGGCCGAGTGCCGCCGCCCCGATGGCCTTCGGCGCGCCCGAGCCGGTCGGCCCATCGACCGAATCCCCCCGCGCGCGCCTGAACGCCGCCCGCGACCAGACCCTGACCGCGTTGACCGTGGCGCAGCGCGAGCTGCTGCGCCGCATCGGCCTCGCGCCCACGGACGCCGAGCGCAACAGCCTCCAGACCAGTCTGGTCGATATCACCGACCAACTCGACGCCCTGGCGCAACTGCGGCTGCGAGACATCCTGGAGTCAGATGCCGTGCGCGCCAGCCTGGCGCAGCTCGCGGCCATCACCAGCGACATCACGCGCACGGCGCAGGAGATGCGCCAGGCTACCGACGTCCTGACCAAGGCGTCGCAACTGATCGATCGTGCCACCAGGGCGGTGGGCGTTATCACCGGCTTGCTCGCGTAGGCCGGTCATCACAAATGGAGCATGCACCATGAGCAACGACAAGCGTTTCTGCGCCGGCTTCCCGATGACGAACGGCGTGCCCGGCAAGATTGCCATGTTGACCGGCAAACGGTGGCAGCCGGGTACGGTACTCACCATCAGCTTCCTGTCCGGCTCCCGCGCGCTCCAGGACCGCGTGATGGACGCCGCCAATATCTGGCTGCAATTCGCCAACCTCCAGTTCGATGTGCGGGACAGCGGCCCGACCGACATCCGCATCGACTTCCTGGAGGGCAAGGGCTCGTGGTCGTTCATCGGCACCGACGCCCGCCTGATCCAGGCGCCCCAGCCGACCATGAACTACGGCTGGTTCACCGACGACACCGAGGAAGACGAAATCCTGCGCGTGACGCTGCACGAGTTCGGCCACGCCATCGGGCTGATCCACGAGCACCAGAACCCGCTCAATGCCATCCAGTGGAACCGCGAGCAGGTGATCAAGGATCTGTCCGGCCCCCCGAACAACTGGGACAAGGCCACCATCGAAAACAATATGTTCGCGGCGTTCAATGCCGCTGACGTGGCCGGCACGGCGGTGGACCCGAGCTCGATCATGATGTATCCGATCCCCCCCGCCTGGACGCTGAACGGCGTGACGGCCGGCATGAACTCGGCGTTGTCCGAGTCGGACAAGGACTTCATCCGCCAGGCCTATCCGCAGTAGGGCCTGCCCGCCGCGCCATGAATGCCGACGACCAAGCCATCCTGATCGGGATCAATCATTACCCGCAGCTCGGCGAGCCGGGCGCGGACGCGAATCTCCACGGGCCCGCGAACGATGTCGATGCGGTGAAGGCGTGGCTGATGGACCCCAACGGCGGCGCCTTCGCCAGCGAGGACCAGATCCAGGTGATCAAGTCCCGCCTGACCGAGGCGGGCGACACCGCGCTGCCGACCACCGACGAAATCGAAACCGCCTTTGGCCGGCTCAACGCCATCGCCCGGGAGAACCAGGCCAAACGGCGCGGGCTGCGGGTGGGCCGCCGGCTGTATATCTTCGTCTCCGGCCACGGCTTCTCGCCGGGCCGCGAACGCGGCTGCCTGTTCGCGGCCAACGCCAGCGCCACGCTCGGCACCTTCAACGTACACGCCACGGGCTGGCTGAGCTGGCTGCAGGACGCCGGCTACTTCCGCGAGTTCGTGCTGTGGATGGACTGCTGCATGAACCGGGTCTCCTTCCTGCAGCCGCGCGACCCCCAACTGTCTCCGGTGCAGGCCACGGACCCGCCGGCGGCCACGTTCGTCGCCTTCGCCGCGCAGCGCCCGCTCAAGGCCATCGAGATCGGCATTCCCGAAGATGGCGACAAGATCCACGGCGCCTTTACCTGGGCGCTGCTGCAAGGGCTGCGCGGCGCGGCATCCGACGCCAACGGACGCGTCACCGGGCGCAGCCTGGCGGACTGGCTGCGCAACGCCCTCTGCGCCCGCATGACGCCGGCGCATCTGCGCGATGGCGACGTGGCCAAGGAACCCGAGATCGTGCAGGAGGATGCCGGCCTGATCTTCGCGCGCGGCGTGGCGCCGCCGCGCTACACGGTCACGCTCACCCTGCCGCCCGAGGCCGCCGGCAAGCCGCTGCGGCTGTGGTCTGGCACGCCGCCCCGCGCGGAGGCGATGACCGCGCAGCCCGCTATGACCTTGCCGCTGGCGCCCGGCCTGTATGTGGTGGAGGTGCCCGAAGCCGGCCTCCGGCAGGGGTTCGACGTCACCAACGATGTGTCGATCGCCATCACGGCGACCGGCCCGCCCGTCACGCCGGCCCCGGACGGCACGATGTTCCCGCTCGACATCGACCCGGCCGACCCCGCCGCCGAGATCTTCGTCATCGACAGCCGCTTCTCGCTGGTCGACAACGGCATGTCGAAGCTCTCCACGCCGCTGCCGTTCGGGCTGTTCAAGATCAAGACGCGGATCGGGCGCAGCCTGGCGCAGCACGTGATCCTGCTCGACAGTGACCGCCCGCCGCTGGCCGTCGCGCAGATCGCCAAACCCGCCTCGTCGGTGCTGCCGCCGGTGGGCCTGCCGGAGGACGGCGCCCAGGAGCGCGACCGGCAGGTGGCGCTGGCCACCGCACTGCGCCTGCAGAGCGAGGGCGACGGCAAACAGGCCACGCTGATGGTCATGGCGCGCGCGGCGAGCAGCGCCGAGGTGCCCCAGCAGAACATCGCGCCCTGGCGGGACGTGCAGGTGGTGGACGCCGACGACAACCTCGTCATCAGCATGGAGCGCGGCAGCGCGCGCAACACCGATGCGGACTCCCACGCCTGCGCCGTGCAGGCGGTGACGCCCGGCGCCTACTACCTGCGGCAGAAGGTGGACAACGGCCCGGTCATCGAACAAAGCCTGATCGCCTGCGAATCGTGGGGGCTGGAAGCCTACGTCCTGCGCCGCACGCAGCCCGGCGAGCATGCGCCCAGCGCGCGGCCCCGGGTGTCGCTGATGATGCGGCGGCCAGACCAGCAGCCCGATGCCACGCTGGAGAAGATCATCGAGACCGCCCGGCTGGCGCTGGCCGATGAGCGGCGCATCCTGAGCCCCGAGCTGGAGGACATCCTGCTGCGCAACTGCACCAACCCGATTGCCGGGATGATCGGCGGCCATCTGCTGCTGGTGGAGCGGGAGCGCGACCCGGGCCGTGACATGTCCGGGCTCGATGTGGTGGTGACGCGCCTGCGCAAGCTGGTGGGCGATCACCATCCCGATGTCGCCGCGCTCGGCCAGCAATGCGCGACAGCGAGCCTGCGGCGCTTCGGCCCGCTGACCGGCCCGCCAATGTTCCAGCGGAGCTGGAAGCTGCTGGTGACGGCGGCGCAGCGGCGCGAGGACTGGATTCCCGAGGCGATGTGGCGGCGCGTGGTGGCGCAGACCGCCCTGCCACCGCTGATGGTCTGGGCTGCCGACGACAGCGTGCGCCAGACCGCCACCGATAGCCTGCGCACCGTGCCGGCCCGGGCACTCCGCGCGAGCGTGCCGCCTGCGGGCCTGCGGGTGCTGACGGCCTGAAGGGAAACAGGAAGGGAGAGAGGAAGGGAAAGAGGAAGGGAGAGAATGACGGCGAGGATCAAAACCACGGGCAGACCCTGCCCCCCCGCCTCGGGGAGGTCTGAAGCTGGCCTCCGGCGCCATGATCGCGCATCGCTCGACTGCACTGACACGGAGACCGGAATGCTACGCAATACCTTCCCGACGCGGTGGCTGGCCGCCGCCATCCTGCTGGGTGCCCTACCCGCCACGGCACCCACCCCCGCCCATGCCGAGGCTTACCCCGAGCGGCCGGTCAAGATCGTCTCGGTGACCAGCGCCGGCACCGGCATCGACGACTACACCCGCCTGCTCGCCAAATACCTGCACAAGAAGGCCGGGCGCAGCTTTATCGTCGAGAACAAGCCCGGCGCCAACACCATCATCGCGGCGGACTACGTCGCCAAGTCCGCACCGGACGGCTACACGCTGCTGTTCGCGTCGGCCTCCACCATGGCGGCCAACCCCTACCTGTTCAAGTCGATGCCGTACAGCCCGCGCGACTTCGTGCCCGTGGCGCGCCTCTCCACCGTGCCCGTGGCGCTGGTGGTATCGGCAAACTCGCCCTACCGCACCGTGGCCGACCTGACCGCCGCCGCGCGCGCCAAGCCGGGCACGCTCAACTACGGCACCAGCAGCGCCGGTTATCGCGTGATGCTGGCCGCCTTCAACGATGCCGCCGGCATCCGCACCCAGGACGTGCCCTACAAGGGCATGGCCAACCTGCTGCCCGACCTGCTCGGCGGCACGCTGGACTTCACCGTGCTGGAGATCTCCGCCGCCGTGCCGATGATCGAATCACGCAAGATGCGCGCGCTGGCCGTGATGAGCGACCGCCGCGTGCCGATCATGGGCGATGTGCCGACCATGGCCGAAGCGGGCCTGCCGGCCATCACCGTGGTGAGCTGGACCGGCCTGTTCGCGCCCAAGGGCACGCCGCCCGAGGTGCTGGACAAGCTGCAGGCCTGGACGCTCGAATTCGTCAATTCGCCGGAAGCCGCCGCCCACCACGCCCAGCGCGGCACCAATGCCTACCCGGCGCCAGGCGCGCAGCTGGCCCGCGCCATCGTCGAGGATCAAGGCAACTGGCAGCGCATGATCAAGCTGGCGGGGATTCAGCCCGAGTAGGCGGCGCCGCGTTCGGCGAATCGGGCGTACTCGTCCGGCGGCACGAACAGGCCGCCGGTCGTCCACACCAGATGGGTGGCCTGCGGCATCACCGTGTCCAGGCCGTGCCGGGCGAGGTAGGCGCGGCCGGCTGCGCTGTCCGTCAGCATGCGCGGCCCGCTGAAGCCGGCGGCGGCGGATGGCTCGATCCGCAGCCCTTCCGTCTCGCGCACCCGGTGCAGGTCCAGGAACAGCCGTTCGTCCGGCACCGTGCACACCCCGGCCAGCAGCGGGCCCATGGCCTCGGCGGCCAGCTCGGAGGCGCGCGGCACGGCCAGCCCATCGGCCTCGGTGCGATTGGTCAGGCCCACGTCATAGACCGAGGCGCCGGGTGCAAGCATCTCCACGAGGAAACACGGCGACTGGGTCGGCTCGACAAAGCACGCATGCACGTGCGGGCCATACAACTGCCAGAGCCCGAAGGCGATGCCAGCCGGCGCGCCGCCCACGCCGCACGGCAGGTAGACGAACAGCGGATGGTCCGCGTCCACGCGCAGGCCGGCCGCTTCGAGCTGATCGTGCAGATGCAGCGCCGCAGCGCTGTAGCCGAGCAGCAGCGAGAGCGAGCGCTCGTCATCGACGAAGTAGCAGTGCGGATCGCCCTCCGCCTCGCGCCGGCCAGCGGCCACCGCCGCCGCGTAGTCGCCCGTGTGCTCGACCACCTCCACGCCCCGCGCGCGCAGGCGCGCTTTTTTCCATGCCTTGGCGTCGGCGGACATATGCACCGCCGCCCGGAAACCCAGCGCCGAGGCCATCACGCCGATGCTCAGGCCCAGGTTGCCGGTGGACCCCACCGCCACCTGATAGCGGCCGAACAGCGCGCGCGCCGGGGCGTCGGCCAGCACGCCGTAGTCGCCATCCACATCGACCAGCCCGTGGCGCAGCGCCAGCGACTCGGCGAACTCGAGCACCTCATGAATGCCGCCGCGCGCCTTGATCGACCCGGCGATGGGCAGGCTGTGGTCGGCCTTGATCCACAGCGAGCCGTGGCGGGTGGGCAGGCCGAGCGCCTGTTGCATGTCCGGCGCGCCCAGCAGATCGGATTCGATCCGCCCCGCGCTGGCCTCCAGCTCCGGGAACAGCCGCACCAGCAGCGGCGCGAAGCGGGCGAACCGCGCCTGTGCTGCACGCATATCAGCTAGACTAATGCGCCGTCCATCCACCACGGTCTGGACGTCGGCCTCCGCGCTGCGGTGCGGATTCGTCCACATCAGCGGTCGGGCGGCTTGCAGGTCGGCCAGCAATGCAGCCGAAATCGAGGACAGATGGAGCGTCATGGGGAGGGGGACGGGAAGGAGACCACTCATTGTTGACGCCCCCGCCCCGCCCGACAAACGATTTGTACTGATCTATCCATTAGTTTTGCTGATGACAAACACCCTCAACGCCTCCGTCCTGAGCTGGCTGCGCTGCTTCGAGGCGGCGGCGCGCCATGGCAGCTTCACGCTGGCCGCCCGGGAGCTGTGCGTGACGCAGGGCGCGGTCAGCCAGCAGGTGAACAAGCTGGAACAGTGGCTCGAACGGCCACTGTTCGTGCGCACGCCGCGTGCGCTGGTGCTGACGCCCGAGGGCGAGCGGCTGCGCGGTGTGGCGCGCGAGTCGTTCCAGGCGCTGGATAGCACGCTGGCGCAACTGCGCAAACCCGGGCATCGCCCGCCGGTGGCGCTGTCCTGCTCGCCCTCGTTCGCCATGGTCTGGCTCACGCCGCGCCTGGGCGACTTCTTCCGCCAGCACCCGGAGATCGGCCTGCGCGTGCATGGCGAGTTCCACGCGCTGGATCGTTCGCGGATGCTGCGCGAGGGCATCGACGCCGCCGTGCGCTTCGACCCCGGCCACTACCCCGACCTCCGCGCCACGCCCTTCCTCGACGAATGGCTGCTGCCGGTGGCCAGCCCGGCCTATCTGGCGGCCAACCCGGCACTCCGTTCGCCGGACGGCCTGCGCGCCTCGATGCTGCTGCACGACGCCAGCCCGTGGGAAGGCGCCGGCGAGAGCCACGAATGGCAGGTCTGGCTGCGGCACGCGGGCGTGACGCTGCCCGACATGGCGGGCGGCCAGCACTTCAACCTGTCCCAACTGGCCATCGGCGCGGCACTGGCCGGCCAGGGCGTGGCCATGGGCCGCACGGCGCTGGTCCTCGACGAACTGGCCTCGGGCCGGCTGGTGGACCTGTGGGGCCTGCATGTGCGCAGCGAGGCCGCCTACCACCTGGTGCGCGCCCCGACACCCTCGCCGCAGGTGGCGGAGGTCGAAGCCTGGCTGCTGGCCGAAGGTGCCGCCTTCGACACGGCACGACGGCGCCTGCTGGCACTGACCGGTTCAGCCCCCAAATAAGCGTAACTTGGAAGCCGGCTTTTAATCGGTTACATTGGATCGGCACAGGAGAACGCCATGCCCGCCTCGAACACCCCTCCCCCCAAACCTGCCAATCCCGCGGCCACCCCGGAAACCGGCCCCCGCCTGCTTGCCGATCACGTTGCGCTGGACCTGCTCAATACCATCGAACGGGCCGACACCACCCCGCGCGACCACTGGCAGACCGATGCCGATGTGCTCGCCTGGCTGAAACAGGTGGCGCTCTGGCCCGGCGACGATCGCGCCGCGCCGCCCAAGGGGCTGGCCACAGCAGCACGCGCGCTGCGCGAGGCCATCCGGCTGATCGTGGCCTGCAAGGCTGACGGCAAGGCCGGCGGCAAGCCGGATCTGGCGCCGCTGAATGACGCGCTGGCGGCCGGCGGCAGCCATCTGGCCGTGCATCCGCTGCCCGACGGCGGCGTCCGCATCGCCCGCATCCACGCCGCCGGTAACGCCGCGCAATGCCTGGTGCCGCTGGCGGAAGCCGCCGCCGACCTGCTCGCCCACGGCGACTTCGGGCGGGTCCGCCAATGCGAGAGCGACGAATGCACGCTCTGGTTCTATGACCGCACCAAGTCGCACCGGCGCCGCTGGTGCAGCATGGCGGTCTGCGGCAATCGCCACAAGGTCGCCGCCTTTCGCAAGCGCGAGGCGGCTGCCGATGAAGACGCTGCATGACGCCATGCCATTGGGCATTCGTTGGTAACCGTTAAAATTAAGTTTGACAGGTTACCAGATTGGCATACACTTCGGAACCAAGCCGATGACGGCCCTCGTTCCCGCTTCCGCTTTCGCTTCCGGAGAATTGCCATGACTGCCAGCCCGCAGGTCCACATCCGCTACGCCGACGCCGACGGCGTGCGCGTCTTCTACCGTGAAGCCGGCGACCCGCAGGCGCCCGTGATGCTGCTGCTGCACGGCTTTCCGACCTCGTCCCACCAGTTCCGTCACCTGATTCCGCAACTGGCGAGCCATTTCCGGGTGATCGCCCCAGACCTGCCCGGCTTCGGCTTTACCGAGGTGCCGGCCGCGCGCCAGTACCGCTACACCTTCGACAACCTCGCCACCACGCTCGGCGCCTTTGTCGATGCCCTCGGGCTGGAGCGCTATGCGATGTACGTGTTCGACTACGGCGCGCCCACCGGCTTCCGGCTGGCCGTGGCCCACCCCGAGCGCGTGACGGGCATCGTCTCGCAGAACGGCAACGCCTATCTCGAGGGGCTGGGCGATGCGTGGGCGCCGGTCCGCCAGTACTGGGCCGAGCCCAGCGCGGCCAACCGGCAGGTGCTGCACGACGCCATGCTCCATCTGGAAGGCACGAAGTGGCAGTACGTGCACGGCGTGGCCGACCCGGACAGCGTGGCGCCCGAGTCGTACACGCTGGACGCGGCGCTGCTGGAACGGCCCGGCAACAAGGACATCCAGCTCGACCTGTTCCTCGACTACGCCAACAACCTGAAGCGCTACCCCGATTTCCAGGCGTTCTTCCGCCAGGCGCAGGTGCCTACACTGGTAATCTGGGGCCGCAACGATCCGTTCTTCATCCCGCCCGGCGCCGAGGCGTTCCGCCGCGACAACCCGACCGCCGTGGTGGAGTTGCTGGACACCGGCCACTTCGCGCTGGAGACGCATGGCCCTTACATCGGCCAACGCATTCTCGACGTGCTGGCTCGCTAATTCGCCGCTAACCCCCACCCTATTTGCTTATGACGCGCCAATTCGACGATCTCCAGCTCGGCAGCATCGAACTGTTCTGCCTGGCCGCGGAACTGAGCAGTTTTACCGCGGCGGCGGTGGCGGCGGGGGTCACGCCGGCGGCGGTGAGCCGCAGTGTGTCCCGGCTGGAGGAGCGCCTGGGCGTGCGGCTGTTCGTGCGGACCACGCGGCAGATCCGGCTCACGGACGAGGGGCGGGTCTATTTCGAGCAGAGCCGGCCGGCGCTGGCGCAGCTGGTGGACGCCGAGCGCCAGATCAGCGGCCAGCACGGCACGCCCGCCGGGCGGCTGCGCATCAGCCTGCCCACGCCCTACGCCCACTATCGCGTGCTGCCGGTGCTGCCGGCCTTCCGCGAGCGCTATCCCGAGGTGGACGTCGAGATCCATATCAGCAACCGCAATGTGGACTTTGCCGATGACACCTTCGACCTCTCCGTGCGCGGCCGGGCGCCCGACGACTCCACGCTGATCGCCCGCAAGCTGGAAGACGCCGAGATGGTGGTGGTGGCCACGCCCGCCTACCTGCGCAAGCACGGCACGCCGGCCACGCCGGACGACCTGCCGGCGCACGAATGCATCCAGTTCGATGTCCCGAGCAGCGGCCGGCGCCTGCCATGGATCTTCCAGCAGGAGGGCGAGACCCTGGAGATGGTGACCGCCGGCGCCTATGGCACGGCCGAGGACGCGCTGGGCGGCGCCACGCTGGCCCGCGCCGGCGCCGGCCTGTTCCAGACCTACCGCTTCGTGGTGGAGCAGGACCTGCGCGACGGCACGCTGGTGGAGGTGCTGCAGGCCTACGGTGGCTGCACGCGGCCCTTCATGCTGCTCTACCCGCACGCGCGCCACGTCTCGCGCCGGGTGCGGGCTTTCGTCGATTTCCTCGTGGACAAGTTCGCGGCTTGATCCAGGGTAAACCCCTAGCAACGCTCGCCGCGTCGGCGACATGTCTGTCTCGCGTCTCTCCTAGACTGAAGGTCTTTGTCACTCCATCTAGAAAAGGAAGACCATGGCCGCGATCGAAGTGAAGGTGCCGCAGCTCTCCGAATCCGTTTCCGAAGCCACGCTGATCCAATGGAAAAAGCAGGCCGGCGAGGCCGTGACCCGCGACGAGATCCTGGTGGAACTGGAGACGGACAAGGTCACGCTGGAGGTGCCTGCGCCCGCCAGCGGCGTGCTGGCCAGCATCGTCCACCCGGACGGCGCGACCGTGCACGCCGACGAGGTGATTGCGACCATCGATACGGAAGGCAAGCCGGGGGTGACTTCGGCCCCGGCTACCGCCGCAGCGCCGCCCAAGGCCGCACCCGCTCCCGCTGCGGCCTCCGCCCCGGCCGTGCAGGGCGGCGGCGCCGGTGCTGCCGCTTCCGCCACCGCTGACTTCGACGTGATCGTGATCGGCTCCGGCCCCGGCGGCTACATCGCCGCCATCCGCGCCGCGCAGCTCGGCAAGACCGTGGCCTGCATCGAGGAATGGAAGGACCCGGCCGGCAAGCCCCGGCTGGGCGGCACCTGCCTGAACGTGGGCTGCATTCCGTCGAAGGCGCTGCTGGCCTCGTCCGAGCACTTCGAGCAGGCCCAGCACGGGCTGGCCGAGCACGGCGTGCAGGTCAAGGGCGTGACGCTGGACCTCGGCACGATGATCGCGCGCAAGGCCGCCATCGTGGACAAATTCACGGGCGGCGTGGAGTTCCTGTTCCGCAAGAACAAGGTCACCTGGATCAAGGGCCACGGAAAGTTGCAGAGCCGCGCGGACAACGGCGTGGTCACCGTGGAAGCCAGTGAAGATGGGGGCGGGGGCGAGGGGGCGGCCAAGGCCAAGACCTACACCGCGCGCAACGTGATCATCGCCACCGGCTCCCGGGCGCGCCACTTGCCTAACGTGCCGGTGGACAACGTCATCGTCTCCGACAACGAGGGCGCGCTGTCCTTCGATGCGGTGCCCAAGAAGCTCGCCGTGATCGGCGCCGGGGTGATCGGGCTGGAACTGGGCTCGGTGTGGCGCCGGCTGGGTTCGGAAGTGACCATTCTTGAGGCGCTGCCGACCTTCCTCGGCACCGTGGACGAAGCCATCGCCCGGGAGGCCGCCAAGCAGTTCAAGAAGCAGGGGCTCGCCATCCACCTCGGCGTGCAGATCGGCGAGATCAAGCGCAGCGGCAAGGGCGTGAGCATCGCCTACACCGACCAGGACGGCAAAGCGCAGACGCTGGACGCGGACCGGCTGATCGTCTCCATCGGCCGGGTGCCGAACACGGACAACCTCGGGCTGGAGGCCGTGGGGCTGGCCGCCGACGCGCGCGGCTTCGTCCCCGTGGACGATCACTGCCGCACGTCGGTGGCCGGCATCTACGCGATTGGCGACGTGGTGCGCGGCCCGATGCTGGCCCACAAGGCCGAGGACGAGGGCGTGATGGTGGCCGAGGTGATCGACGGCCAGAAGCCGCATATCGACTACAACTGCATTCCGTGGGTGATCTACACCGAGCCGGAGATTGCCTGGGTGGGCAAGTCGGAGGCGCAGTTGAAGGCCGAGGGCCGCGAGATCCGCACCGGCCAGTTCCCGATGTCGGCCAACGGGCGCGCGCTGGGCATGGGCCGGCCGGACGGCTTTATCAAGATGATTGCCGACGCGAAGACGGACGAGCTGCTGGGGGTGCATATCATCGCCGCCAATGCGTCCGACCTGATCGCGGAGGGCGTGGTGGCGATGGAGTTCAAGGCGGCGTCCGAGGACATCGGCATGATCAGCCATCCGCATCCGTCGCTGTCCGAGGTGATGCGCGAGGCCGCGCTGGCGGTGCAGAAGCGTGCGCTGAACATGTAGCGGCCCGGTGATAAGCTGCGGGGCATGGACGCCAAGACCGCTCCGCCGCCCCCAGCCACCCACCTCGACGACCTGCTGCTGTTCCTCCACGTAGTGGAGGCCGGCGGCTTCAGCGCGGCCGAGCGCCAGACCGGCATCGCCAAATCCCGCCTCTCGCGCCGCGTGGCCGAGCTGGAGCGCGCGCTGGGCGTGCGGCTGCTGCACCGGTCCACGCAGGCGTTCGGGCTGACGCCCGTGGGCGAGGCCGTGGCCGGCCATGCGCGCCAGGCGGCGGCCCATGTGGCCGAGATTGGCGCGCTGACGCGCCAGTCGCTGGCCGAGCCGTCCGGCGTGATCCACCTCCACACCTCCGTACTGATTGCCGAGACCACGCTCGCGCCGATCCTGGCCGCGTTCGCGCGGGCGCATCCGCAGGTGCGCGTGCAGCTCACGCTGTCCAACCGCTTCGTGGACCTGACCGAGGAGCGGCTCGACCTCGTGATCCGCGCGGCGGTGGTGCCGCTGGCCTCGGAGGACGTGGTGGCGACGCCGGTCGCCACGTCGCGCTCGCTGGTGGTCGGCCATCCTGACCTGTTCCGCGACGCCGGCCTGCCCGCCTCGCTCGACGCCCTGGCCGGCTACCCCTGCCTGGCGCAAGGCACGCTGGCGCAGCCGCGCCCGTGGCAGTTCGTCGACGATGCCGGCGAGCCGTTCGACTGGCCGATCACGCCTGCGATTGCCGTGGACAACCTGATGGCAATGCGCGAACTGGCGATGCGCGGCGCCGGGCTGGCGCAGTTGCCGATGACGATGTGCCGGGACGCCATCGAAGCCGGCACGCTGGTGCCGGTGCTCGGCGCGGTACGCTCGCGCGATGCCACGATCTACGTGATGTACCCGAGCCGGCGCGGCATGACCTCCGCCGTGCGCGCCCTGCTGGCCCTACTCCGGGAGCAGTGGCCCGACGAGGGCTGACTCCCTCGCCCACCCGTTCCAGAATCGGAACGCGACGTTCCAGTCTTCCGGCTTCCCGCACCGGGGGCGCCCCGCTACCTTGTCCGTCATCGACAACCTGGTAACGGAGCAACAATCATGTCCCTGCAAGACAAGGTAGCGGTGGTCACGGGCGCCTCGCGCGGCATCGGCAAGGCCACGGCGCTGGCGCTGGCGGCGCGCGGCGCCCACGTGGCGGTGGTCTACAAGGCGCAACGCGCGGCGGCGGAGGCCGTGGTGGCCGCGATCCGGGCCGCCGGTGGGCAGGCGGACGCCTTCCAGGCCGATGTGGCCGATCCGGCCTCGGTGCGCGCGCTGGCGCAGGCGGTCGGGCAACAGCACGGGCGCATCGACGTGCTGGTCAACAACGCCGGCGTGTTCGGCGCCCGCCCGCTGGCGGAACTCGACGCGGCATTCTTTGCCGAACAGTTCGACAACAACGCGCTCAGCGTGATGCTGACGACGCAAGCCTTCGCCCCGCTGTTTGGGGATCATGGCGGCAGCATCGTCAACGTGTCGAGCAACCTCGCGCACGCGCCCACCGCGCCGACCAGTGTCTACTCGGCCAGCAAGGCCGCCGTGGACGCCCTCACCCGCGCCTTCGCCATGGAGCTTGGCGCGCGCCGCATCCGCGTCAATGCCGTCGCCCCGTTTATCACGCGCACGGACATGACCGCGGGCATTCCCGACGACGAACGGCGGCACCTCGCCGCCGAAACCCCGCTGGGCCGACTGGCCGAGCCGGAGGACGTTGCCCGCGTGATCGTGGCGCTGGCGTCTCCGGACATGGCCTGGGTCACCGGGCGGTCGATCCTTACCGATGGCGGCTTCACCGACTGACGCCGCCATCCCCCTCAGGAGTTTCCTCCCCCATGTTGTTGCCGATTCTGCTGCTGGCTGCGGCCGGCTTTACCGTGCTGACCACGGAGTTCCTGATCGTGGGCCTGCTGCCCGGGCTTGCGCGCGACCTCCACGTCAGCGTGGCGCAGGCAGGGCTGCTGGTCTCGCTGTTCGCCTTCACGGTGGCCGTCACCGGCCCGCTGCTGACCGCGCGCGTGGCGGCGCACATCGGCCCACACACCGGCCCGCACGCGCGGCGGCGCGTGTTCGTGGTCATCCTCGTGCTGACCGCGCTCTCGAACGCGCTGGCGGCGATGGCGCCGAACCTCGGCGTGCTGGCCATCGCGCGGCTGGTGCCGGCGCTCGGCGTGGCCGTGTTCTGGTCGCTCGCCTGCGAGACCGCCGTGGCGGCGCTCGGCGCGGCCCGGGCCGGGCGGGCGTTGTCGATCATGGCCTATGGCATGGTCGGTGCCACCGTGTTCGGCATTCCGCTCGGCACGCTGATCGGCGATGCCTTCGGCTGGCGCACCGCCTTCGGCGTGCTGGCCGCGCTGGCGCTGGTCAAGGCGCTGCTGCTGACGCGGCTGCCGCCCACCGCCGCCGCCACCCCGCCGCTGCCGTTCGCGGCGCAGCTACGGCTGGCGCGGCAGCCGGCCATCCTCGGGCACGTGGCGCTGTCGGTGCTGTCGTTCACGGGGATGTTCATCGCCTACACCTATCTGGCCGATTTCCTGGAGCGGCTGGGCGGGCTGTCCGGGCCGGCGGTGGGCTGGACGCTGATGGCGTTCGGCGCGATGGGGCTGGTCGGCAACCATTTCGGCGGCCGGCTGGTGGACCGCAGCGCCCTGCGCGCGACGCTGGTGTTCAGCGGCTGGCTGGCACTCAGCCTGGCGCTGGTGGCGTGGGCCGCGCCGTGGTCGCCCGCCCTGTTCGCGGTGCTGGCGGTCTGGGGCATCGCGCAATCGGCGCTGTTTATCGTCAATAACGTCCGGCTGATGCAGGCGGCACCCTCGGCGCAGGCGCTGGGCTCCGCGCTCAATATCTCGGGCGCGAACGCGGGCATCGGCATCGGGGCCATCCTGGGCGGGCGCGTGATCGACGGGCCCGGCATCGCATGGATCGGCGTGGCGGCGGCAGTCGTGGTGGCGGGGTCGGCGGTGCTGGCGTGGCGGTTGCTGGGGCGACCGACCGCGCCTGCCGTCAATCGGCGGTCGAGGCGTGACGCTTGCGATAGTCCGCAGGCGTCACCCCCACCACGCGCATGAACGCGCGGCGCAGCGTATCGACACTCGAAAAGCCGCACTCACCCGCTACCTGCTTGGGCGCGAGGTGGCCGGCCTCCAGCAGTTGCCGCGCGGCAGTCACGCGTGCTGCTTCTACCCAGCTGGCCGGCGTGACGCCGACTTCCTCGCGGAACAGCCGCGTCAGGTGGCGCGGACTCACGCCGACGCGCGCGGCGAGGCTGGGCACATCGTGGGAATCCGCCGGATGCGCGGCCACCCAGCGCTGGAGTTCCTGCAAGGCCGAGCGGTTGGCCAGCGCGGGCGCCGCACTGCGGCGGAACTGCGCCTGCCCGCCGGGCCGCTTGAAGAACATCACCAACTGGCTGGCCACGCGCATGGCGAGTTCGCGCCCGAGATCCTCTTCGACCAGCGCCAGCGCAAGGTCCAGCCCCGCCGTCACGCCGGCCGCCGTGCGCAGCTTGCCGTCGCGCACGTGGATGGCGTCGGCATCCACGGTCACGCCCGGGAAACGCGCCGCCAGCCGGTCCGCGCCCGCCCAGTGCGTGGTTACGCGCCGCCCCTCCAGCAGGCCGGCATCGGCCAGCAGAAAGGCGCCGCTGCACACCGAGCCATAGCGGCGCGCGCGCGGCGCCACGGCGCGAATCCAGTCCAGCACGATCGGTTCGGTCGGGGTCTCGCCCGCATGTGGCGCACCCGCCACCAGCACGGTATGGGGACGGGGCAGCGCCGCCCCGAGCGGGTCTTCCTCGACCAGCAGATCCGCCAGCAGCCGGACGCCTGACGAGGCCCGGATCGGCCCGCGCCGCACGCCAACCACCTGGAGTGTATAGACCTGCCGGCCGGCCTGGGCATTGGCTTCCGCGAAGACGTCGAGGGGCCCGGAGACATCCAGCAACTGCACGCCTTCGATGGCCAGCAGCACGATGGTGCGGGGGGTGGTCATGGTGAAAAATCCCTGAGCATTGCTGTCGCGTCGCGATCCGTCCGGTTTGGCCCAAAACGTCGCACTACGACGATTGAAGACATGGTACTCCCGCTCCTACACTCGTTTCAACCCCAAACGAAAGGAGCCAGCCATGCAATTCACCCTGGGCGACATCGCCATCCCTGACAGCCAATTGGCCCGCGACATCACGCAACTGGTCCGCGACACCGAATCCACGCTGCTGTTCAACCACTCGAGCCGCGTGTACTACTTCGCGGCGCTGGCCGGCAAGCAGCGTGGCCTGCCATACGACCCCGAACTGCTCTACGCGGGCACGATGTTCCACGACATGGGCCTGACGCCGGCGCACAGCAGCCCGGACAAGCGCTTCGAGGTGGATGGTGCCAACGCGGCGGCGGACTTCCTGCGCAGCCGTGGCATCGCGCAGGCGGACATCGACAAAGTCTGGACAGGTATCGCGCTGCACACCACGCCCGGCATTCCCGAGTTCATGGACCCGGTGGTGGCGCTGGTGACGGCTGGCGTGGAGATGGACGTGCTGGGCATCCGCTACGAGACGTTTGCCGATGAAGACCGCGAGCGCGTGGTGCAGGCGTATCCGCGCACCCCGCACTTCAAGGAAGACATTATTCAAGCGTTTTACGATGGCATTCGCCACAAGCCGGACACCACGTTCGGCAACGTGAAGGCGGATGTGCTGGCCGACAAGGACCCGCACTTCCATCGCGGCAATTTCTGCAGCGTGATCCGCTGCTCGCACTGGCACGGCTGAGGCCCGCGCGCCCCCCGCTCTCTATATCTATATAGAGAGATAGCGGCTCACCACGGCGCGGAGGGTCTGGAAGCTGACCGGCTTGGACAGCACCGTATCGATGCCGGCCCGGAGGCAGGCCAGGCGCGCCTCCGGGCCGGCCGTGGCCGTGATGGCGACGATGGGCAGCCGCCCGGCGCGCTTGCCGCCCTCCGCCGCCCGGATCCGGCGGGCCAGCGCCAGTCCGTCCAGCCCCGGCAGGCCCAGGTCCGTCAGCAGCAAGGCGGGCCGTGGGTCCTGCTGCACGGCGGCCCACGCTTCCTCGCCGGAGCGGCAGGGCTGGGCCACGCAGCCGCCGATGCCGGTGAGCTGGTCCTCCAGCACCAGCAGGCTGACCGGATGGTCCTCGGCCACGACGATGCGGGGAACGGGTAGCTGGGAAGACTGGGAGGGGGCAGGCACGGCGGCGGCAGGCAGGTGGCAGAACATGCTGTCATCCTGCCTGCGGAAGTCGCCGCAGAGGTGCGGAAATTTCTGCAAATGGCTGCGGAAATTTCCGAAGATGGTGTCCGATTTGTTACGACACCGCGTTGCGGAGCGGCGTCTGCGTGATCCAGCGGCCCAGGTTGTCGAGGAAGATCTCGACCACGCGCGCCGCGTTGCCATCGGAAAAGCCGGCGCTGTGCGGCGTGGCGATGACGTTGGGCAGCGTCCAGAGCGGCGAATCCGCGGGCAGCGGCTCATGGGCGAAGACATCGAGATAGGCACCCGCCAGCCTGCCGCCTTGCAGCGCGGCGATCAACGCCGGCTCGTCCACCACCTCGCCACGCGACACGTTGACCAGCCGCGCGCCCTTCGGCAGGCTGTCCAGCGCGGCGGCGCTCAGCAGCCCGCGCGTTTCATCCGTCAGCGGGCAGGCCAGCACCAGCCAGTCCGTGCGCGGCAGCACCGCCGGCACATCGGCGAAGGTCACGGTCTCGAAGCCCTCCCCCGCCGGCGTGGCGCGCTGGCGCACCACCACCACCGACATCCCGAACAGGCGCAGCACCGCGCCGATCTGCTGGCCGATCGGCCCCCAGCCGACGATGGTCGCCGTCTGGCCGTGCAGGTCGCGCGGCATGTCGGCGCCCATTAGCGGGGCCCAGCGGCGTTCACGCTGGGTGGCCAGCATCTGCGGCAGGTGCCGCGCCAGCGCCAGCAGCCCGGCCAGCGCCGTCTGCGCCACCACGCTGGCATTGGCACCCGACGAAGTCGTCACCGTCACCCCCTGCTGGCGCAGTTCGCCGAACACCGGGCGGTCGGCGCCGGCCGAGTGCGTGTGGGTCCAGCGCAGCGAGGGCGCCTCCAGCATCGCGGTGTAGAAGCGCCGCGTGGCCGGTTGCACCTCGTGCTTGGTCGAGCGCCCCGTCACATCGCGCGAGACGAAGGCGATGTCGGCGTCGATGGGCCGGGCGTCGTCCACGGCCGGCGGGGCCACGGGAACCCAGTCCCGGCCTGCCATGGCGGCGGCGATGGTGGCGGTGATCGCGTCGCCATGGGCGCGCAGCGCCGCTTCGGAGAGCAGGATGCGCACGGGCGCAGCGGAGGCGGAGGAGGCAGCGGATGCAGTCATGGCGTCAGTCTACCGTCGCTCCCGAGGCTTTGACGACCACCTTCCACTTGTCATACTCCTTGCGCGTGAACTTGCCGAACTGCTCGGGCGTGCCGCCCACCGGGTCGGCGCCCTCGCGGATCATCTGCGCCTGCAGCGACGGCAGCACCTCGTTCACGGCCTGATTCACCTGCGTGATGACGGTCTTCGGCGTGCCCTTGGGCGCGAAGATGCCGAACCACGAGCCGGCCTCGAAGCCCGGGAAGCCCTTCTCGGCCACTGCCGGCACCTCCGGCAGCGAGCGCGAGCGCTTGGCGCTGGTCACCGCCAGCGCGCGCAGCTTGCCGGCCTGGATATGCGAGATCACCGACGGAATCGTCGCGAACATGAACTGGATGCGGCCGGACAGCAGGTCGTTCAGGGCATCGGCGCCCTTGTAGGGCACGTGCGTGGCCGGCGCGCCGATGCGCTCCGACAGCATGAAGCCGGACAGGTGCGACGAGGTGCCCACGCCCGTCGAGCCATAGTTCAGCTTGCCCGGATTGGCCTTGATGTAGGCGACGAACTCCTCGAAGGTCTTGGCTGGCACCGAGGGATGCACCACCAGCACGTTCGGCACGTCGGCGATCTGCACCACCGGCACGAGGTCCGCCAGCGGGTCGTAGTTCAGCTTCTTGTAGAGCGTCTGGTTGATCGAGATCGGGCCGACCGAGTCCACCAGCAGCGTGTAGCCGTCCGCCGGGGCGCGCACCACGTACTCGGTGCCGATGTTGCCGCCCGCGCCGGGGCGGTTTTCCACCACGAACGATTGCTTGAAGCGCTGGCCCAGGTGCTGGCTCACGCTGCGGGCCAGCATGTCGGTGGTACCGCCGGCGGTGAAGGCCACCACCACGCGCACGGGCTTGGTCGGGTATTCGTCGGCGGCCTGGGCGGGGGCGGCCAGGGTGACCAGCGCGGCGCCGGCAGCCAGTGCCGCGCTCAGGTAGGGGGTCAACCATCGACCGGGGGCGAATCGAGGCATGTTGGTTCTCCTGTTGATGCGGCAGCCGTCTTCGCGGCCGCCGTCGTGGTGATAAGACGCAAAAATCAATGCTTAGCCGAAGTCGTACAGCCGTGCCGGGTTGTGCACCAGCACGCGCTCGCGGCTGCCGGCGTCCGGCAGCCAGCGCGCCAGCAGGTTGAACAGCACGCCGTCGTCAGGCATCTGGGCGGACTCGAAGTAGTTGATGTGCGGCCAGTCGGAGCCCCACACCACCTGCTCCGGGTTGGCGCGCATCAGCGCGGCGACGAAGGGATCGACCTGTTCGTACGGCGCGCCGGCGGGCTGGAGCCGGTCAGCGCCCGAGATCTTGGTCCAGGCCACCCCTTCCGCCAGCAGCGCGCAGAGCGCCTGGAAGCCGGGGTCCGCCACGCCGCGCGAGGTGGCCATGCGGCCCATGTGGTCGATCACCAGCGGCAGGCCCAGCGCCTTGAGGCGCGGGCCCAGCGTGACGAGGTCCGGCGCATGGATCCAGATCTGCGCGTGCCAGCCGCGCGCGGCGAGGCGCGGGGCCAGCGCTTCGAGCACCTCGATGCCCACGCCGTTGCGGTACACGGCGTGACCATCCACCTGATACAGGTTGATGCGCACGCCGCGCACGCCGGCGGCGTGCCAGGCGTCCAGCTCGGCGTCCGTGGTGTCCGGCGACGGCACCACGATGCCGCGCAGGCGCGTGGGGTACTGGCGCAGGGCGTCGGTCACCACGCTGTTGTCGGTGCCGCTGGCGCTGGCCGTGACGAGCACGCCGCGCGTGAGCCCGAGTTCGTCCAGATGGGCGATAAAGGCGTCGGCGGGATGCTCGGCCGGCGTGTAGCTGCGGTCCATCGCGAGCGGATAGCGCGCGAACGGGCCGAACACGTGGGCATGGCTGTCACAGGCGCCGGCGGGCGCGCGGAACACCGGTGCGGTGAGGGTCTGGAGCGGGGGCAGGCAGGGGCGGGTCATGGTCGATGGCGTCCGGTCGATACGTTCGGCGTTATTCCGGGGCCTTCAGGCGCCCGGCGGCGGCCAGCGTCTGCGCGCGGGCATCCTCGCGTTGCAGCGAGGCCAGCAGTTCCTGCGGCGACGAGGCCTGCGCCACGCTGCCCACGGTCAGCAGCCGGCTCTTGACGGCGCCTTCGGCCAGCACCTTGCGCAGCGCACTGTTCAGCGTCTCGATGACCGCTGCCGGCGTGCCGGCCGGGGCCAGCAGGCCCGTAGCCGTGGTCGCCTCGAAGTTGGCCAGCCCGGATTCGCGCAGCGTGGGCACCTTCGGCAGCGCGGCATCGCGCTCGCGCGACATCACGGCCAGCGCACGCAGGGCGCCGGACTGGATATGCGGTGCCGAGCTGGTGAGCTGGTCCACCACCATGTCGATCTGGCCGCCCATGAGGTCGATCAGCGCCGGCGCGGAGCCCTTGTAGGGCACCTCGTTCAACTGGATCCTGGCGGCGTCCTCGAGCTGGAGCGTGGCCATGTGGTTGGTGGTGCCGGGGCCGGCGTGGCCGGTGGTGGTCTTGCCGGGGTTGGCACGCGCGTGGGCCAGCAGCGCGCCGATGTCCTTGAAACGCGTGTCGTTGCCCTTCACCACGATCACCAGCGCCGTGGTGGACACCAGCCCCACCGGGCTGAAGCTGGCCAGCTTGAAGCTGGTGCGCGTCATCTTCGGCAGCACCACGATGGCGTTGGGCGTGGTCACCAGCAGCGTGCTGCCGTCCGGCTCGGCGCGGGAGACCGCCGTCGCGCCGATCACGCCGCCGGCGCCCGGGCGGTTATCGACGATGACGTTGCGGCCGAGGCTCTGCTCCAGCGCCGGGGCGATGGCGCGGGCCACCACGTCCAGGTTGCCGCCCGGGGCGAACGGCACGACCAGCGTGATCGGCTTGTTGGGCAGGCCGCCTTGCGCGCGGGCCGACATGACATAGGGGGCGACGCCGAGCGCAAGCATTTGCGCCAGCAGGGTTCTGCGTTTCATACATCTCACTCCGTTCAGGGCTTTCTTCTGACCTGATTCATCGTTCAAGGCGAGGCCGCCCTGCAATCCCGTTCCATGCGGCCCCTGGGGGACTCCGCCGCCGTCTGATTTACGTCTTAGTCGCGGTAGCTGGGGTCCAGGCGATCGAGCTTGCGCAGCAGCGCCGGCCATTCCATCACGCCGTACGGACGGCGCGTGCCGGGCTGGTAGTTGTTCCAGGTTTCCTGCAGCACGTCTGCCGGCACATCGCGCAGCGGCGTGCTGCACGACATCGCGGCCACCTGCGAGCGGCAGGCCAGCTCCAGGCGGTGCATCCAGTTGAAGGCTTCGCCCACGGTGTTGCCCACGGTCATCGCGCCGTGGTTGCGCAGGATCAGCGCCTCACCCGTGCCCAGGTCGGCAATCAGCGATTCCTGCTCGGCGGTGTCCAGCACCACGCCCTGGTACTCGTGATAGCCGATCTTCAGGAAGCGCATGGCGGTCTGGGTGATCGGCAGCAGCCCGCAGTCGAGCGAGGAGATGGCCATCGATGCCCAGCTATGGGTGTGGATGACGCACGCCACTTCCGGGCGCGCGTGGTGGACGGCGCTGTGGATCACGTAGCCGGCCTTGTTGATGCCGTAGCCGAGGTCGCCGAAGTCCGGCTTGGCGAGGATCTTGCCGTCGTGGTCCACCTTGATCAGGCTGGACGCGGTGATCTCCTCGTACATCATGCCGTAGGCATTGATCAGGAAGGCGTTCTCCTCGTCCGGCACGCGGACGGAGATATGGTTGGCCATCATGTCTGCCATGCCATACAACTCCACGAGGCGGTAGCAGGCGGCCAGGTCCACGCGGGCCTGCCACTCCGCCTCGCTGCACTGGCCGCGCATCGACGGAATGTTCAGCACACCGGGCTTTGTCATGATGAGTCTCCTTTGGGGATGGTTGGATTCTGTGCGAGCTTGTCAGTCTGCGCCGAGCGCGAGATCGCTAGGCCGACGCTTCTCGATATTCCACTTCAGCAATGCCGCGCTGCGGAAGATGCCGTGGGCGAACTTGCCGTACGGCAGCGTCAGGAACAGCGCCATCACGATGCCCAGGTGCACGGCCAGCAGCGCGGCCATGGCGGACGTGTCGCGCCAGGCCAGCAGCGCCAGGCCGCTGGCGCTGGTCAGGAACAGCAGCGCGATGAAGCCACGGTCCATCGGGCGCTGGCTGGCATCGCCGGTATTGGGGTCGCGGCGCAGGTTCAGCCACAGCAGGCCGGCCGGGCCAACCAGCAGCCCGATGCCGCCCGCGATGCCCAGCAGCACCGGCAGGCTCGTCACCGGGTACGGCGCGTGGTAGTCCAGCAGGTAGTGGTACAGCGTGGCCACCGTGGTGGCGGCGAAGCACAACATGAAGCCGTAGAACGTGAAATGGTGGAAGCGGCGGCGCGCCAGCGTGAAGGCATCGTCGGCATTGTTGCAGCCCTGGCCATGACCGCCGTCGAGGTACTTGAGCCGCAGCGCGTCGTGCGCGGCGCCGCCAACAGCCGAACCGCGTGACTCGCCCGGCCGCGTGCCCGGCGAGACCTGCCGCCAGAAGCGCGTGACACCCACGCCCAGCGCGCCGATCGCGAACAGGAACACCACGCCGAACATCGCCGCCAGCAGGTTGTGCGGGAAGATCGCGTAGAAATTGCCGGCCAGCGGTGCATGCAGCAGGCTGCCGCGCATGGCGAGCACCATCAGCAGGAACAGCGCCAGCCCGCCGGACAGCGCCAGCGCCGTGGTCAGGCCGGCGCGGCGGTACAGCCCGCCCAGCGCAGCCGGGAACGCGTAGTCGCCATAGGTCTGCACGCGCACCTTGGCCATCGCCTGGGGGATGTTCACCGCGAACTCGTGCGGCGGCGCGTACTGGCAGGCGTGGTAGCAGGCGCCGCAGTTGTGGCAGAGGTTGGCCAGGTAGTGGATGTCCGCCTTGGGGAACTCCAGCCGGCGCGTCATGGCCGGGAACACGGCGCAGAAGCCCTCGCAATAGCGGCAGGCGTTGCAGATCTGCAGGGTCCGGGCGACTTCGCCCTCGTCGGCGGTCAGCGGCAGCACGCCCTGTGCCAGCGCCGCCGCCTCGCGCGTCAGCGCTTCAAGATGTTGCATGGTCGAATTCCTGTGATGCACGGGCGCGTTGGCCCTTTGCCGGGGCGAGTGCCGCCTTGGCTGCCTGCGTGCCGGCGATGCGGCCGAACGCCGTGCCGATGGCCATCCCCACGCCGGCCGTATAGCCCTTGCCGAGCACGTTGCCGGCCATCATCTCGCCGGCCACGAACAGGTTGTCGCTGGGCTGGCCGCCGAAATGCACGGCCGAATCCTCGTTCACCTTCAAACCCAGGTAGGTGAAGGTGATGCCGGGGCGCAGCGCGTAGCCGTAGAACGGCGCGGTATCCAGCGGGCGGGCCCAGTGGGTCTTGGACGGGGTCACGCCCTCGGTGTGGCAGTCGTCGAGCACGGTGTGGTCGAACTTGCCCACGCGGCAGGCGGGGTTGTAGTCGTTGATCGTGCGCATGAAGGTGGCTTCGTCGAGGCCGAGCTTGCGCGCGAGTTCCGGCAGCGTGTCCGCCTTCACGCCCGGGAACACTGGCGGCATGAAGCGGCCCACGGCCTTGGCGTCGATGATCGAGTAGCCGATCTGCTGCGGCTGCTGGGCCACCAGCCGGCCCCAGATCGCATAGCGCTTGGGCCAGAAGTCCTCGCCTTCGTCGTAGAAGCGCTCGGCATTGGCGTTCAGCACCACGCCCAGGGACACGCAGTCGATCCGCGTGCAGATGCCGCCGTCGTAGAGCGGCGCGCGGGCGTCGATGGCCACGCAGTGCGACTGGGACGGATCGCCGATGGCATCCGCGCCCGCCTCGATCATGTATTTCAGCAGCACACCCATGTTGAAGCGCGTACCACGGATCAGGAAGTTGTCCGCCGGCCATTCGCCGCGCTCGTTCTGGCCCCAGGCCTCGCGCAGCCATTCGCGGTTCGACTCGAAGCCGCCGGCGGCCAGCACGCAGGCGCGGGCCTCGATCCGCTCGGCGCCGATGCGCGCCGCCACGAAGCGGCCGCCATCCAGCTCGATGGCATCGACCGGCGCGTTGTAGCGGATCTGCACGCCGAGCTGCTCGGCGCTGCGGTAGTAGGCGTTGACAAGGGCCTTGCCCCCGCCCATGAAGAAGGCATTGGTGCGCGCCACGTGCAGCGCGCCCGAGAGCGGCGGCTGGAAGTGGACGCCATGGCTGCGCATCCAGTCACGGCAGTTCGACGAGGCCCGGATGGCCATCCGGGCCAGCCGCTCGTCGGTCAGCCCGCCGGTGACCTTGAGCAGATCCTGCCAGTACTCCTCCTCGGGGTAGGCATCGATCAGCACGTCTTGCGGCGCGTCATGCATGCAACGCAGGTTACGGGTGTGCTGGGAGTTGCCGCCGCGCCATTCGCGCGGGGCGGATTCGAGCAGCATCACGCTGGCGCCGGCCTCGCGGGCCATCAGCGCAGCGCACAGGGCAGCGTTGCCGCCGCCAATCACAAGGACGTCGATCATGGCCGGGCGCCCTCGCGGGGAGTTTGAGTGGGGTTGGACACGACTTTTTCTATGGCTTCGGGAGTCTGAGCCGGACTGTATCCGCCCGCCGGACCGCTGCTAACCCCTTGATGGGCATGGGGGTATCACGATTTGTGATGGGGGTCCGGGGAAGTTCCGGGCCAGTCCGGGGAAATTTCAGAGCTGTCTCATAGGCAAGGGGCTCGCGGTGGGGGAAAGTTGCGTTGGCGGCACCTTCCAGGTGCCCGCTTCCCCGACTTTTGGAGTCCAAGACCATGAACGAACATCCCACCGACCCGGCCACCCTTCCCGAGCCGCCCAAACCCTTGACGATTGAGGAAATAGACGATGCCATCGGCGACGCCATTGTTGAATCGGTGCTCCGGAAACTCAATGGGCCGTACGAGGACGACCCGGACGACGGGCCGCTGAGCCCCGAGGAAATCGCGGACATTGAGGCGCGGCTGGAAAAGGTGTTGCAGAGATATGCTGCGGAGGAGCGCCAATGATAGGACTCGACACTTGTGTGCTAGTCCGGCACTTCACGCAAGACGATACCCCTCAGGCTCGACACGCCAGCCGCGTGATCGCATCGTTTTCCAGTGGGTGCCGCGGTTTTGTGCCGCTGGCCGCCCTCGTTGAACTCGTCTGGGTGCTCAAGAAGCGATACGCCTTCACCCGCAAGCGCATCACGCGCGTGCTGGTGGCCTTCCTCGAATCCCACTGGATCGTCCTGGAATCGTACGCAACCGTATGCCGTGCCATGGTCCGCTACGGGAAGACAGGCATCGACTTCGGCGATTGCGTCATTCTGGAAAGCTGCCAGAGCATGAGATGCAGATTCATCTACACGTTCGACAGGCGCGCGTCACGCGTGCCTGGCTTCCGCCGCGTTCCAGACTGAGCCGCATGTCACCCCTCGATCAACCGCGCCCCTCTCCACCCCCCGGACTTCACCAGTCCGCGGGCGGTGTCGGCCAGCACCACCCGCAGCGCCAGGGCGGCGGGCGACAGTTCGTCGTCGGACAGGCTGCACAGCAGGTTGCGCCGGCCCACGCTCGGGTCGTCGATCTGGGCGAGGTGGAAGCGCGTGGCGGCGTCCGGGTACCGTCCTACCGCCGCCCAGGGCTGGAGCGTGGCGCCGAAGCCCATGTCCACGGCGGACATCAGCATCGCCAGCGAGTCCACCTCCTGGATCACGCGCGGCGCCACCTTGGCGCGGGCGAACGCGGCGTCCAGCGTGCTGCGCAGGCCGTGCACGCCGGTCGGCATGATCAATGGCACCTCGGCAAGGTCGGCCATGCCAAGCTGGGTGGGCGGCTCCGCCTTGCCCTGGGGCAGCGCCTGCCGGGACTGGATCAGGAACAGCGTCTCCTCCAGCAGCGGCAGCACGGTCCAGCGCCGGGCGGCATGCGTGTCGAACAGCACCGCGAGGTCGAGCTGGCGGGCGTTGAGCATGGCGGTCAGGTGGCCGGACAGGCTTTCGACGATATGCAGGCGCACATCGGGGTAACGCTCCCGCATGGCGCGGATCAGCGGCACGCCGATCACCGACGCCGTGGTCGGCGCCAGCCCCACGCTCACGGTGCCGGAAAGGCGCGCGTGATGGGCCGCGCGCCGCGCCTGCTCGGCATGGCGCAGCGTCAGTTGGGCTTCGTGGAAAAAGGCCAGGCCGGCCTCGGTGGGAGTCACGCCCTGCGGCGTTCGGCGCAACAGCCGGGTGGAAAGCTCGCCTTCGAGCCGGCTGATCTGCTGGCTGACGGCCGACTGCACCATGTCCAGCTCGAGCGCGGCACGGCTCATGCTGCCAAGCTCGACCACCCGGACGAAATACTGAAGCTGGCGCAGTTCCATCGGTCTCCCCCGTTCTCGCGGATCCCTGCCGCGCCGGCGGGATTCGACCTGTTGTTCCGGGGTCTTATACCAGATGTACGGGGGCCGCGCGTGGCGCGGGCACCCCGGGCGCCGTCAGGCTTCGTCGGCGCCGCTGTACCAGTCCACGGTCTGGTCGAGGTAGACCAGACCCTTGGCCGCGAGGGCCGGGCGCATGTTGTACATGTCCACGCCGAGTACGCCGGAGGCGAGTTTGTCGCGCTTGGACAGCTCCAGCGCCTCGCGCTCGGCCGCCTTTTGCGCGATGTCCTGCGCCTGCGGGCGCGCCACCACGACCACGCCGTCGTCGTCCGCCACGATCACGTCGCCCGGCCGCACAGTGGCGCCGGCGCAGACCACCGGCACGTTCACGGCACCCACGGTTTCCTTCACGGCGCCCTGCGCGTGCACGGCGCGGGACCAGACCGGGAAGCCCATCGCGTTGAGGGTGCTGACATCGCGCACGCCGCCGTCGATGATCAGGCCGCGCGCGCCGCGTGCCTTCAGCGACGTGGCCAGCAGGTCGCCGAACAGGCCATCGGTGCAGTCGCTGGTCAGGGCCACCACCAGCACGTCGCCCGGCTGGATCATTTCCACGGCCACGTGGATCATCCAGTTGTCGCCGGGGTGCATCAGCGCGGTCACGGCGCTGCCGGAGATCGCCGTGCCGGACTGGATCGGCCGCAGGTACGGCTTCATCAGGCCGGTGCGGCGCTGCGCCTCATGCACCGTGGCCACGCCCAGCTTGCCGAGCGACTCGATCGCGGCGGGTGCCGCGCGCAGGATATTACGGTAGGCAATCGTCTTCATGCCAGTACCTCCGAAACTTGGGGAAACACGCGTGCATAGCCTTCGCCGTACTGCACCTTGCGATCGGAATTCCGCGTGGCCTGCGCCCCGCGCTGGAGCGCCACCCGGGTGTAGTACTCCCACAGGTGCTCCTGCGCGGCCATGGTCGTGAACGCGCGCTGCTTCTTCTCCCAGACAGAGGAGATGTCCAGCAGCACGTCCGGCTTCCAGTTGCACTGCTCAGGCTGGTGCGGCTCGAACAGGAACACCGGCGGCGCGCCGATCACCGGCACTTCGGGCTTGTAGCCGTGGGCCTGGGCGATCACGCGTGCCTCTTGCGCCACATGCGTGGCGAGCGGGTGGTCGAAGTTGTAGATGTCCTCGCGCGAGTGGCTCAGCACCAGTTCGGGACGGATGTCGCGGTAGATGTCGGCCAGACGCAGCAGCGCCTCGTCGGGCACGCGCATCGGATAGTCGCCGAGGTCGAAGCACTCCAGCGTGCCACCGAGGATCTCGGCGGCGCGCTGCGCCTCTTCATGACGGGCGGCCTTCACGCGGTCCATCGTCATGCCCGGCTGGCGCCACATCTTGGCCGATTCGCCGCGCTCGCCGAACGACAGGCAGACGATGCGCACGTGGTAGCCGCGCTCGGCGTAGAGCGCGATGGCGCCGCCGGCGCGCCAGACGAAGTCAGCCGCGTGGGCGCTGACAACCAGGATGGACGGCTGGGTAGCCGCGGCCGTGGCAGTGGAAGGAGCAGTGTTTTGGGACATACCTAATACCAGTCAGGGTGAGACTCAGTCGGCCGTGATACCGGCCTTGCGGATAACGCCCGCCCAGGTCGTGGTTTCGGTGCGCACGAACTGGCCGAAGGCTTCCGGCGTGCCGGGCAGGATGGTCACGCCCAGTTGGGTGAGCTGCTTGCGCACGTCGGCGTCGGCCAGCGCGGTGTTGGCGGCGGCATTGAGCTGCTTGATGATCGCGGGCGGCGTCTTGGCGGGCGCCACGAGGCCCCACCAGACCGAGGCGGTGAAGTTGGGCAACCCTTCCTCGCGCGAGGTCGGCACGTCCGGCAGCAGGGCCGAACGCTTGGCGCTCGCCACGGCCAGCGGGCGCAGCGTGCCGGCGTGGATATGGGTGATGACCTCGAGCGGGTTGATCGGCATAAAGGTGATCCGTTCGCCGAGCAGGTCGGTGATGGCGGGGGCGCCACCCTTGTACGGCACGTGCAGCACGTCGATGCCGGCGGTGTCCTTGAGCATTTCGCCGGCCAGATGGCCGGAACTGCCGTTGCCGGCGGACGCGTACGCCAGCTTGCCGGGCTGGGCCTTGGCCTGGGCGACGAGGGTCTTCAGCGAGTCGATCTTCGACTTGGCCGGCACCACCACGACCAGCGAGGCCTCGCCCACACGCGCCACGGGCGCGAAGTCGGTGGCGGGGTTGAACGACAGCTTGGCGAACAGCGCCGAATTGGTGGCGAGGCTGTTGGACGCCATCATGATCGTGTAGCCGTCAGCCGGCGACTTGGCGACGATGTCCAGGCCGATATTGGTGCTGGCGCCCGGGCGGTTGTCGACGATGATCGGCTGCTTGAGCGCCTGGCTCATCTTCTGGCCGACGGCGCGCGCCACGATGTCCACCGCGCCGCCGGCGGCGTACGGCACGACCAGACGGATGGGCTTGTCCGGATACGCCTCGGCGGCCTGCGGGGCCGAGACGGCCAGGCCAAGGGTGGCGGCCAGCAGCGTGGCGAGCGAGTTGATCAAGAACGGGCGGCGCGCGCCCTGCGAAACACGACGACGAGCGGACCCGCGCATTGTCTTCTCCAGGTTTCTTTTAAGTGCGCCCATTCTGTGCAGCCGTCGTGATACTGTCCAATATGTTTTCAGGTGGCTTGTTATTTCGATTTCGAATCATGGATTTTCGCCAACTCCGATATTTCGTGGCCGTAGCCGAGGCGTTGAGCTTCAGTGAAGCCGCCCGCAAGCTGCATGTGAGCCAGCCGCCACTCAGCATCCAGATCAAGGCTTTGGAGGAGGAATTGGGCAGTGCGCTGCTCGAACGCTCCCGCCATCACGTGGCGCTGACGCCCGCCGGGGCGCTGTTCCTGGACAAGGCCCGCGATGCGCTGGCCACGCTGGATCAGGCGCGCGAGGTGGTGAAGCAGGTGGCATCGGGCGATGCCGGGGAGATTCGGGTGGGATTCACGGCATCCGTGCCGATGCATGACGTCTTTCCGCGCGCCGTGCATCAGTTCCGCGAGGCACACCGCAACGCCACCCTCCAGTTGGTGCATATGTCGACCGGGCAGCAACTGCAGCAGCTTGAGCAGGGCGAGATCGATATCGGCTTCCTGCGGCCGTCGCCACAGTTTCGGCCACCGGCCAGCATCACGGTGCGGGAGGTGCTGGCAGACCGCCTCGTGGCCGTACTGCCGGTCAGCCATGCGCTGGCGCGCGAAGGGAGCGATGACCGGGATGGCGCTGCAGGTATCGACATCGCCGAGCTATCCGCCGAGCGCTTCCTGCTATTCCCGCGCGGGCTGGGCTGCGGGCTGTTCGACCATGTGACCACGCTGTGCAACCGGGCCGGCTACGCGCCCAACGTCGCGCAGGAGGCGCGCGAGGCCACGACCATCATCGGGCTGGTGGCCAGCGGCGCCGGGGTGTCGGTGCTGCCCGAGATCTACGCGCGCACCGGCATTCCCGGCGTGGCCTACCTGCCGCTGGCCGGCCCGGACGCCGGCAGCCGGGTCCTGATGGCCCACCGCGCCGGCGCCCTGTCGCCGATCATGGCGCGGTTTATCGGCTATTTCTGATCGAACGGACGAAGCGATCAGGCCCGTGCCTTCTCGGGCCGCTGCGAGAACGTCCGCTCGAACACCGATTCGGCGATGCGGTTCTTGAGGATCTCGATCGACCCGCCGGCGATCATCCAGCCGCGGCAGCGGCGCTGGCAGTACTCCACCAGCGCTTCCTGGCTGTAGCCCATGCCGCCCATCACCTGGATGGCCTCATTGGCGATGTCGAAGCCAGCCTGGTTGCAGAACGCCTTGGCAATCGCGGTTTCCTCGGCGGACGGGATGCCGCTGTCGGCATTGGCGGCGGCACGGTAGAGCAGCAGCTGGCCGGCATCGAGCTTCATCTTCATCTCGGCGAACTTCCATTGCAGGCCCTGGAACTCGCACAGCAGGCGTCCAAACTGCTTGCGCTGCATGGCCCACTGGCGCGCTTCCTCGTAGGCATAGCGGCCCAGCGCCAGCGAGCGCGCCGTGTTCCCCATCCGCTCCACGTTGAAGCCGGCAATCTGCTTCTTGAAGCCGCCCTCGCCCAGCAGCACGTCCTCGGGCGCCACGTACACATCGTCGAAATAGATCTGTGCCCACTCCTCGCCCGACATGAACTTCGAGCGCTGGCCGATGCGTACGCCCTGCGCCTTGGTGTCGATCAGCACCGAGCCGATGCCGCCCACGCCCGGGCCGAAGCGCACGTAGGCCAGGATCACGTCCGCATGGGGGCCGTGTGTGGTGAAGACCTTGCTGCCGTTGATGCGGAAGCCCGCGCCGTCCGGCGTGGCGCTGGTTTTCAGCTCGGTCACGGCGGAGCCGGCCTCCGGCTCGGTCATGCCCACCGAAATCAGCGCGCTACCTTCCAGCAGCGGGGCCAGCCACTTGGCCTTCTGCGCCGCCGAGCCGTACTCGGCCAGCACGCGGATCGCGCCGAAGTTGCCGGCCTGGATCACGTCGGCACTGCGCGGGCAGTGCGCCGCCACGGCCTGGATGGCGATGATGGCGTCCATCAGCGTGCCGCCCTGCCCGCCGTCGGCCTCGGCAATGGTGATGCCGAGCAGGCCCTGCGCGGCCATCTTCTTCGCCACGTCCCAGGGGTAGGCATCCGTGTGGGCGCGCTGGTGGGCGCCGGGGCGCAGTTCCTTCTCGGCGAAGCGGCTGACGGCGTCCTGAAACTCCTGCTGTTCCGGGGTGAGTGTGAAATTCATGTCCAGTCTCCGAATTTTAGAAATTTGTGATGATTACGACGCATCTGGCGTGGCGCTGAGCCGCAGCACGCAGTCGACACCGACCACGCCCTCGGCGCGCACGAACAAGGGGTTGATCTCGGCTTCGTCGATGCGCACGCCCTGCACCACTGCCAGCCGCGAGAAATCGACGATGGCGCGCGCCAGCGCATCCACATCGCCACGCGGCAAGCCCCGGAAGCCACGGATCAGGCGTGTGGAACGCACCTCGCCGATCATGTCGCGGGCTTCCTCAAGGCTGACCGGCGCCGGCCGCAGGCTCACGTCCCGGTGCAATTCCGCCGTGATGCCGCCCGCGCTCAGCATGACCATCGGGCCGACCAGCGGGTCGTGCCGATAGCCGAGCATCAGTTCCAGCAGCCGGTGTTCCATGCGCTGGACCAGAATGCCGTCCAGCCGCGCGGCGGGGACGCCCCGCCCGGCGTTGTCGACCAGCCGCGCCGCCGCGCGGGCCAGTTCCTCGTTGTCCCGCACGCCCACTTCCACGCCGCCGATTTCGGTCTTGTGCAGGATGTCGCGCGAGCAGATCTTGGCAACCACCGGGTACGGCACCGCGTGTTGCAGCGCGTTGGGCTGCACCAGCGCCATCGGGGCGATCGGCACGCCCAGTTCGCCAAACGCGGCGGCGGCTTCGAACTCGGACAGGTCGCCATGCGTCGGCAAGCTAGCGGGCCACGCCACGGGCTCGGGCGGCGTGCCAGCGTCCAGCGGCGTGCGTGCGGCGCGGAACAGGCAGGCCAGGGCGTCCGCGCAGGATTCGGGCGTGCGGAACGCCGGCACGCCGGCTTCCTGCAACAGCGTCAGCGACTGCCCGGCCTCCGGGGCCAGGAAGGCCAGCAGCGGCTTGCCCTGCACCGCCGAGGCCTCGACGATCGGCCGCACCGCGTACGCCGGGTGGAACTGCGCCGACGAACCCGCCACGCACAGCACCGCATCGCACCAGTCACTCTGGAGCATCTGCTCCACGAGGTCGCGGTACTGCGCCGGCGAGGCGGCCAGCGTCAGGTCGAGAATCGGCGTCTGGCGGATCTTCAGGCCGCGCGCGGCCATGTGTTCGATGAACGCCGTGGGCGGCGCCACGGCCTCCACATCGGCCAGGCCGAGCCGGTCCACCACCGTGGCCGCGCCGCCGCCCGTGGTGGTGACCACCGCGATACGCGGATTGCGGTCCAGCGGCGGGATGGCGCTGGCGTAGCGGCGCGCCAGCGGTGCGGCCTCGAACAGCGTCTCCAGCATCTCCACGCGCATCGCGCCGTGCTTGCGCAGGAAGGCATCCACGGCGGCGTCGTTGCCAGCCAGCGCGCCGGTGTGGGACTGCGCCAGCGCCTCGCCCTGCGCGGAGCGGCCCAGCTTGTAGACCAGCACCGGCTTGCCGGCGGCGCGGGCGCGGCGCAGGGCCGGGCCGAGCACGGCGGCGTCGCGGATGGTCTCCAGGAACAGCAGGATCACCTCGGTGGCGCTGTCATCGACCATCAGGTCGACCAGTTCGCCCACGCCGATGTCCGCCTCGTTGCCCACCGACACCAGCTTGGCGAAGCCCAGCCCGCGCGCCGCGCCGCGCGACAGCAGCGCGCCCAGCATCGACCCGCTCTGCGAAATCACGCTGATGCCGCCCGCGTGCAGGGTGTCGGTCTCCAGCACGGCGTTCACGGACAGGATGGCGCCGCTGTGCACGTCCACCACGCCGATGCTGTTCGGGCCGAGCAGCCGCACGCCCAGCTCCCGGGCGCGCAGTGCCAGCGCCTGCTGGGCGGCCATGCCGGCCTCGCCAAGTTCGGCAAAGCCATCGGAAAACACCGTCACCACGCTGGCGCCGCGCGCGGCGCATTGCTCCAGCACCTCGGGCACGTGGCGGCCCGGCACCATCACAAAGGCATGGTCGATGGTCTCCGGCAGCGCGGCCACGCTCGGGTAGGCGGGCAGGCCCATCACCTCGGTGCGGCCCGCGTTGATCGGGAAGATGCGGCCCGAATAGCCGTGCTTGCGCATGAAGCGCAGCGGCCGGGCGGTGTTCTTGCTCTCGTCGGCCGAGGCGCCCACCAGCGCCACGGCGGCTGGCGTGAACAGCGCCCGGGCCAGCGCGCTGCCGGTCACCGTCGCGTCCGGCGCCACGTGTTCGTCCACTCTCGTCATATCGGTATCTGTCTGTAGGGTTGCGGGTCAGCCGGCGCGCAGCTGGCCGAGGCCGAGCGCCCGCACCGGGCGGTCGCCGAGTTGCCAGAGCGCGTCGAGCAGGCGTGCGGCGGGGCCGGCGCCGATCACGGGCGCGCCGAGTTCCATGAATTTGTCGGTCAGCATGGCGTCGTCGAGCGGCGCCTCGGGGTCGCCCCGGCGGTACGGGGCGAAGTGGGTGTGCCGGCTCCCATCGGCCATCTCGATCTCCACGCGCGCGGCGCGCTGGCGCGGGAAGGCGGCGGTCAGGTCGGCGTCGGCGGTCAGCGTGATGCGGGCCATCAGCGCGCGGATGGCGGGGTCGGCCATGCGCTGGGGCTGGAAGGCATCGAGCCGCACGGCGCCGTGCAAGAGCCCGTGCGCCACCACGTAGGGCAGGCTGAAGCGGGCCTCGAAGGCGGTGGTCGGCTGGAAATTGCCGGTGACGTCGAGCGCCACCTGGTAGGTCGCCACGCGTACGGCGGCGATGCGAGCCGGATCGAGCCCGTGGTCGCGCACGATCTGCATCGCGGCATCGATGGCGGCGAAGGTGTGGCCGCAGCAGCCGTGGTTCTTCTGGGTGATCCGCGTGATATTGAAGTCGGTGCCGAGGCCGGCGGTAACGTCGCGCCAGTCGGGCTTGCCGCACAGCGCGGCGCCAAAACCGGCGTCGCCCTCAAGGATGTCGTGCACGCCGTTCACACCATGCGCGGCGGCCTGGGCTGCCTGCACGCCCACCTGCGCGGCGTGGCCGGCGTGGAGCGCCTTGGTCATGGCATCGGAGCGGAACGCCTGCTGGAGACCGGAGGCGAACGTCGTGGCCGTGGCCATGGCGTCGGCGGCCACGCGTGCATCGCCCGGCGCCGCCAGCAGCGCGCCGGCCGCCGCCGCGCCCAGGCAACCCACCGTGCCGGTGGTGTGGAAGTAGCGATAGTGCGCCGGCTGGATCGCGGCGCCGATGCGCGTGGAGACCTCGTAGCCGGCGATCACGGCGCGCAGGAAATCGGTGCCGCTGGCGTCGGCCTGCTCGGCCAGGGCCAGCGCCGCCGCGATGGTCGGGCAGCCCGGGTGATAGACGGCATCGCGGAAAATGTCGTCGAATTCGGCCGCGTGGGACGCGCTGCCATTGATCCACGCCGCCAGCGCCGGAAACGCCGTGGTGGCGTGGCCGACCACCGTGGACGCGCCCACGCCCAGTTCCGCGCTGTGGGCCCGCACCAGCGGCTGCCCCGGCGCCATCGGCACGCCGGCCAGCAGCGCGGCAAACCAGTCGATGACCGCCCGGCGTGCGTGATGCAGCACCGGAGCGGGCAGCTCCGCCGTGGCGGCACGGCCCACGTAGGCAGCGAATTCGTCTATCAGCATGTGTTGTCTCCTTGTTCCGGGGCGCCTTTCTCCCCTCTCCCTCTGGGAGAGGGGTCGGGGGAGAGGGACGGCGTATCGTCGATGCGATACCGCGCATTCCGCTCCTGCCCTCTCCCCCGGCCCCTCTCCCGCAAGCGGGAGAGGGGAGAAAAGCGGGGCGCCTCAATGCCTCACATGGTAGGGACGCCGCCGGCGCGAGCTTTGACATTTGGAGAACGCTCCCGCGCCGCGCCGTGTATTCCGGGGCGTGCGGGGCCGGTGCATACTCCGCAGGCGCGCCGTGCGCCGATGCCGTGCGATTCCGGGAAAACCCGCATCGCCAGATCCGCCGCCCGGCCGCGCGCCCCGGAACCCTTTCCGTCTGGAGAACGCCCGCGCCCATGGACATGGATATCCCCTCGCTCGCCATCCTGATCGCCGCCGTCGAGGAAAAAAGCCTCTCGCGCGCCGCGGAGCGCGAGAACCTCGTCACTTCCGCCGCCAGCAAGCGCATTGCCGAACTGGAGCGCCGCGCCGGCACCGCCCTGCTGCGCCGCCATGGCCGGGGCGTGGAGCCCACGCCGGCCGGCGCCATGCTCTACCAGCGCGCCAAGGCCATCGTGCGGAGCGTGCAGCTCGCGCAGGATGCGCTGGCGGCCTACTCCACCGACGGCATCGCCAAGATCCGCCTGGCCTCCAACCGTTCCACAGTGCTCCAGTTCCTGCCGACCGACATCAGCGGCTATCTCAAGCACGACCCGGAGGCGCGCATCGACCTGGTGGAGTCCTTCAGCATGGATATTCCGCGCATGGTCTCCAACGGCGACGTGGACATCGGCATCTATCACGCGCGCAGCCCCAGCCCCGGCGTGTACTCGCTGCCGTACCGCAAGGACCGTGTGGGGCTGGTGGTGCCGCGCGGGCATCCGCTGGAGGCCAAGGGCGCGCTGCTGCTGGAAGAGGCGCTCGACTACGACTTTCTCGGCTACTTCCCCCGGCATACCTTCGATGCCTTCCTGACGCTGGTGTCCGGCACCATCTCCCGGCCGCTGACCGTGAAGACGCAGGTGTCGAACTTCGAGGCGCGCTGCCGCATGGTGCGCGAGGGGCTCGGGATCGCCGTGGTGCCCGAGGGCATCGCCCGAAACTATCTGGCGATGATGGGCCTGTCCCTGCTGACGCTGAACGATGCCTGGGCGGTGCGGGATTTCTACGTGTGCGTGCGCGACAAGGACTGCCTGCCGGCGGGCGTGGGACGGCTGCTGGAATACCTGAGCCGGTGCGCGGCGATGGAGCAGCACTTCCAGAAACCGAGGTAGGGGGCATTCCCCCGGGGCGGCCCGATCAGGGTTTTCCGCCATGCGCGCAAAGAACGCTGCGTTGCTCTTTTTTCAAAGCTGGCGGCTGGCGGCTTCCTAACATGGCTGACATAACGACACGATTCGGAGACAGCCATGAACAAGATCCTGCGGCGCACGGCCGCCGGCCTGCTGCTGTGCTGCGCCGCCACGGCGGGCGCCCAGCAACCCTACCCGTCCAAGCCGGTACGCATGGTGGTGGCCTTCACCGCCGGCGGCACCACTGACATCCTGGCGCGCGAAGTCGCCCAGCAGCTTGGCCAGACGCTCGGCCAGAGCGTGGTGGTGGAGAACCGGCCCGGCGCCGGCGGCAATATCGGCACGGACTACGTCGGCCGCAGCGACCCGGACGGCTACACGCTGCTGGCCACCTCGGTCGGCCCGGTGGCGATCAATCCCACGCTCTACCGCAAGCTCAAGGTCAATCCGCAGACCGACCTCGCGGCCGTGGCGCCCATCGCGGACGTGCCGAATGTGCTCGTGGTCAGCCCCACGCTGCCGGTGAAGACCGTGCAGGAGCTGGTGGCCTACGCCAAGGCCCACCCCAACACCCTGAATTTCAGTTCGACGGGGGTGGGTACGGCGGCGCACCTCTCTGGCGTGCTGTTCAACGAACGCACCGGCGTGAAGACCACTCACGTGCCTTACAAAGGCGCCGATGCCCTGAACGACCTGCTGGCCGGCCGCGTGCAGTTCATGTTCGCGACGATTCCGTCGGTGATCTCGCACATCCGCGGCGGCGCGCTGCGTCCGCTGGCGGTGACCTCGCGCAAGCGCTCCGCCGCCCTGCCGGAGATCCCGACCATGGCCGAAGCCGGCGTGCCGAACCTGGTCACCGGTGCGTGGTTCGGGCTGTTCGCCCCCAAGGGCACCCCGAAGGCCATCGTCGCCACGCTCAACAAGGCGGTCAACGATGCACTGAACAAGCCGGAAGTGCGCACGAAGATGTCCCAGCAAGGCGCCGAGGCCATGCAACTGGCCCCGGAAGCCTTCGGCAAATTCGTGCTGGCGGAATACGAACAGTGGAAGCCCGTGGTGATCCAGTCGGGGGCGCGGATCGATTGATTGGCGGGGCTACCCCCCCGCCCCAACCAACCCATCCGCCCGGAACATCGACTTGATGCCCCTCACCGCCTGGCGGATGCGGGATTCATTCTCGATCAGGGCGAAGCGGACGTATTCGTCGCCGTAGTCGCCGAATCCGATGCCCGGCGATACCGATACCTTGGCCTTTGCCAGCAGTTGCTTGGCGAACTCGAGGGAGCCCAGCGCGCGGTAGGGTTCGGGGATGCGGGCCCAGATGTACATCGACGCCTTGGGGATCTCCACCGGCCAGCCGGCTTCGATCAGGCCCTTGGCCAGCACGTCGCGGCGGGACTGGTATTGGGCGGCGATGTCCTTCACGCATTGCTGGTCGCCCTCCAGCGCGGCAATTGCCGCGACCTGGAGCGGCGTGAAGGTGCCGTAGTCGTGGTAGCTCTTGATGCGCGTCAAGGCGGCCACGAGGTCCGGGTTGCCGACCATGAAGCCAATACGCCAKCCCGCCATGTTGTAGCTCTTGGACAGCGTGAAGAACTCCACCGCGATGTCCTTCGCCCCCGGCACCTGCATGATCGACGGGGCCTTCCAGCCGTCGAACACGATGTCGGCGTAGGCCAGGTCGTGGACCACGAAGATGTCGTGCTTGCGCGCCAGCGCGATCACCCGCTCGAAGAAGTCCAGCTCCACGCAGGCCGCCGTCGGGTTCGACGGGAAGCCCAGCACGATCATCTTGGGCTTGGGATAACTGCCCCGGATGGCGCGTTCCAGTTCGGCGAAGAAGTCGATGCCCGGCGACAGCGGCACCGAGCGGATGTCGGCGCCGGCGATCACCGCGCCGTAGATGTGGATCGGGTAGCTCGGGTCCGGCACCAGCACGGTGTCGCCCCGGTCCAGCGTGGCCAGCATCAGGTGGGCGAGGCCCTCCTTCGAGCCGATGGTGACGATCGCCTCCTTGTCCGGATCGATCTCCACGTCATAGCGCTCGCGGTACCAGTGCGAGATGGCGCGGCGCAGCCGGGGGATGCCCTTCGAGGCCGAATAGCCATGCGTGTCCGGCCGCTGCGCGGCATCCACGAGCTTGGCCACGATATGAGGCGGCGTGGCGCCATCGGGGTTGCCCATGCTCATGTCGACGATGTCCTCGCCACGGCGGCGGGCGGCCATCTTGAGCTCGGCGGTGATGTTGAAGACGTACGGGGGAAGGCGATCGATGCGCGCAAAGCGGCGCTTGCCGGAATCGGCAGTCATGGCGGGAGTCCTTTACGTAAGCGCCCGGAACCGTCCGAGCGACGTCGGCGGCCGTTGTCTCGGCCACCGGGAATCGATCTTATCCAGCCTTGCCCGTTTGCACAACGGGCTTTTTTACTACAGCAGCCCGCCGGGCACCTTGGTGGGACGATCCGCCGGCAGGTGCCGGACGATGCAGTCGAGCGCGGCGGCGTTGGCCTTGTCGCCACCCATGGCGCCGGCGATGGAACTCCGGTACTGCGGCACGCTGATGCGCTGGTAGTAGAGCCGCGAGGTCTGGTCGAGCCAGAACACGTAGTCGCTGTCGCTGTCGTCGCCGCCGCTGCGCAGCCACTCGCCCAGCGGGTGCGAGCCGAGGCGCGTATTGGCGCATGCCTTCTGCACCGTATCGAGATAGGTGTTGAAGCCCTTGGCTTCGACGTTGCGCACGGCGTCTGGGGCGCAGGCGGCCACGGTCATCGACACCACAGCAGCAATCGACAGCAAGGTTGGACGCATCAGCGGCATGGCACATCCCGGGCGGTTGGCATGCCGCCAGTGTAGGCGAGGCCCGCCGCCCGGCCAAACCCGACCCGCTTAATCGTCGAGCGTCTCGTGCACCGCCGCGTTGCCACGCTTCCAGTAGGCCGATGCGCGGATGCGGGCCTTGTCCACGCCGCGCTCGCCCACCAGGTGCTGGCGCACGGCGCGCATCGCGGCGCCCTCGCCGGCCGCCCAGACATAGCCCTCGCCATCCGGCAGGTCCACCGATTGCAGCGCCGGCGCCAGCAGACTACCTTCGGGCTGGTCTTCCCGATGCAGCCAGTGCACCTGCCCACGCGGCCCCACGGCCAGCGGGATCTGCGCGGTGGCGCTGGGCACCTCGGCCACCACGATCACCTGGGCATCGGGCCCCAGTTCCTCCACGCGGCGGGCGATGGCCGGCAGCGCCGTGTCATCGCCGATCAGCAGGTGCCAGTCGAATTCAGTCGGAATCACGAACGAGCCGCGCGGGCCGCCCACGCCCAGATACTGCCCCGGCCGGGCCTGCGCCGCCCATGTGGAAGCGGGGCCATCGCCATGGAGCACGAATTCGATGTCCAGCTCGCGCGCCACGGGGTCGTAGCGGCGCGGCGTATAGTCGCGCGCCTGCGGGCGCGGCTGGCCTTCGGGGAACACGATGCCGTCCGGGCCCACCACCGGCAGCACCGGGCGCTCGGCGCCGGGCGCGGGGAAGAACACCTTGATATGGTCGTCGAAGGAGCTGGAGGTGAAATCGGCCAGATCGTCGCCACCGAGCGTCACGCGCAGCAGTTGCGGGGACAGCAGTTGGGTGCGCAGCACCTGGAGCAGGCGCATCTTGAGCGGATGGCGCACGCGCTGGACCGTCAGGTCACGGGAAATCGTCATGGAATACCTTGTATTAGGGTTCAGGGCTGGCCGGCTTCGATCTCGTCGGCGGCGCGGGCCAGGATGGCGGCGATGCGGCGCTGTTCGTCGGCGGAGGCCTCGCTGCGCTGGGTCAGCGCGCGCTTGATGCGCAGGCGCGCCTCGACGAACTCGGGCAGCCAGCCGCCCTGCTCCGGCTCGCGCTGGGGCTCGCCGCTCATGGCGCGGCGCATGAAGTCCATCTTGCGCGCCACGTGGCGCAGCCGGGCGACCATGTGCTCGAGCCGCTCGCGGTTCTCGGCCAGATAGGCGCGGCCCGCATCGGCCAGTTCATAGCGCTTCTTGTTGCCTTCGGTGATGACCGTGGCGTAGCCGAGGTCTTCGAGGAAGGTCAGCGCGGGATAGACCACGCCCGGGCTCGGCTTGTAGAAGCCCCCTGTGCGGGCCTCCAGCGCCTTGATCAGCTCGTAGCCGTGCGACGGCTTTTCCTCGAGCAGCGACAGCAGCAGCAATTGCAGGTCTTCCGCGCTGAACTTGCGGCCCCGGCGCCAGCTATCGCCATCGAAACCATCGCCGCCCTCAAAATCCGGGCCGCCGCCCTGCGACCAGAAACCGCCGCCCCGGCGGGACATGGCGTGCTTGCCGAAGCGGTGGCCGCAGCCGTCGTGGGCGCGGTGATGATGGTGGTCACCGAAGGGAGAACCGAAGGGAAATCCAAAGAGATGTCGCATGCTGCACTCCGTTGCCTGGGTACGAATATATCGTACGACGTATCGTAAGATATATATCGTACGATATAAAGTCAAGCCAAAAGCGATTCTGCCTTTGCTGTCACAATGCGACGCAAACCACGGAGGAGACGCGATGCCTGACAAGAAAGCCATCCTGGTAGTCGGTGCCGGAGACGCCACAGGGGGGGCCATTGCCCGCCGCTTTGCGCGCGAGGGCTATATCGCCTGCGTGACCCGGCGCAGCGCGGACAAGCTCGCGCCACTGGTGGACCAGATCCGCGCCGAAGGCGGCGAGGCCCACGCATTCGGCTGCGACGCCCGCAAGGAAGAAGACACCGTGGCGTTGATCGAGCGCATCGAGCGCGACATCGCCCCGCTGGAAGTGGCCGTGTTCAACATCGGCGCCAACGTCAACTTCCCGATCCTGGAGACCACCTCGCGCGTCTACTTCAAGGTGTGGGAGATGGCCTGCTTCGGCGGCTTCCTGATGGGCCGCGAGGCCGCGCGGGCGATGCTGCCGCGCCAGCGGGGCTCGATCTTCTTCACCGGCGCCACGGCCAGCGTGCGCGGGCGCGATGGGATGTCCGCGTTCGCCGGCGCCAAGCACGCGTTGCGGGCGCTGGCGCAGAGCATGGCGCGCGAACTGGGGCCGCAGGGCATTCACGTGGCGCACCTGATCGTCGATGCCGCCATCGACACCGCCTTTATCCGCGAGACCTTTCCAGACCGCTACGCGGCCAAGGCGCGCGACGGCATCGTCAATCCCGACCACATCGCCGATACCTACTGGATGCTGCACCAGCAGCCGCGCGATGCCTGGACCCACGAGCTGGACATCCGCCCGTGGATCGAGCACTGGTAGCCCCACCCCGCCGCCCCGGACAACCGTCACAAACTACAACGGAGACATGCGATGACCAAGCAGGTGGAGTTCTTCTTCGACTTCGGTAGCCCCTATTCCTACCTGGCGTACAAGGAACTGCCGCGCGTGGCGGCCCGCACCGGTGCCACCATCGTCTGGCGCCCGATGCTGCTGGGCGGCGTGTTCAAGGCGACCGGCAACCACAGCCCGGCCGACATCCCGCTCAAGTCGCAATGGTCGAAGACGGATACCGAGCACTGGGCGCGCCGCTACGACGTGCCGTTCCGCCACAACCCCCATTTCCCGATCAACACGCTGGCGCTGATGCGCGGCGCCATCGGCTACCAGCGCCAGGGCCCGGACGCCTTCGCGCGCTACGTGGACGCGATCTTCCGTGCGATGTGGGAGGACGGCCGCAACCTCAACGATCCGCAGGAGATCGGAAAAGTGCTGGTCGATGCAGGGATGGATCCCCGGCAGGCGCTGGCCATGCTCGATGACCCCGAAGTCAAGGCCGAACTCAAGCGGGTGACGGAGGAAGCCGTGGCGCGCGGCATTTTCGGCGCGCCCAGCTTTATCGTCGATGGGGAGCTGTTCTGGGGCAACGACCGCCTGCTGTTCGTCGAAGAACGGCTGGCGGCGTAATGCCTGCTAATTAATACAGTTTCAAGCCGCCAGACGGAACACCGTCACGGCCGCCGCCAGCTGGTTGGCCTGCGCTTCGAGCGAGTCGGCCGCCGCGGCGGCCTGCTCCACGAGTGCGGCGTTCTGCTGGTTGACCTGCTCCATCTGGGACACCGCCTCGCTGACCTGCGTGATGCCGCTGGACTGCTCCTGCGACGCCGCCGAGATCTCGTTGACGGTGGCCGCCAGCCGCTGCACCGCGCCGACGATCTCGCCGATGGTGTCGCCGGCCTGCTCCACCTGGGTGCTGCCGGCGTCCACGCGTTCCACCGACGAATCGATCAGCGCCTTGATTTCCTTGGCGGCGCCGGCGCTGCGCTGCGCCAGCGCGCGCACCTCGCCCGCCACCACGGCAAAGCCCCGGCCCTGCTCGCCCGCGCGCGCCGCTTCCACGGCGGCATTCAGCGCGAGGATGTTGGTCTGGAAGGCAATGCCGTCGATCACGCCGATGATGTCGACGATCTTCTGCGAACTCGTGTTGATGTCGCTCATGGTCTGCACCACGCCGCGCACCACGTCGCCGCCGCGCTGGGCGAGGTCCGCCGCGTCGCGCGCCAGCGCGCTGGCCCGGGTGGCGCTCTCCGCGTTATTGCCCACGGTGGAGGTCAGTTCCTCCATGCTGGCGGCGGTCTGCTCCAGCGCCGACGACTGTTCCTCGGTGCGCGAGGACAGGTCGGTATTTCCCGCCGCGATCTCGCGCGCGCCGGTGGTCACGGCATCGGAACCCGCGCGCACCTTGCGCACGGTCTCGGTCAGGCCGGCACGCATGCGGGCGAGCGCGTCCAGCAGTTGCCCAATCTCGTTGCGGCCAGCCGGCGGCACGGTCATGGTCAGGTCGCCATCGGCCACGCGCATGATCAGTTGGCAGGCGGCGTTGAGCGGCGCCACCACCAGCCGGCGCAGCGCTACGTGCACCGCCACGATCAGCAACACCGACGCCACCAGGCCAATCCCCACCAGCACCAGCACGCGCTGGAAGCGGTTGCGGCCCGTAGCCACGGCCTCGTCGTTATGCTGTTCGGCGAATTTCTGGAAGCGCTCCACGCCGGCCGAGTACTTCCCGCCGGAAGCGGTGATGTCCTTGTCGTTGATCGCCGCGTAGGCCGCCGGATCATTGTTGCGCAGCGCCTCGAGCGCGCGCTGGACGGCATCCATATGGGCACGGCCGGCGCCGATGATCTCGTCGCGCGCGCCGGCTTCCAGGCCCTCGATGGGCGCGGCCTTCTCGAAGGCGTTCAGCTCATCGGCGGATTTGCGCATCGACTTCTCGGCGCTGGCGATGGCGTCGGCGTTCACCGCGCCGGACTCCTTGGCGGAGCTGTACGCGCGGGTCAGGGCCGAGCGCGCGCGCGTCATGTCCTTATAGGCGTCGTTGATCAGCAGCGCGCGCGTGGCCACCACGTGAATGCGCTCGGAAGCGCCGCTTGCTGCACGTAGCTCGGTCACGCCCAGCGCGGCGCCAAACAGGATCATCAGTCCGAAGACCACCAGGGTGGCCAGCAGGCCATGGCGAATACTGAGGTTATTCATGGGGCAGGTTGTTCGTTGGATCGATGGAGTACCGATCAGGCTTAACGACCCACCCCCTTAAACCTTGAGCGACGCCTGCACGCCATTTGCGTTACATCAAATTGCGAGGTTGCAAACCGCTCAGACGTAGGCGATCAGCCGGCCCGCGCAGATCACCAGCCCCCAGGTCAGCAGCGACACCATGGCACAGGCGCGCGCCCCCGTGGGCGGCGGCCGGCCGATGTCCCAACTCGCGCCGGAAGGCGCGGCATGCAACTGCCGGTAAGGCCCCTGATGGAACCAGAGCGCGTTGGCCAGCCCGAGCCCGATCAGCACGATCTTGATCAGGAAGGCGCGATTGACGATCAGTTCATCGGCATGCGCCAGGAACAGCAGCGCCCCGCTGGCCACCACGGCGAGAAAGCCCGCCACCGAGGCCGGCAGCGCATGGCGCAGCAGCGTGGTGACCGGCAACTGGCGCCCCAGCCCGGCCAGCCGCAGGTCCACCACGACGATGGACCCGAACAGCAGCGCCATGCCGGCCAGATGCACGATCTCGATGATCGGATACGCCCAGGACGACGCCCGCAGCGCCACCGAGAGCGGCCACGCGGCGAGCGTGGCGCCCCACTCGCCAAGTGCCTCCATCGGCACTCAGCGCAGTTCCACGGTCTGGCCGCCGTCGAGCGTGATGCGCTCCACGCGCATCTCGTCGGCCTTTTCCTTGCTCTGGTAGCCGACCATGGTCACCTGCTTGCCCACGGCCACCTTCTCCTGCGTGGCGCCCCGCGACTCCATGCGCGACACCGGCGCCAGCACGGCGAACCAGCGCTTGCCCTCCGCATCCACGCGGATCGTGGCGTGCGGGTTCTCGTAGTGGCTCTCCACCACCTTGCCGGTCACGGTCAGCGGCTTGGTCTGGTCATAGGTGGACCAGCCATGATGGGCGATGGCCGGCAGGCTGGCCATCGCGAGCAGGACGGCGGCGAGGCGCAGGGGCTTCGAGCGGAACGTCGGTAGATGCATGGTGACCTCCAGGGTGACTACGGGTAGATACAGGGTGGATGGATCAGTGCAGCGTCGAACTGGCTGCCTGCGCCTGCGACGTCCGCCGTGCGCGGCCGGCCAGCGCGGCGAGGCTCGGGTTCATCGGCTTCAGCGCGGCACGCTCGGCCACCAGCGCGGCGGCGAGGTTGGCGTGGCGGCCGCGCAGGGCCGCTTCGATCAGGGTCAGCGCGAAGACGTCGCGCTGGGCATGGCTGCCGCCGAAGCGATGGGTGAGAATGCGCACCGGCATCAGCAGCGTCACCGTGGCGGCATAGTCGCCGCGCGCGAAGGCGATCATCGCGTCGGCCACGGGCAGGCCCACGTCGCGCGACATCATCGCATTGGTGCCCTGCCCGATCGCCGCGCCCGCCATGGCCGCGCGGATCTCGGCCACGGCGTCTTCGCGGCCCGCGCCCAGGCACGCCATGATGGCGTGCACATCGTTGAAGGCGTAGTAGCCGGCGGCGCCGCGCGTGTACCAGTCGTCGGCCAGCGCGGCCCAGCGCGCGCCCGCGTCCACACCGCGCAGGTGCAGGCGCCACAGCAGCGCGGCACCATCGACCAGATCGAGCGCAATGGCCGGCGCGGGCCGGTTGAGGTGCGCGTCGTAGAGCGCCAGTACCTCGTCGTAGCGCTCCTGCTCGAGCAGGAACAGGGCCAGATGCCACCAGTTATGTACCGCCAGCATGTTGTCTTCGGACCAGTCCGATACGCGCGTGTGCAGCCAGGCCGCGCCATCGTCCAGCCGGCCCTGCATCTCCATCACATGCGCCACGGCGTGGATCGCCCACGGATCGCGCGGGTTCAGCGCCACCGCCTCGCGGCCACGCGCCTCGGCGTCTTCATAGCGATTGGATTCCTCGAGCCCGAAGGCATGCATGCCGAGCAGGTAGCCGTAGCCGGGCACATCCTTATCCCAATGGGGCAGTACCTGCGCGATGCGGTCGCGCAGCATCGACGACTGGCCGAGCAGGAAATCGCCCAGATGAGCCACCTGCACGGCGAGGATGTCGCGCGGATAGTCGATGGCGATGTCGCCGTAGGCCTGCACCGACTCGGCGAACCGCCCATCCAGCCAGGCGCGCGCGGCGGCCAGATGGCGGCGCTCGCGCGGGTTGGCGCGGTCGCCCAATGCCTCGCCTGCCTCCACGCTCTCGCGCAGCAGCGGCACGGCGGTGCCGTCGCCCGAGGTCACCATCAGCGCGGCGCGCAGCGCGTGGCCCATGGCGAAGTCGGGGTGTTCGGCCAGGGCGGCATCGACCGCCGCGAGTGGATCGCCGTAGTAGCCATGCAGAAGCGCCAGCCCGGTCTCGTAGTGCGCGAGCGCTTCGGGATGATCAGATGTGACCTCCAGGCCTCTTGCATCATGTGCCATGGCGCCCTCCCGGTTTGGGTCCGCATCGGCGCGGACTTCCTCATCGTAGTGGAATCGCGCGTGCTACGCTTCCGCTCCGGCCCCATTCATCACATCTTCGCTGCTCATGCCCCTGCCTTTCGATTTGCCGCCCGCCGCCACCCCTGGCCAGTCCGTCGATGCCATCGACACACCGTCCCTGATCGTCGACCTCGACCCCTTCACGCGCAACGTGGCGCGGATGCAGGACGCCGCCGACCGCGCCGGCGTGAAGCTGCGCCCGCACGCCAAGGCGCACAAGTGCCCCGAGATTGCGCTGGCGCAGATCGCGCGCGGCGCGGTGGGCATCTGCTGCCAGAAGGTCAGCGAGGCCGTGCCCTTCGTGGCGGCCGGCGTGACGGACATCCATATCAGTAACGAGATTGCGTCGCCGGCCAAGGCGGCGCTGCTGGCCGAGTTGGCCCGCCATGCGCGCCTCAGCGTGTGTGTGGACGATGCATCACAAATTGACGCCCTGGCGGTAGCCACCGTAGCCGCCGGCACACAGCTCGATGTCTTCATCGAGATCGATGTCGGCCAGGGCCGCTGCGGCGTGGCCGATGCCCCGGCGGCCATCGCGCTGGCGGAAAGAATCGCCGCCCAGCCCCGCCTGTCCCTGCGCGGTTTGCAGGCGTACCACGGCGGTATCCAGCATCTGCGCGACTGGGCGGCCCGCCGCGACGCCGCCGCGCAAGCTGCCGAACGCACCGGCGCCGTGCTGGCGAAGCTGGCGGCAGCGGGCGTGCAGTGCGAGGTGGTAACGGGGGGCGGCAGCGGCAGCGTGGAGTTCGACCTCGGCAGCGGCGTCTACACCGAGATCCAGCCGGGCTCGTACGTGTTCATGGATGCCGACTACGGCAGCAACGCCTATCCCGGTGCGCTGCGCTTCGAACACAGCCTGTTTATCGCCACGACGGTGATGAGCGTGGCCGCCGGCGACCGCGTCATCCTCGATGCAGGGCTGAAGTCGATGGCGGTGGATTCGGGGTTGCCGTGGATCTGGGCCGATGGCGCGGCGTCCGAGGCGCTGGAGTACGTGGCGGCGAACGACGAGCATGGCATCGTCAAACCCCGCCAGGCGGGCAACGTCGCCGCCCTGCCGGCGCTGGGCAGCCGCGTGCTGCTGGTGCCGGGTCATTGCGACCCGACCCTCAATCTCTACGATGCACTGGTGACGGTGCGCGGCGGCGTGGTGGAAGCGGTGTGGCCGGTGGCCGCGCGCGGCTTCAGCCGCTGACGGGGTGAGCTAGGCGAGCTGGGCGGCCAGCTCGTTGAGATCGGCCGTGGTCCATTCGCGGCCGGTCCACGCCTCGAAGCGCAGTTCGGACAGTGGAATCTCGGTCAGCGTGCCGATCCAGTCGGTGGGCGCGGCGCCGCAGCGCAGGCCGGCGGCGACCATCGCCATGGCATCGGGCACTTCGATATCGGCCACGCGCGTGACCGTCGGCCACGGCAGCAGGCGCGAGTCATTGGCGGCGATGCCAAACCGGTAGAGCCCAAAGCGCGCATGCAGGGCAGCCCGCGAGAGCGCGTGACGCGCCTCGCTCAGGCCATCGTCCTGGGTGGCGGATGGATCCCATTGCTGATTGCGCGAAAACCAGAGGATGTCGTGCTCGCCCGGACGCGCGGGACGGCCGTGGGCCATCGCGGGCCGCAGCCGTCCCGACCGCGCAATTGCGGCCAGTGGCGTACCCACGGTGTAATGCCAGACGTAACGTGATTCGGTGTTCATGTACCGCTCCTGCAAGCCCTTCCGCATTGCAGAATGGGGGCGGAAAGCCTTGCTAACAAGCAAGGTCATGCCACGTTGCAAGTGCAACAAAAATGCGTTTGTGGGGGGCTATCCAATGTGCCGGTCCTGCAGCCCGGTCTGGGCAAGGATCTTCCCGAGTCCGGCAGTCTGACAGGTAAACGGGATTCGGGGGCAAATTGGAGGAAACCTTCCAAACACCTTAGCACAGGACTTGGTGCGACGCAGCAACTGACGCCGTCAAATGTGCGTCAGGCGCCCTTTGGGGCCAAATCCGCGAATGTCCGTATCAGGATTCTTGGGGCATATGTCACCGCCGGGACAAGGCGGGACCGTACGCTGCGAAGCGCATCGCGAGCCACGCGAACGACGCGAGCAACGCATAGGGCGCTTGACGGCCCCCGTCCCTCCCCACCGCAAGAGAATCCAGACCATGCACGACATCCGCACCCTTGCACGCCTTGCCCACGTGCGGCCACCCAAAGCCCCGCGCCCCCTGGCCGGGCTGGCCGCCGCCCTGCTGCTCTGCGCGGCGCTGACCGCCTGTGGCGGCGACGACACCCCGCCCACCCCCGGACAACCGGGCGGCGGCACCCCGACCCAGCCGGGCGAGCCCACGGTCAAGCCCCAGATGAAGTGCGCGCCCTGAAGCGCCGCGATCCCACCTCCTCGAATCCAGAACCGCTCAGGGCAGAACTCGACATGAACTCCAGCAGCCGACGCAATTTTCTCAAGATGGCAGGCGGCAGTGCCGCCGCAACCGCCGCGCTCGCCGCGTTTCCGCCGGCTATTCGCCGCGCACTGGCCATTCCGGCCAACAACGTCAACAAGTCGATCCAGGACGTGCAGTACGTGGTGATCCTGATGCAGGAAAACCGCTCGTTCGACAACTACTTCGGCACCTTCAAGGGCGTGCGGGGCTTCGGTGACCGCTTCCCGATCCCGCTGCCGGGCGGCCGCAACGTCTTCCAGCAGACCTACGCCAGCGGCAACACCAACCGCGTGGTGCTGCCGTACCACCTGGACAGCACCGCCGGCAACGCCCAGCGCGTGAGCGGCACCCCGCACAGCCAGCCGGACGGCCAGGCCGCCTGGGACCTGGGCCGCATGAGCGCCTGGCCGACCTCCAAGCAGCGCCAGTCGATGGGTTACTACAAGCAGAAGGAGGTGGAATTCCAGTTCGCGCTGGCCGACGCCTTCACGCTGTGCGATGCCTACCACTGCAGCTTCCACGGCGGCACCAACACCAACCGCCTGTTCCACTGGACCGGCACCAACGACCCGTTCGGCCAGAAGGGCGGCCCGGTGATCGACAACAGCGGCGACTCGCTCGACGCCACCGGCATCAACTACACCTGGACGACCTACCCGGAACGCCTGCAGACCGCCGGCGTGACCTGGAAGGTCTACCAGAACATGCCGGACAACTTCACCGACAACCCGCTGGCCGGCTTCGCCCAGTACCGCGCCGCCAACGCCGCGCTCGGCAACGCGGCCAACGGTGCGCCCTACCCGGCCTACACGGCGGCCAACGACACCGTGAACCCGCTGTTCAAAGGCATCGCCAACACCATGCCGGACGGCGGCTTCCTGCAGGCGCTGCGCGACGACATCGCCGCCGGCACGCTGCCGCAGGTATCGTGGATCGTGGCACCGGCCACGTACTCGGAGCACCCGGGGCCGTCGAGTCCGGTCCAGGGCGCCTGGTACACCCAGGAGGTGCTCAACGCGCTGACGGCCAACCCGGACATCTGGAGCAAGACCGTCCTGCTGATCAATTTCGACGAAAACGACGGTTTCTTCGACCACGTGCCGCCGCCCTGCGCGCCGGCGCTGGATGCGGCGGGCAAGCCCGTCGGCGCTACCACGATGGACGCCGCCACCGAGTACTACAGCGTGGACAAGACCCCGTTCGGCCCCGGTCCGCGCGTGCCGATGTACGTGGTGTCGCCGTGGAGCCGTGGCGGCTGGGTCAACTCGCAGGCGTTCGACCACACCTCGGTGCTGCGCTTCCTCGAGCAGCGATTCGGCGTGCAGGAGACCAACATCAGCCCCTATCGCCGCGCGGTGATGGGCGACATGATGACTGCGTTCGACTTCATCAACCCGAACGGCACCACGTCGATCTCCTTCACGGGCCTCGACAAGACCGGCGCGGACGCCCAGCGCACCCAGCAGGAAGCGCTGGCGCAGATTCCCACCCCGACCGTGGCGGCGCAGACCATGCCGACGCAGGCCAGCGGCACGCGGCCCTCGCGCGCGCTGCCGTACACGCTGCACACCAGCGGGCTGGAAGATCCGGTCAACCGCGCCATGGTCCTCAAGTTCCGCAATGACGGCACGCAGGCCGCAGTGTTCCATGTGTACGATCGCCTGCACCTGGGCAGCGTGCCGCGCCGCTATGCGGTGGAGGCGGGCAAGGGCATCGACGCCACCTGGGATGTCTACGCCACCGACAGCGGCCGCTATGACCTCTGGGTACTTGGCCCGAATGGCTACCATCGCGCCTTTATCGGCGACGTGAGCGCCCAGAAGGAAGCCGGCGGCGGCGCCGCGCCGGAGATCCGCGTGTGCTACGAGGAATCCGACGAGCCCAAGGTCTGGCTGACGCTGATCAACCGCGGCACGACGGCCTGTACGTTCACGGTGGTGCCCAACGCCTACCGCACGGACGGCCCGTGGACCTTCGAGCTGCCCGCCGGCAAGGAACTCGACCAGCCCTTCCCGGTGAAGTCGCAGGGCAACTGGTATGACTTCACGGTGACCACCCAGCAGGGCGGCTTCTCGCGCCGCTTTGCCGGCCGCCTGGAGAACGGCACCCACACGGTGTCCGATCCGGCGATGGGGAGCTAAACCCGCGTCCGGCGTTCTCCCCTCTCCCTTTGGGGAGGGGGGAACGCCGTCATACTCACCACTGTCACATTGACGGGCTAGGCTCGCGGGTTCGTCCTGAACTCGATGGGAGCCCCATGCTTGGCGATCTGCTGATGACGTTCTATGAAGTGGCGCGACAAGGCAGCATCACGAGCGCGGCCCGGCAGCTGCGCCTCAGCCAGCCCACCGTCACCGGCCGCATCCGCCAGCTGGAAGTGCTCTACGGCGTGGAACTGTTCCACCGCCGCGCCAGCCGGCTCGACCTCAGCGACGTCGGCGTGGCCCTCATGCCGCTGGCCGAGCAGATGATGCAGCAGGAGGGCGAGGCCGATTTCCTGCTCCGCAACGCCGGCAACCTGCGGCTGGGCAGCCTGCGGATTGGCGCCACTGGCCCCTATTACATCCTGCGCAGCGTGGCTGCGTTCCGGGAGCGCTACCCGGCCGTGGCGATCAGCATCGAGATCGGCAATTCCCGGCAGATGCTCGACGCGCTGTTCGAATACCGGATCGATGCCGCGGTGTCGTCGCACGCGGTGGACGACGACCGGCTCTCCCGCGTCATGCTCGCCGCCGACCCGATGGTGCTGGTCGCCCATCCGCTCCACCCGCTGGCGCGCCGTCCGCGCGTGGAGGTGGCCGAACTGGCCACCTGCCACCTGATCGTGCGCGAACAAGGGTCGATGACTCGCGAGGCCACCGAGGCGGCGCTGGGCGCGGTGGGCATCGACCTCCCGCCCCATACCGTGATCGGCAGCCGCGAAGCCATCTGCGAGGCGATCCGGCACAACCTCGGCGCCAGCGTGATGCCCGTGGGCGAGGTGCCGCGCGACCCCGCGCTCTGCGTGGTGCCCTTCGCCAGCCAGGCGCCGGTCATCCACGAATATCTCTACAGCCTCAAGATCCGCAGCGGGACACGGCTGGTGCGCGCGCTGCTGGACTGCCTGGTCCTGCCGGGCAGCGCGGCGCAACGGCATTGCGAGGTTCTGCAACCTGCACCTATATTGAACTGAGTTGACCTGAGTTGACTGAGTTGACCTGAGTTGACCTGAGCCTCACGCCCCCACCGCACCGCCCCCAAGGACCCCCTCCGCCGATGACCGACCCGGGCCGCCCCAGCTTTCCCGAGTACGACCAGTTGCTGACGCTGCTGGAATTGGGCGCTCCGTGGTTCCGGTCGCGCGTGGCGTGCGAGGTAACCGTGGACGGCCGCTCATTTGGGGTCCATGTGGCGGCGCTGGGCACGGACGCGCCCGACGCGCCGGCCATCGGCATCTTCGGCGGCATTCACGGGCTCGAGCGCATCGGCACTCAGTTGGTGCTGGACTACATGCGCTCGCTGCTGTGCCGCCTGCAATGGGACGAACTGCTCCACCGCGAGCTACAGGCCGTGAAGCTGGTCTTCATGCCGATCGTCAACCCCGGCGGCATGTACGCGGCCACGCGCGCCAATCCCCGGGGTGTGGACCTGATGCGCAACGCGCCGCAGAACGCCGATGCGCGCGTGCCCTTCCTGGCCGGCGGGCAGCGCCTCGGCGCCTGGCTGCCGTGGTATCGCGGCCGCGCCGGCGCGCCGATGGAGCCCGAGGCTGCCGCGCTGCTGCGCGTGGTGGAGGACGAACTGCTGGGCCGGCCGCTCAGTTTCGCGGTGGATTGCCATTCCGGCTATGGCTGGCGCGACAGCATCTGGTTCCCCTACGCGCGCACCCACGCGCCGATGGCGCACCTGCCCGAGATGTACCTGCTCAAGACCATGTTCGAGCAGGCCCACCCGCACCACGGCTACGCCTTCGAACCCCAGAGCCATCAGTACCTGCTGCACGGCGACCTGTGGGACTACGCCTACGACCGCGCGCCGGCGGGCACGTTGTTCCTGCCGATGACGCTGGAGCTGGGCTCGTGGCTGTGGATCAAGAAGAATCCCCGCCAGCTTTTCTCGCGCGCGGGCATTTTCAATCCGATCAAGGCCCACCGCACGGCGCGCGTGCTGCGCCGGCATGTGAGCCTGTTCGATTTCCTCGGGCGCACCGCCTTCGCCCCGGAGCGATGGCTGCCCCAGGGCGACCATCGACAGCAGTTGCTGGCGCAGGCAAGCGCGCACTGGCAAGACCGGAAACCGGCACCATGAACCCGTGGATCTTCCTGCGCGGCCTCACCCGCGAATCGCGGCACTGGGGCGACCTGCCGGCGCTATGGACCGCTCGCGGCCTGGGCCACCCGTCCCTGATCGACCTGCCCGGCAACGGCACCGCCCGCCACGCGCTGGTGCCCGCCGACGTGCGCGGCATCATGGAAGCCGTACGCGCCACGGCCCGCGCCGACGGGGTGGCCGCGCCATGCCGCATCCTGGCGATGTCGCTCGGCGCCATGGTCGCCACCGAATGGGCCCAAAGCTACCCCGGGGAAGTGGCCGGACTGGTGCTGATCAACACGAGCATGCGTCCCTTCAGCACCATGCCGCAGCGCCTGCGCCCCCAGAACTGGGCCGCGCTCATCGGCATGGCCAACCACTGGCACGACCGCGCCCGCTGCGAGCGCACGGTCCACCGGCTGACCTGCGAACGGATGGACACCCGCGACGCCGACCTGGCGGAGTGGGTCACCATCGGCCAATCCGCCCCGGTCATCCGCGCGGCGGCCCTCCGCCAACTGCTGGCCGCCGCCCGCTACCGGGCAACCCCCTCCGCCCCGCCCTGCCCCACGCTGATCCTCTCCTCGGACGCCGACCGTCTGGTCAACCCGATCTGCTCGACCCGCATCGCGGCGGCCTGGCAGGCGCAGCACCTCCGCCACCCGTGGGCGGGACATGACCTGCCGCATGACGATGGGGGGTGGTTGTGCGCGATGGTCGAGAAGAACGGTCCTCTTTGATCTGCTGCCGGGACACGGCGTCGAGGCGCGTTGCCTGTTCGGGTGCAATTCCCAGTTCGAGAAACAAAAACCGCCGGAGGCCTTGCGGCCATCCGGCGGTTTTTTATGCAGCGACTACGTCAGGCGCAGGTCTTGCCGAGCAGTGCGGCGGCGCGTTTGTTGCACAGGGCGCCGAGCAGGGTTTCGGCGGCGGCTTCGAGGCGCTCCTGCGTGCCGAACAGGCGCGCGGCGATCAGGCCGCTTTGGAGCGCGCCATACAGTACTTGCGCGAGCATTTCGGGCGGCACGGGGTACAAGGTCTCGCGCTGCTCCTGGCCACGTTCGAGCAGCTTGGCGAGCCAGGCCTCGTTGATGTGATAGAAATCCTTGAGCACCTTGTGCACGGGCTCGGGCAGGGACAGCACCTCGGTGGAGAGCATGCCGGCCAGGCAGATCTGGTCAGATCCGCAGGTGGCGCGCAGCGGCTCCAGGTACTGGCGGGCCTGTTCCAGCACCGGCAGTTCGGGGTCGATATTGCGCAGGCGCTCGACGATGCGCGCGCTGTATTCCTTCACCGCTTCCAGGACGAGGTCGTCCTTGGACGGAAAGTAATAGTGGATGCTGGAGGTCTTGACCCCCACCAGCTCGGCCAGATCGCGGTAACTGAAGCCATTGAAACCACGGCGGCGAATCAGTACCAGCGTGTGTTCGAGCAGCTGCTCACGGACGGGTTGGGTTTTCATGGGGCAAAGTTTATCTACACGCAGATAGATACTCAACCGGGATTACCCCGATGTCAACGTCAGGAAGGCCGGCACCCTTTTGGGGCGCCGGCCGGTACCGCTTGCCGCGATCCGCGGCGGGGCGATGGTAGAAATGGTTTAAGCGGTTTCGACAGCCGAATCATCCGCGCGGCCCGGTTCGGCGGAGACGCCGGTGCGGTCGCGGCCGGCCACGGTGTGGGTGCCGTCGGTGTACGGGTCGAACTTGCCGGCGCGGGCGCCATCGGAGAACGGGCTGCGCTGATCATTCACGCGGGCGCCGTCCACGAACGGGTTGCGGGGGCGATGTACGTCGCGGGCACCGTCGCTGTACGGGCTGCGTGCGTCGTTCACGCGGTAGCCGTAACCGTAGGCTTCACCGGTCTGGTTGCTGGCGGGAGCGGCCTGGGCAGCGCCCGTGACGAAGGCGGCGGCGAGAGCGGCGGCACTGAGGATGGTCTTGGCGTTCATGGTGAAGCTCCTTGTATTGGCTGCGTTTGCCGGGGCTACCTTCCGATGCTATCTACCACTAGATAGATATTTTGGCTCTGGAAGGCCCCGTTCGAGGTCTTGCTCAGACCACCGCTTGGTTTGTGCGGCGAGTCCATGGGTTGGATAATATCTACTGGTAGATAGACAAGCAAGGCGAATCTGGGGATCGCGCCGAAAACTTATTTATGAGGCCGATAGCCTGTCTCTCTTGCGGCCGGCGCCCCGGCCCATCGGGTGCTAGGCTTATCACATCCCCCGCGCCCCGGCCCGCCATGTCTGCCCCGCTGCCCACTCCGCCCGCTGCTGGCTCCCGTCCCCTGAAACGCTGGGTTGCCGGCGTGGCTGGCGTCGCAGTGGCCGCAAGTCTAGGCCGCTGGCTGGTCTTCCGGATGATGGAACGTGACGCTTTCGTCACCATCCCGATCGGGGATGTCACCCCCGACCACCTCGGCGTGCCGTCCCGCCAGTACACCTTCGCCAGCGGGGATCGCACGCTGCACGCCTCATTCGTCGCCGCGCCCGATCCGAGCGGCCCGGCGCTGTGCGTGTTTCACGGCGATTCCGAATCCCTGACCGACTGGGCGCCGGTCCAGGCCATGCTCCACGCGGCCGGCATCGGCTCCTTCGTGTTCGATTACAGCGGCTATGGCGCGAGTACCGGGCGGCCCTCGGTGCGCAACCTGCGTCAGGACGCGCTGGCCGGCTACCTCCAGTTCATCGCCGCCACGCCGGCTGCGGCGCGGCGCCACGTGATGGGCTATTCGCTGGGAAGTGGGATTCTGCTCGATGTGATTGGCCGGCTGCGGCCCAGCCCGGACGGCGCCGTGATTGGCGCCGGTTTCCGCTCCGCGCGTGCGGCGGCGGTGGTCACGGGGCGGGTGCCCGCGTGGCTGGCGTGGATGCTGCCGGAGCCGTGGAACAACGCCGCGCGCATCCGCAAGCTGCGCATGCCGCTGCTGCTGATCCACAGCCGGCAGGACCAGACCATCCCGTTCAGCCATGGCGAATATCTGGCGCAGATGGCGCGCGCGCCGAGCCGGCTCGAGATCTTCGAGGACCTGCCCCACAACGCCGCCATCGAACCTGCGCACGCGCAGGCGTTCTGGGCGCCGGTGATCGCCTATCTCCAGAGCGGCGACCTGGGCGTCGCCGCCGCGCCGGACATCGCCCCTTAGATATTAGGTATCAGATATGAGTAAAGTCAGGCGCGCGCCAGCCTGGCCTGGACGCCCAGCGCCTGGCGTGCCGCCGGCCGGACCGGCTCGTCGTCGAGCTTGAACTCGCCCACCACATGCTGGAGTTGCTGGGCCTGCTCGGCCAGCGCCGCAGACGCCGCGGCGGCCTCTTCCACCAGCGCGGCGTTCTGCTGCGTCACCTCGTCCATCTGCGCCACCGCCTCGTTGACCTGCTCGATGCCGCCGCTCTGGTGCTCGGAGGCCTCGGCGATCTCGCCCAGGATCTGGGTCACATGCCGCACCGACTGGACGATTTCCGCCATGGTCTGACCGGCCTGCCCCACCAGCGACGAGCCCGACTCCACCTGCCGCGCCGAATCGTTGATCAGCACGTTGATTTCCTTGGCCGCCGCCGCGCTGCGCTGGGCCAGCGTGCGCACCTCGCCCGCCACCACGGCGAAGCCGCGCCCCTGCTCACCCGCGCGTGCCGCTTCCACGGCGGCGTTCAGCGCCAGGATATTGGTCTGGAAGGCGATGCCCTCGATCACGGCGATGATGTCCGTCACCTTGCGGGAGCTGGCGCTGATGGCCTGCATGGTCTCCACGACATTGCCGACGATGGCGCCGCCGCGCTCGGCCACGCCAGACGCGGACGCCGCCAGCCCGTTGGCCGTGCGTGCGCGCTCGGTGTTCTGCTTCACCATGGCGGTCAGCTCGCTCATGCTGGATGCCGTTTCCTCGAGCGTGGCGGCCTGTTCCTCGGTGCGCTGGGACAGATCGGTATTGCCAGCGGCAATCTGGTGCGACGCCGACGAGATCGAATCGCTGGACGCCTTGATGCGCGTGACCAGGTCCGTCAGCATGTCCTCCATCTCGCCCAGCCCGCCCAGCAGGCGGCCGAAATCGCCGCCCCGCTCGGTCTCGAATTCCTTGCTGAGGTCGCCCGCCGCCACGGTTTCGGCGATGAACTCGGCCTCCTTGAGCGGGATCTCGATGGCGCGCGTCAGGCGGAACCAGCACACCACGCTAGCCAGCAGCACGGCGCCGCCCAGGCCCCAAATCCAGGTGCGGGTGTTGTCCTCGTTCGGGGGCACAGCCTGAGCCGTGGCGGCGGGCTTGTCCGGCGCGGCCGCCGCGCGCTGCTCCAGCTCGCCAATGCGCCCGAGCGCCAGTGTCATCATGACCGCCACCAACAGCACGACCACGCCAAACGCCGCGCCCAGCCGCGTGCGCATACTCAAGTTGTCCCAAGCCATGATGCCGTCCGCTCCTCGTAGTGCCCCGCTGTTCGTCGTTGCGTGTCGGGGCTATCGATGGGCTAACGGCCAGTCGGGTCCGGGACTTTAGGCCGGGCATGCCCCACGGAAGGGGGATGTGGCGCAAGGGTGGCTTTTAGTCGAACTTAGTCGATCAATGCGGCGGCGTCGCGGTAGTCGGCGTCCCACGCCGTGGCCAGCGCGCGGCAGCGGCCGAGCGCCACGGCGCGTCGCTCCACGTCGACGACCACCACGTGATCGGCCCAGGCGGGCCGGGGCGGCAGTTCACCGCTGCGCCCATCGGTCAGCAGCCAGAGCCAGCGCCGCTGCATCGGCCGGTGGCGGGCCTGCGCCTCGAGCAACTGGCCGGCGCGCGCCACGCCCAGCGCCAGCGGGGTGCCGCCGCCGCCGGCAATCGGGCGGATCCAGTCGGCGTTCCAGTACCGTGCGCGCGACGGCGCGAGCCGGACTTCGGCCTGCTGCCCGGCAAAGCAGACCAGCGCCACGTCCGCGCGGGACTGGTAGGCGCGCTCCAGCAGCCGCACGAGCACGCCCTTGGCCAGCGCGAGCTGCTCGCCCTGCGTCATCGAGCCGGAACAGTCGAGCGCCACGCAGTGGAGCACGCCAGCGCGTGCATCGGCCCGCCGGTGGCGCAGGTGCTCGGCGGCCAGCCGCGCCTGCCGCTTGGCCGCCAGCGTGCGCGGCCAGTGGATGCGCGCCCCGGGCACGCCCGCGCCCGGTGTGGCCGGACGTGGCATCGGACGCGGAGTCTGCCACCGGTTGCCGCCTTGCCGGACCTGCCCGGCGGCCTGCCGGTGGCTCAGGCTTTTTTTGGCGGGCGATTCCCGAAGGCGCGCAGCGGCTTGATGCTGGCGATGCCGGCGGCGGTGTCAGCCGGGGGCGGCATGGCGCCCCACGGGTTGTCCTGCGGCGCGGGCGCCGTGGCACGCTCCCCGGCCGAATCCACTTGGCCAGCTTCGGGGGATGCCGGCGACCCCGCATGGCGACGATGATGGAGCACCAGCTCCGCCACGGCATCCACATGCGCCACGGTCACCGCCGGGGCGCCGTCCCACGCGGCCAGCGCGCGTGCGGCGCGCAGCATGACGAGGTCCGCCCGCACGCCATCCACCGCCGCCGCCAGGCACAGCGCGCTGACATGGGCGTGCACGGCATCGGAGAAATCCAGCCCGCCGAGCGCGCCGCGCGCCCGGGCGACCTGCGCCGCCAGCGCCTGCTGGGCCGTCGCCACGGCGGCGCGGAACGCCTCCGGGTCGGTATCGAACGCCAGCCGGGCGCGCACGATGGCCTGCCGCGTGGCCGGGTCGGCGTAGTTGTCGAGCGCCAGCGCGAGGCCGAAGCGGTCGAGCAGCTGCGGGCGCAACTCGCCCTCCTCCGGATTCATCGTGCCGACGAGCACGAAGCGCGCCGCGTGCTGATGGGACACGCCATCGCGCTCCACCACGTTCACGCCGCTGGCCGCCACGTCGAGCAGCTGGTCCACCAGCGGGTCCGGCAGCAGGTTGACCTCATCCACATACAACACGCCCTCGTGCGCGCGCGCCAGCAGGCCCGGCGCGAAGCGCACCTCGCCCTGCTGCAGCACGTGGCTCAGGTCCAGCGTGCCGGTTAGCTGTTCCTCGCTGGCGCCCAGCGGCAGCGTGACGAAGTGGCCATGCGGCAGCAGCTCCGCCAGCGCGCGCGCCGCCGTGGACTTGGCCGTGCCGCGCGGCCCGGTGACCAGTACGCCGCCGATGCCGGGATCGACGGCAGCCAGCAGCAACGCCTGTTGCAGCCGCGCCTGGCCGACCAGGGCGCTGAACGGAAACGGATGTCGCACGACGGTGACGGGACTCATAAGGATTGACCTTCGATGCGCTGCTCGTTATCGAGCAGATGTTGTTCGATCCGGCCGCGCTGGGCGCCCGGTTCTTGCCAGAGCCCGCGTTCCATGGCCTCCAGCAGCCGCTCGCAGATGCCTTGCAGCGCGCGCGGATTGTGCCGGGCGAGGAATTCGCGATTGACGGGATCGTGGACGTAGGCGTCCGCCACCAGCGCGTACTGGTGGTCGCCCACCACGCGCGTCGTGGCATCGTAGCCGAACAGGTAGTCCACGGTGGCGGCCATCTCGAACGCGCCCTTGTAGCCGTGCCGGCGCGCGCCATCCATCCACTTGGGATTGACCACCCGCGCCCGGATCACGCGGGCGATTTCCTCGCCCAGCGTGCGCACGCGCGGCGCGGCCGGGTTGGCGTGATCGCCGTGATAGATCRCCGGCTGCTCGCCGCCCAGATGCCGCACKGCGGCMACCATRCCGCCCTGGAACTGGTAGTAGTCGTTGGCGTCGAGCAGGTCGTGCTCGTGGTTGTCCTGGTTCTGCACCACGGCGTCGATCTCGGCCAGCCGGGTGGCGAAGGCGTCGCGCGCGTCGATGCCATCGGCACGCTGCCCGTAGGCGTAACCACCCGCGTGCAGGTAGGCGTGGGCGAGGTCCGCGTCGTCCTGCCACTGGCGGCCGTCGATCAGGGCCTGGAGGCCGGTGCCGTAGTCGCCGGGTCTTGCGCCGAAGACGCGCCACCCGGCGCGCTCGCGCGCCTCGTCCGGCGCGGCGCCCTCGGCTTGCAGCCGCGCCTGCTCCGCCAGCACGCGGGCGCGGATCGGGTTGACGTCCGCCGGCTCGTCGAGATCCGCCACGGCGCGCACGGCGGCGTCGAACAGCGCCACGAGGTTGGAGAAGGCATCGCGGAAGAAGCCGGACACGCGCAGCGTCACGTCCACGCGCGGGCGGCCGAAGTTGGCCATCGGCAGGATCTCGAAGTCCACCACGCGATGGCTGCCCTGCGCCCACTTGGGCCGCACGCCGAGCAGGGCCATGGCCTGGGCGATGTCGTCGCCGCCGGTGCGCATGGTCGCCGTGCCCCAGACCGACAGGCCCACCGCGCGCGGATATTCGCCGTGTTCCTGCAGGTGCCGTTCGATCAGCAGGTTGGCCGCGCGCAGGCCGAGCGTCCACGCCGTGCGCGTGGGCACCGCACGGGTATCCACCGAATAGAAGTTGCGGCCGGTGGGCAGCACATCCGGCCGGCCGCGCGAGGGCGCCCCGCTCGGGCCGGGTGGCACGAAGCGCCCGGCGAGGCCGCGCATTAGCTGCGTCAGTTCCTGTGCGCCGCAGGCGTCCAGCCGTGGCGCCACTTCCTGGCGCAGCCGGGCGAGAACCTGCGCGGTGTGCGGCAGGGGTGCCTCGTCGTCCAGCCCCCCGTCAAGCAGGCGCAGTGCCAGCATTTCCAGCCGCTCGCGCGTGTCGCCATGGTGGCGCCACGGGCCGGCGTCGATGTCCGCCAGCAGCGCCGGGCGTGGCCCCAGCCACGGCGCGGCCCAGTCAGCGTCGAGCGGGTCGAAGTCGTCGCCCAGCGAGAGGTCGGCGCCCATCGCCGACAGCAGCCCCGCCCGGGCGTCCCGGCCATCGCCCACCGGAAAACGCGCCAGCGCCGCCAGCGTGTCCCGGCGCTGCACGCCGGCCGGAGACTGGCCGAACACGTGCAGGCCATCGCGGATCTGCGACTCCTTGAGTTCGCACAGCCACGCATCGGTGCGATTCAGCAGCGCGTCTTCCTCCTCGCCGCCGGCCGGCGCCGCCAGCCCCAGTTCCGTGTGCAGCTGCTGGCCGACAATCGTCGCCAGGATCTCCTTGCGCAGCAGCCGGGCGCGGCGCGCGTCCACGGTCAGCGCCTCGTAGTACTCGTCCACCTGCCGCTCCAGATCCTGCAGCGGCCCGTAGTTCTCGGCGCGCGTGAGCGGCGGCATCAGGTGATCGATGATCACGGCCTGCGTGCGGCGCTTGGCCTGCGCGCCCTCGCCCGGATCATTGACGATAAACGGGTACAGGTGCGGCAGCGGACCGAGGATGGCGTCCGGCCAGCAGGCGTCGGAGAGCGCCACGCTCTTGCCCGGCAGCCATTCGAGGTTGCCGTGCTTGCCCACGTGCACGATGGCGTCGATGCCGAACACGTGGCGCAGCCAGAAGTAGAACGCGAGGTAGCCGTGCGGCGGCACGAGTTCGGCATCGTGATAGCTCGCGTAGCCATCCAGGCCATCGCCGTCCACCCCATAGGCGCGCGCGGGTTGAATGCCGACGAACACCTGCCCGGTGCGCACGCCGGCGATCATGAAGCGGCCCTGACGCACCATCGGGTCGGCTTCGGGCGCGCCCCAACGCGCGGTCATCGCGTCCTGAAGCGCCGCCGGCAGCGCCGCCAGCCAGCGCCGGTAGTCGTCCACCATCACGCTCTGGAACGCGGGCCGCACGGCGTGCTGGTCGAGGTCGTTGGTGATGCCGCGCGTCAGGCCCTGCATCAGCGCATCGCCGTTCTCCGGCAGCGCGTCGATGGCGTAGCCCTCGGCATGGAGGGCGGCCAGGATGTGCACGACCGACGCCGGCGTATCGAGCCCCACGCCGTTGCCGATGCGCCCTTCGCTGGCCGGATAGTTGGCCAGCACCAGCGCCACGCGCTTCCCGGCGTTGGGCAGCGTGCGGAGCCGGCACCAGCGGTGCGCCAGTTCCGCCACAAAGCGCACGCGCTCCGCGTCCGGCTGGTATTGCACGATGTCCGCCTCGGTGTGCGGGCAGCGGTAGGCCAGCCCTTTGAAGCTGACCGCGCGCGTGATGATCCGCCCGTCGACCTCGGGCAGCGCGATGTGCATCGCCACGTCGCGCGTGCCCAGCCCCTGGCTGTCGGCGAGCCAGTCCTCGCGATTGCCGCCGCTCAGGATCACCTGGAGTACCGGGGCATCGTTGGCGAGCGGGGCGTCCGCCTCGCCATCGACGCTGTCGAGCGAGGCGACGGCGAACGCCGTGGTGTTGAGGACGAGCGCCACCTCGTGCGCATCGCACAGGCGCTGGAGCACTTCACGGCAGAGCGGTGCCTTCAGCGAGGTCACCGCCAGCGGCAGCGGGCGCAGGCCGGCATCGAGCAAGGCATCGGCGATGGCGTCGAAGACGGCCGTGTTGCCGGCCTGCAGGTGCGAGCGGTAGAACAGCAGCGCCACCACGGGGGCGTCGTCTGCCAGCCCGTGGGCGGCCCAGCGCGCGGCCCAGTCCTCGACGGTGGCGACCGTCCGTTCCGGGTGATGGATGGCGGCTTCGGGCAGCACCTGCGGCGGCAGCGCGGGTGTGCCCCAGCCGAAGGCATGGTGAGCCAGACAGCGGAAAAACTGCTCGGCGTTGCCGGCGCCGCCTTCGCGCAGGTAGTGCCAGAGCTGATGGGACAGCGCGGCGGGCGCGTTGCCGTGCCGGGCGAGGTTGTCGTCCTCGGCCAGATCGCCGGACCCCATCACCAGCAACTGGCCACGCGCGCGGGCCAGTTCCGGCAGCCGCTCCAGCCCGTAAGCCCAGTCGTTGACGCCGCCCAGATGGTCCACCACCACCACGCGCGCGTGCTGGAGCACTTCGTCGATATAGAGATCGAGCGAGGCCGGCTGGCGCAGGTACATCTGGTTGGCCAACCGCACGGACGGGTAACCGGGGCCGAGGCGCGGCACCGCGCCGGCCAGCAGCGACAGCGTGGTATCTGCCGCGCTTAGGACGACGATCTCGCCGGGCGTCTGCGCGATGCGCAGCACGACAGCGCTGTCCTCGACAAAGCCGCCGGGCCGGGTGGACAGCAGGTGCATGGGTCAGCGCGCCGACAGCGCGGCGCTGCCGAGGAAGCCGGCGACGAGGGTGGCGGGGATCATGGCGGTGTGCATGCGGAATCCAGTGGCGGGGCGGGTCGCGTGAAGGCGATCAGGATAAAGAGATGTGGGGTGGCTGTCCATCGGCGGCGGACGACGGTGATGGCGCCGCGCGCCGCGCCCGACGCCATTCCCGGAAGGCGCCCAGGGCGATGGCGAGCAAAGCCAGCGCCAGCGCTATCGGGCCATGGTGCGAGCGGGCGGGCGATGCCGCCGCTACCGGCGCCACGCGCGGAACGAGGTGTTGACCCGTCACCGACTGGGCGCGGTCGGCCTGTGGCGATGGGGCGGGTGCTGGCGCGGGCGCGGGCGTCGGCGTCGGCGTCGGCGCAGCCTTCGCCGTCATCGACGGCCGCGCCACCGGCCCCGGCGCCACCACCGCATCGGCCAACTCCCGGCCCAGCGCGTGCAGCAGCGCCGGGTCCACCCGCGCCGCCCGGCCCGCCTGCGCGATGTGCGCCATCAGCACCGGGTTGCCGCAAGTATTGGCCGTGCACGAGAGGCCGTCCCGCCGCACGGCATCCGCGTAGCGGCGCAGCAGCTCGGCGCGTTCTTCGTCCGTGAAGCGATAGCTGCCCTGCCGGTCCACCTCGAGCAGCCGCGCCAGAATGCCCTGCTGCGCGTGCGGATTGGCCTGCCGGAAGAAGGCGTCCATGCCGAGGCCGAGCTTGTCGGCCACGTAGACGTCATAGGTGCGCTGCCAGAACTCGCCCGGCATCTGCTCCGGCACGGTGGCCTGGAAGCCGTAAAGATGCTCGATCTCCTTATACATCTCGCGCGCGCCGGCATAGCCCGAGCGCTGCATCGCGCCGATCCACTTCGGGTTCCATTGCCGCGCGTTCAACTCCGTGGCCAGCCACGTGCGGGCATCCACGGTATCCGTCTCGCCGGCGCGGCGCAGGTTGTGCAGCCAGAAGCGCGGCGCCTGCCCGCGCACCGCGCGCGTGGCGGCGGTCAGGCCGCCGGCGTACTGGTAGGTATCGTCGTTGTCCAGCGCGCCGTACAGCGTGCTGGTGCGCGAGAACAGCACGGCCTCGTTCGAGGCCAGATGGCTCGCCAGCGCATCCGGCGCGCTGGCGCCCCAGCCTTCGGCCGAATAGGCGAAGTTCATGTAGCGCAGGTACTGCCGCGCGAGGGCGTCCGGGCCGTCCTGCGCATCGCGGCTCTGCTCCACCATCTGCTGCACGCCGATGGCGTAGTTGCCGGGCTTGGCGGCGAACACGCGGGCGCGGGCCAGTTTGCCGGCGGTGTCCGGGTCCGTGCCCCGGGCGACCAGCGCGGCGGCCACCGTGCGGTCGTGACGGCTGATGGCGTTGTCGCCGGCGGCAGCGGCCAGCCGCGCGGCCTTGTCAAGCAGCGCCACCTTGTCGCCAAATCCATCGCGGTAGATGCCGGAAATCGTCAGCAGCACGTTCACACGCGGCCGGCCCAGTTCGGCATCGGGAATCAGCCGCACGTCCTCCACGCCGCCGCGCGCGTTCCATACCGGCGTCACGCCCATCAGCCAGAGCGCCTCGGCCTCCATCGCGCCCTGATGCCGTTCCGTTTCGCCGTACCAGAGCACCATCGACACCGACTCCGGCAGCCGCCCCGTTTCCTGCCGATAGCGCGCCAGCGTCTGCGCGGCCATGGTCTTGCCGAGCGCCCACGCTGCCGGCGTGGGGATCTTCGCGCCATCGAAGGCATGGAGGTTGCGGCCCGTGGGCAGGCCGTCGGGCGTGCGCACGGGGTCACCGAGCGGCCCGGTCGGCAGATAGCGGCCCGACAACACGGTGACGAGGCCATCCAGTTCGCCCCGGGGCGATGCGCGCAGATCGGCCAGCCATTGCCGGGCGAGTTGGAGCGCGGCCCGCACAGTAGGCGCCTGATCGTCGGCCAGTCCGTCCAGCGACGGCGCGCGGCCGGCGACCAGATCCTCGGCCCAGCCGTGCACCCGGGCGTCATGGGCGGAATTGCGCAGTTGGGACGACAGCAGCAGCGCCAGCGCGTCCGCCTGATCGGCCTCGGGCGGCATCTCGCCGAGCGCGTGGATGCCCAGCGGCATCGGCTCGGCCTCCACCTTGTGCAGGAAGGCGTGCAGGATCGGCTCGATCTGCGCCCACGGCGCGTCGGCATCGAGACCCAGTTGCTGGTCGAGCTTCAGCGTGCGCATCTGGGCGATGGCCTGCTGCCGGTACTGCGCCGATAGCTCGGGCGAGCTGCCCCGCGTGGCCTCGGCCTGCTCGATGGCTTCGTCGAGCTGCGCCAGCACGGGCGGCTGGCCGGCGCTGGCCAGCAGCGGCGACAGATGGCTCACCAGCACGGCGGCGCTGCGGCGCTTGGCCTGGATCGCCTCGCCGCCRCCATCCTGGATGTAGACGTAGGCGTTGGGCAGGTCGCCGAGCAGCACTTCGGCGCTGTCGTCGCCAGCCTGCCCCACCTGCTTGCCGGGCAGCCACTCCAGCGTGCCGTGCCGGCCCACGTGCACCACGGCATCGGCGCCGAAGGCATGGCGATACCAGAGATAGGCGGCGAGGTAGGAATGCGGCGGTGGCGTGATGGTGTCGTGCGAGGTATCCATCGCGCGCGCGAAGGTCGAGCGCAGCGGCTGGGGGCCGACGAACACATTGCCGAAACGCAGGCCCGGAATCACGAAGGCCGGCTCGCCCTGTGGGTCGCGCGCCACCATCAGCGGATTGCGCTCGGGCGGGCCCCAGGCCTGCGTGACGGCGGCGCGGAAGGCGGGCGGCAGCGCGTCGAACCAGCGCCGGTACTGCGCCATCGGCAGCAGCGTGACGTGGCCGCCGCGCACCATGCGCGCCAGCTCGCCGGGCGACCAGGTTTCGATGTTGCGCCCGTTCGCTTCCAGCAGCGCGGTCAGCGTGGCGGTGTCTGGCAGGTCATCGCCCGTTTGATAACCCGCCGCGCGCAGCCGCTGCAGGATCTGCGTGAGCGACGGCAGCGTGGCCAGGTAGCTGGCGCCGAGATTGCCGCGCCCGGGCGGGTTGTTGTAGTAGAGCACCGCCACGTGCTTGCTGGCGGGCGACTTGTCCTGCAGCGCGATCCAGCGGCGCACGCGCGCCACGATGGCGTCCACGCGCTCGGGCACCGCCGCGCTGCGCTGGCTCCCCTCCCCGCCTTCCTGCGTGGCGAACAGGATCGGCTCGGTCGCCCCGCTGCGCTCGGGTGCGGTCAGCAGCAACGGCAGCCGCTCCCCGGCGATGCCCCGTACATCGGCACGCCAGCCGGCTTCGCTGTCGCGCGAGGCAATCAGGTTGATCGTGTGCAGGCCGTGCCGCGCCAGCCAGTCCTTGTCCTCGGCGCGCGGAATGGTCAGGTTCAGCGCCAGCAGTGCGCGCAACGGCGACACGCCATCCTGCGTGACCAGCGCATCGAGCCCGGAAAGCGGCCAGCCGAACACCGGCACCGCGCCCACGCCCTGGCGCTCGAGCGCGGCGATCAGGGCGTCGATATGGGCGAGGTCACGCTGGCGGTAGTGGGTGGCGTAGAAGGCGATGCCGACCAGCGGCGCGCCGTCGGCAACGATGCCGGCCTGCCGGTACCACTTGAGGTAGTCCGCCAGCGACGCGAACGGCTGCGCCGCGCGGGGATGGTAGATGCCGGCCGCCGGCGCAGGGCGCACGGCGGGCACGGCGATCACGTCCTGCGCCGGCAGCCCTTGCATGCGCTGCCGCGCCGCCACGGCGAGAGCGAGGAAGGCGGCGAGGTTGTCCACGCCGCCCGCTTCCCAATAGGGCTGCGCGGCATCGGCAACATCGCGCCGGGCCGCTACCGGGCCCCACGCCGCATCGACGCTCTCCGCCGGGGCGCCGAAGACCAGCGCACCACGCGCGGCGGCCTGGCGCACGCCGGGTGCCATCGCGCGCAGCACCGTGGTCGGGGCGAATCGTGCATAGATGACATCGGCGTGCGCCAGCGTTGCGGCGTCCGGGGCATCGGTGCGGAAGGTGAACATGGCCAGCGCGTTGCCGTGCGCAGCGCGGAAGGCGGCTTCGGCGGCGGGCAGCAGGTGGGCGTTCGACGTGACGACAAGCACGCGCACCGGCGCGGCAGCGACCGCGGCGACTGCAGCTACCAACGAAGTGGGCAGCAGCAGGCAGCAGAGCAGCGCGAGCCACAGGCGCAGGCAGCGGGCGACGGCAGGATGGGGAGTCACTCGGAGGGGGCAGGATGGCATGACGGGCAGCACACCGCACATCGCGGAAGCGGCTGGCCCGGCATTTTACCCGCAGTGGATGCGGCAGCCGCGCGCCATTCGTACGTATGTTTGATGCGTGCAGATCACCTGCTGTTGCGCGCCACCCACGCGGGTGTTGTTTTTTTCATCGGATGGGCGCCGGCGGTCCGCTTTGCAATGTTGACCATGACAGGCAATTACGTCACACAGCCGCCGGTAGTAATCACAAAGTATGGCGCCGGAATCGCCCCGGATCGCGCCCGGATCCCCCGCAATCACGGGGCGGGAGGCCAATGGGCGAACAATCTACTCATCCAGGTAAGTGGCGGCAATCATCCTTGTGGGCGACGCCACATGCATTGTGGTGACCCATCGTGTACCTCGCGGCGAATCGACTATATTTGACCTATGGCGCGCACATCCCGAATCACCCAGCCGTAAGACAGCCCTGGAGGTAACTGCCATGCGTTCGCTTGCCAACTTGTTCAGTCCGCCGACGCCAGAGAAGATCGCCGAGAAGGAACTGCAAGACATGAGGCTGACGCTTTTTCAGGCAGAGCGTCGCCTGCTGGAAGCGCAGATGCAAGTCGATTACTACCGCAACATGATCTCGTTCCTCGAGGAAGTGGGCGCGACCGGTGTCGAAGGCGTGGCGGACCGTCGCCATGCGGCCATGTCGCCCACCCCCGGAGCACCCGCCCTGCCGCCGGCCTCGCAGCCCGCGCGCGTGGCGCCGGGCCTGACCACCGTCCCCATCGTACCCTCGGCCGCCTGACCGTTCCTTCGCCCGGCCGGCATGCCCGGCTGTGCGATACTCGCCGCGTTCGATGCCATGCCGCCCCCACTCCGGGGCGGCATGCGCACGTCTGCACCAGACTTCAAGGAACCGGCCCATGAGCACCCTTCTGCCCGCGATTGACCTCGAGACCGCGCCAAACCCCACGCACAGCGTGATCTGGATGCACGGCCTTGGCGCCGATGGCAACGATTTCGTCCCCGTCGTGCCCGAACTGGGCCTGCCCGCCACGCTGGCGGTGCGCTTCATCTTCCCGCATGCCCCGGCGATTCCCGTCACCTGCAACAACGGCTACGTCATGCCGGCCTGGTATGACATCTATTCGCTCGACGAAGCCGGCCGGCGCGCCGACGAGGCGGGCATCCGCACCTCGTGCGAGGCCATCCGCGCGCTGATCGCGCGCGAGAACGCGCGCGGCGTGCCGACCAGCCGCATCGTGCTGGCCGGGTTCTCGCAGGGCGGCGCCATCGCCTACACCACGGCGCTGACGCACCCGGAGACGCTGGCCGGAGTGATCGCGCTCTCGACCTACATCCCCTCGCCAGACCTGATCGCCGCCGAGGCCACGCCCGCCAATGCCGCCACGCCGGTGTTCGCCGCGCACGGCACGGAGGACGACGTGGTGCCGCTGGGCCTGGGCACGCGCGCCCGGGACTTCCTCACCGCGCGGGAGCAGCCGGTGGCCTGGCACACGTACCGCATGCCGCACTCGGTCTGCCTGGAAGAAATTGCCGATATCGGCCAGTGGCTGCGCGAGCGGCTGGCATGATTCCCACCACGCCCCCGCCCCGCATCGATTTCAACACCCGCAAGGCGCTGCTGTTCGCGCTGACGGCCGAGCGGCTGGCAGCGTTCTACGAACACGGCAAATGGATGACCGACGCGCAGGGCGCCACGCTGGCCGGGATGTGGCTGTCGCGCTCCAAGCTGCAACTGGCGCTATCGGAACGGCGCCTGCTCTCGGAGCTGAGCGATCAGTTCGCGCGCCAGTTGTCCGAATCGCTCTCGCGGGAAGCCGGCCTCTACGCGACGCACGAGATGATGGAAGCGCTCGATCCGAACTACCAGTCCGCCTTCGCCCATGACATGCTGGACGAATGCGAACGGCTGCTTCATGAGAACGGCGTGACCGAGTGAGAGCTAGGGCTCAGACCGGGCTCAGACCGCGCGGCGCACCGGATTGAGTGCCTCGCCGTCCAGTCGCCGGAACACGAAGGCCGACAGCAGCGTGATGATGCCCACCGCCAGGAAGGCCAGCCGATAGGCGGGCGCGGCCACGCCCAGCTCGTTCGAGAACAGGCTGACGAGCCCGCCGCCAATCGTCACGCCCAGGCCGATGGCCAGCATCTGCACCATCGAGAACAGGCTGTTGCCGCTGCCGGCGTCCTCGCGCGAGAGGCCCTTCAGCGTCACGCTGTTCATGGCCGCGAACTGCATCGAGTTCGAGGCCCCGAACGTGGCCAGTTGCAGGATGGACAGGGCCAGCGGCCAGCCCGGCGACATCGCCGCGAACGAGGCAATCGAGGCCCCCACGATCAGCGTGTTCACCAGCAGGAAGTTGTCGTAGCCGTAGCGGTTGACCAGCGGCACGATCCAGCGCTTGGACACGGTCCCGGCCACCGCCACCGGCAGCAGCATCAGGCCCGAATGGAACGGCGAATAGCCGAGCTGCAACTGCATCAGCAGCGGCAGCAGGAACGGCACCGCGCCGGAACCGATGCGGCAGACCAGATTGCCCACCAGCCCCACGCTGAAGTTCGGCTCGCGGAACAGCGCCAGCCGGAACAGCGGCGTGGCGTGCCGGCGTGCATGCGGGATATAAAGCAGCGCGGCGACGATGCTGACGGCGGCCAGCCCCAGGCTCCACAGCAGCGCGTGGGATGCGCCGTGCGGCACGTCCAGCGCCAGCGAGAACGCCACCATGCATAGCGACAGCAGCCCGCAGCCGACCCAGTCGAACGGCGGCGCCACGCCGGCCTCCCCCGCCGGCAGGTAGCGGCGCACCGCCAGCAGGCCCACCAGCCCCACCGGCACGTTGATCAGGAAGATCCAGTGCCAGGACGCGCTCTGCACCAGCCAGCCGCCCAGCACCGGGCCGAAGATCGGCCCCACCTGCCCGGCGATCGACACGAACGCCAGCGCGGCGATGTACTGCTCGCCCGGGATATTGCGCAGCACGGCCAGCCGGCCGATCGGCAGCAGCATCGAGCCACCCACACCCTGCAGCACCCGCGCGATCACCAGTTGCGTGAGCGTATGGGCTGTGGCGCAGTAGATGGAGCCGAGCACGAAGATCAGGATGGCGCAGAAGTACACGCGCCGCGTGCCGAACTTGTCGGCGAGCCAGCCGGAGGCGGGGGTCAGCATCGCCATGGTCAGCGTGTAGGCCACCACCACCGGTTTGAGGTCGAGGGGCTTTTCGCCGAGGCTGTGCGCCATCGAGGGCAGCGCGGTGTTGACGATGGTGGTGTCCAGCGTCTGCATGAAGAAGCCGGCGAAGACGATCCACAGCATGGCCTTCTGCGAGGCGGCGGCTGGGCTGGCGGGGGCTGAAGCGGTGGTCATGGTGATTCTTTGTAATCCCTGGTCGGCAGTGGCCAGGAACAATGGACCCTATGGTAAACACCGGGCTGCCCATCGGGAACCCCTCTGGCGCTATTGACTGCAATCGGAAAATCCGATGACAATGGCCCGATGCTCAATCCCGTCTGGATCCAGACCTTCGCCACCGTGGCGACGGCGCGCAGTTTTACCGATGCGGGCCGCCAGCTCGGCCTCTCGCAATCGTCGGTCAGCGACCATATCCGCCGGCTCGAAGACAGCGTGGGGCGGCGCCTGTTCGTGCGCGACACCCACTCCCTGCGTCTGACTGCCGATGGCGAAGCGCTGCTGGTCCACGCCCGGCTAATCCTGGAGGCGCTGGCGCGCGCAGAATCGCAGTTCAGCGCGCCCCGGCTGCGCGGCCGCGTGCGGCTGGGCACCTCGGACGACCTCGCCCAGGGCCCGCTGCCCAATGTGCTGGCGGCGTTCCGCGACACCCATCCCGACGTGGAACTCGAAATCACCATCGGCATGACCGGCAAGCTCTATGAATTGGTCGATGCCGGCATGCTGGATCTGATGATCGGCAAGCGGCGCGAGGGCGACCGGCGCGGCGTGTCGCTGTTCCGGGGGCCGCTGGAATGGCTGGCCCGGCCGGGCACGGTGATCGACGTGCGCCAGCCGCTGCCGCTGATTCTGGTGAACGAGCCCAGCGTCACGCGCTCGATTGTGCTCGCCACGCTGGCCAAGGCCGGCTGGCCCTGGCGCGTGGTCTGCGCCAGCAGCAGCCACTCCGGCTGCATCGCGGCCGCGCGCGGCGGGCTCGGCATCACCGTGCGGGCCCATGCGCTGGCGGGGCGCGGGCTGGTGCCGCCCGTCAACAGTCAGGAGTTGCCGGCGCTGCCAGAAGTGGAATTTATCTCGCTGGCGGCTGGCCGCCTTTCCGAGCCGGCGGAGACGCTGCTGACGCTGCTGCGCAAGAGTGATCTGCGCGCATCGCGCATGGATTGAGGCGTCAGCAGCCCGCTTCGTCGCCGATTCAGCCGAGCGTGCGCAGCGCCTGATAGGCCGTGAGCAGGTGGTAAGGCGTGGTGGACGGCATTTCGGCGCGCACCACCTCGCCGTCCGGCGCCACGCATTCGTGCCAGCCATCGGCATGGAGAAAACGGCTGCGGAAGCGGTCGATCCACTGCTCCAGTTCGATCAGCGGCGCCGCGTCTTGCTCCACGGTGCCCTTTACGGCCAACGCGCGGGCGAATTCGGTCTGGGCCCAGATCCGCTGGGTACCGTCCTGCAGCGTGCCGTCGAGATCCAGCGCTGCGCTGACACCGAGTGTGTCATTGATCACACCATGGGTGCGTGCGAAGTCGTACGCGCGGCGCAGCGAGGCCGGCAACGGCGTATCGGCGAACAGGGCCGGCGCCATCATCACCAGCGAATACCACTCGAACTGATGTCCCGGCTCGATCCGGTTGCCGGGCGTGCCCTGCGGCTGCTCGGCCACGCAGCCATTGGCGGGATTGACGAAACGCTCCGCCACGGCCGCCCCCATCTCTCGCAGGCGGGCGGCGAACCAGCTATCGCCCGTGACATCGCACGCGGCGAGGTAGGCCTCCGTCAGGTGCATGACCGGGTTCTGGAGCACGCCGCCGCCGTTGACCGCAAAGTTGGGCGACAAAGCCGCGTGATAGAGGCCGTTTCCGTCGCCGAATCGATTCTCGATCACATCCACGGTGCGGCGCAGGGTCTCGAGCGCCGCCGCACTGCCCCCGGCGCGATGGTAGTGGGCGCAGGCGAAGACCACGAAGGCGTGGGTGTAGAGGTCGCGCGTCGTATCGCGCGGCGCGCCATCGGCATCGGTGCTGTAGATCCAGCCGCCTGCGCCATCACCGAAATAGTGCTGGAGCGAGGCGAACAGCGTATCGGCATGCGCGAGGTGGCCGGCGGTGGCGAAGACGTACAGTTGCCGCGCGCAGGCCATCGCCCGGAAACGCTTGTCTGGCAAGGGCTGGCTGGTGGCGCCATCGAGCGCCTCATGCGCCAGCCGGAGGTCTGCCCGCCAGCCGGGACCGGTCCAGGCGGGCAGGATGGCCGTGTCGAAATGGGCGATCAGCGAGGCGATCCGTTCGGAAAGTGTCGGAGAGGCGAGCATGGGGGTGAGCGAAATGCGGGCGCTGCCGCGTTGCGCGGCCACTGCCCAGGCGACACAAGATACTGGAAATGACAGGGCGGCGGAAGGCGCCAGGCGCCGCGCGCGCCGCACGGCGGCAGATGACACTGGCAAAGCGGCCATGCGGTGCTATGTTGAAAGTCCACCACCGGTCGTAACCCTGCCCTCCGGGAGAACCGCCATGTCCGCTCATCCCACGACAATCGCCGACCACCGTCGCACCCTCGTGATGCATGTGATGGAAGACCCACCCGGACGCTATACATGGCGCATCGTGGTGGAGGAGAAATGCGGAGGCGCCGAATGCGACAGCATGATCGAGGCGGCCACCGACTACGGCTCCCAGGCTGAGGCCGAAGCGGCCTGCTGGGCTGCCGGCAACAGCATGCTCGACGGCCAGCGCGCGGCAAGCGAACTGCCCGGCATGTATCCGAAGGACATGCGCCATTAGACGCATCGAACATCCGTTTGGCAGGCATTAAGCGACGTTAGCGCTTGTTTGCCCTTGATCCACCGTGGCCGCCGGCCTAGTCTGAAAGCGTGGCGGCACACGGCACGGGACGCTTTGTCCCGTTTTTTCCCGTATGCCTCTCGGAGAAAAGCGATGGACAAGCCCACTGTCAGCCCCCGCCGCTTTGTCGAACTGATGAACGAGCGGCTCGCCCGGCATCCTCTCTATCGTGAAGGGATGCACGTCTACGCCATCCCGCCGCATTCCGACCATCCGCGCAGCCTGGTCTGCGTGGGCCCGCGCGGCACCGAGGGCATCTGTGCCACCATCGAGAACATCGTGCGGGGCGAATGCGATGTCTTCCCCGAATTCCCGCCCGACCCGCATCACCGCCCCGGACACGAATCGCGTGCGCGGTAAGACAATTCGCCGAAATCCCGCTTCCGGCAGTGCGCCCCCGAAAAAATCAGGCCACCCTGGCCTGCGATATTGACCGGCCCTAGATACAATGGCCTCCGCATCCCCTGCCCGGAGCGCCAATGAAAAGAGCTTTCGAAGCCGATGGCAGCGTCGCGGACCTGCCATCCGCCCCTGCCGACACCGCCAGTTCGCCGAGCCCGTCTGCCCCCGCCAGCGCTGAGGCGCGTGCCGCCGCCGTGGCGGCGACCATCGCCCGCACAGCGGTGGAGCAGGCCGACCATGCGATGCGCCACTGGACCGATCCCTTGCCGGACCGGCTCCGCATCGGCTCTCCCGAACACCTGCGCATGTTCTGCAACATGCTGCTGCAGACCCACAACCCCTACAAACCGTCCGTGATCGACTGGCCGGTGCTGCCGCCCGATGCGCTGCGCCGGGTGACCTCGCTGCCGATCTGGGACATCGCCGTGCAGACCGAGGGCCGTGCGTCCATCCGCGTGCACAGCTATGCCCGCACCGTGCGCGACCCGCTGCTGCGCAGCGCGCTGGAGATGGATGCCGACGAGGAAGCGCGCCACAAGGTGGTGCTGGCCAAGCTGGTGGAGGCGTATGGCATCACGCTGGCGCCCGAACCCGAGTACCTGCCGCCCGCCGACCCCGAATGGGGCTGGCTGGTGACCGGCTACAGCGAGTGCATCGACAGCTTCGCCGCGTTCGGGCTGTTCGCCGCCGCCAAGGACTCCGGCTTCTTTCCGGCCGAGCTGGTCGAGACATTTGAGCCCGTGATCCAGGAAGAAGGCCGCCATATCCTGTTTTTTGCGAACTGGGTGGCGTGGTACCGCGCCAGCCTGCCGTGGTGGCGCAAGCCCGCCTTCGCCTGGAAGGTCTGGCGGGTCTGGTTCTTCCTGATCCGCGAGCGCATCGGCATCGCGCGCGGCATTGACGTGGATGTGGACGGCGCCGCCCAGGATGCGAATTTTCCGATGAACGCCGCCGACACATTGGGCCAGACGCTCTCCCCCGGCGCCATGATCGACCTCTGCCTGGCCGAGGACGCGCGGCGCATGGCGGGGTATGATGCGCGGCTTCTGCGCCCGACCACGGTGCCCCGGCTGGCCCGGCTGGTGCGCCGCTTTCTCAAATGAATCTGGAATTGACGCACGCCATGGCGTTTGGATTGTCCCTGCTGGTCCTGCTGATCTGGTGCGTACTGGTCTTCGCCCGCGCCGGCTTCTGGCGCGTGCGCAAGCCCGCGCCCTCCCCCCGCCCGGCCGCGTGGCCGCCCGTGGTCGGCATCATCCCCGCCCGCAATGAGGCCGATGTGATCGGCCGCGCCGTGACCGGCGTGCTGGGCCAGCACTACGCGGGCCGGCTTCACCTGATCGTGGTGGACGACCACAGCAGCGATGGCACCGCCGATATCGCCCGCGCCGCTGCGCTGTCGATCGGCAAGGCCGACCAGCTCACCGTGGTGGCGGCACGCGACCTGCCTGCCGGCTGGAGCGGCAAGGTCTGGGCGCAGTCCGAGGGGCTGGCCGCCGCCGACGTGCAGATGCCGGACGCCGGCTTCGCCTTCCTCACCGACGCCGACATCTGGCATGGCCCGGAAACGGTGACAGAACTGGTGGCCCGCGCCGAGCACGAGCGCCGCGACCTCGTTTCGCTGATGGTGCGCCTGCGCTGTGAATCAGCCTGGGAACGCATGATCGTGCCGGCTTTTGTCTTCTACTTCGCCAAACTCTACCCGTTCGCGCGGGTGGCAGACCCGTCGAGCCGCGTTGCGGCGGCGGCGGGTGGCTGCATGCTGGCGCGGCGCTCGGCGCTGGCCCGTATCGGCGGTTTCCATGCCATTCGCGGCGAGTTGATCGACGATTGCAGCCTGGCGGCGCGGATCAAGGAAGGCGGCCCGATCCGGCTCGATCTGGCGGACGACAGCATCTCGCTGCGTCCCTACGACGACTGGGAAAGCCTCTGGAACATGATCGCGCGCAGCGCCTACACCCAGTTGCACTACTCGCCCTGGATGCTGGCCGGCGCCACGCTCGGCATGATCCTGACCTACCTGGCCCCACCGGTGCTGGCGCTGGCCGGTGGCGCCGCGCTGTGGCCGGCGTGGCTGGCGTGGATCCTGATGGCGGTCAGCTATCGGCCGATGCTGCGCGAATACCGGCAACCGGCCTGGCTGGCACCGTTGCTGCCGCTCACCGCGCTGTTCTATCTGGGCGCGACGCTGGATTCGGCGCGCCGTTACTGGCTACGCCGGGGCGGCCAGTGGAAAGGCCGCGCCCAGGCGCCGATCCGCTCGTGAGCGCGATCGCTCTATCTGTATCTAATAGTGCTAGTTGAGATAGCCGGCCTCGCGGAACCAGGTCAGGGCGTCACGCAGCCCCTCCTGATACGGCCGCGGCGTGTAGCCAAGTTCGCGCCGCGCCTTGTCCGACGTGAAGAACATCCGGTATTGGGACATCTTCAGGCCGTCAACGGTCACGAACGGCTCCTTTCCGGTGAAACGCGCCACGGTCTCGGCCACCCGCGCCAGCGGGTACAGCGGCCAGCGTGGCAGTTGCACGGTGGGCGGCTTGCGGCCGGTCATGCCGGCGATGTCCTGCAGCATCTGCTGCAAAGTGACGTCCTGACCACCCAAAATATACCGTTCGCCGATCTTGCCGCGCTCCAGCGCCAAAAAGTGGCCCGTCGCGACGTCATCGACATGGGCGAGGTTCAGGCCCGTATCGACGAACGCCGGGATCTTGCCCGTGGCCGCCTCGACGATGATCCGCCCGGTGGGCGTCGGCCGTACATCGCGCGGGCCGATCGGCGTGGACGGATTGACGATGACCGCCGGCAAACCCTCGGCGACCAGGCGCTCCACTTCGCGCTCGGCCAGCACCTTGCTGCGCTTGTAGGCGCCGATGGCCTCGTGGCCGGCCATGGCAGCCGTCTCGTCCACGGGCGCCGTGGCGCCGGCCACCCGGAGCGTGGCCACGCTGCTGGTGTATACAATGCGCTCCACGCCGGCCTGCCGGGCGGCTTCCATCACGGTGACGGTGCCATCCACGTTGGATCGGACGATTTCCTCGGGATCGGGCGCCCAGAGCCGGTAATCGGCCGCCACGTGGAACAGATAGCGCACGCCCGCCATCGCGCGCGACATGGACGCCGCGTCCCGCATATCGCCCTCCACCACCTCCACAGGCAACCCGGCAAGGTTGGCACGCGGGCTGGTGGCCCGCACCAGCACCCGGACCTGGAAACCCCGGTCGAGGGCCTGCCGCATCACAGAAGAGCCAAGAAAACCCGACGCGCCTGTCACCAAAATGCAATTGTTAATTTCAGTTCCCCTGTCTACAGATTGCCATTTTGGGCCGTTAAGGCCCTAAACCACGCGCATTGTGACCCAAAAGCCCGTGTTGGCCGCAGCCAACGTGCCAGACAGAAATTTCTGCACCGGTATATAGTAACCACCGTGAGCCGGAAAGTGATGCCGGCATACCAAGATAAGAAAATGTTGAATATTCGTCAGTGGGTCGGGGGGCCGTCCCTATGCAGGTAATACTCGCCCAGCCTCGGGGCTTCTGTGCCGGCGTGGTCCGTGCGATCGAGATCGTCGACCGCGCGCTCGTCAAGCACGGCGCTCCCGTCTACGTCCGGCACGAGATTGTCCACAACAAGCACGTGGTGGAAGGCTTGCGGCAGAAAGGCGCGCGTTTCGTCGAGGAACTGGAAGAAGTGCCCGGTGGCGCCGTCACCATCTTCAGCGCCCACGGAGTCTCGCGGGAAGTCGTGGCGGACGCCCGGCACCGAGCGTTGCACGCCATCGACGCGACCTGCCCGCTCGTCATCAAGGTGCATACCCAGGGCCGCCAGTATGCTGCGGCCGGCCGTCACGTGATCCTGATCGGCCATGCCGGGCACCCGGAGGTGGAAGGCACGATGGGCCAGATCCCCGGCAAGGTGATCCTGGTCCAGAATGAAGCGGAAGTCGCCACGCTGGACCTGCCGATAGATGCCCCCGTGGCCTATATCACGCAGACCACGTTGTCCGTGGACGACACCCGTAATATCATTGCGGCGCTCGCGGCGCGCTTCACCAATTTGGTCGGGCCGAACACGCGCGACATCTGCTACGCCACCCAAAACCGCCAGAGTGCGGTGCGCGAGATGTCGTCGCGGGTGGATGTGATTCTCGTGATCGGGGCGACAAATAGCTCCAATTCCAACCGTTTACGCGAAATTGGCACGGAAAGCGGCGTGCCGAGCTACCTGATTGCCGATGGCAGCGAGCTGGATCCCGCCTGGGTTCGGGACGCCGATGTCGTGGGCATTACCGCGGGGGCCTCGGCGCCCGAGGCGATGGTGGAAGACGTGATCGCGGCGTTACGCCGACTCGGGCCGGTCGAGGTATCGACCATGGAAGGCATCGTGGAACACGCGGAATTCCGCCTGCCGGCCGAATTGGCCGACACAGCACTGGCACAACCCGCCAGCAAGACAACCGAACAGCGCGATGCGCGCCTCGCCGACCAGACGGCGGCAGGCTGAACCGCACCGCCGAACCCTCACAGGAAGCACCCCTTGGCCATTCCGTTTCTGCAGGTCGCCCGCGTTGGCGCCTATATTGCTCGCAAGCACCTCTCCGGGCAAAAGCGCTACCCGCTCGCCCTGATGCTGGAACCCCTGTTCCGCTGCAACCTCGCCTGCTCCGGCTGCGGCAAGATCGACTATCCGGATCCCATCCTGAACCAGCGCCTGTCCGTGGCGGAATGCCTGCAGTCCGTGGACGAGTGCGGCGCGCCCGTGGTGTCCATCGCCGGCGGTGAGCCGCTGCTGCACAAGGACATGCCCGAGATCGTGCGCGGCATCATCGCCCGCAAGCGCTTTGTCTACCTGTGCACCAACGCGCTGCTGATGGAGAAGAAGATCGACCAGTACGAGCCGAGCCCGTACTTCGTGTGGTCGATCCACCTCGACGGCGACCGCGAGATGCATGACCACTCGGTCAACCAGGAAGGCGTGTACGACCGCTGCGTGGAAGCCATCCGCATGGCCAAGGAACGCGGCTTCCGCGTGAACATCAACTGCACGCTGTTCAACGACGCCAAGCCGGACCGCGTGGCCAAGTTCTTCGACTCGGTCAAGGCGATGGGCGTGGACGGCATCACGGTGTCGCCGGGCTATGCCTACGAGCGCGCGCCGGACCAGCAGCACTTCCTGAACCGCAACAAGACCAAGCAGCTGTTCCGCGACATCCTGTCGCGCGGCCGTGCGGGCAAGAACTGGGCATTCAGCCAGTCGACGATGTTCCTGGACTTCCTGGCCGGCAATCAGACCTACAAGTGCACGCCCTGGGGCAACCCGGCGCGCACGGTGTTCGGCTGGCAGCGCCCGTGCTACCTGGTGGGCGAAGGCTACGTGAAGACCTTCAAGGAACTGATGGAAGACACGGACTGGGACGCTTATGGCGTCGGCAACTATGAAAAGTGCGCCGACTGCATGGTCCACAGCGGCTTCGAAGCCACCGCCGTGGCCGACACGTTCTCGCATCCGCTCAAGGCGCTGGGCGTGACCCTGCGCGGCGTGAAGACAACCGGCGCCATGGCCCCGGACATCTCGCTGGACAAGCAACGCCCGGCCGACTACGTGTTCTCGCGCCACGTCGAGATCAAGCTGGCCGAGATCGGCAACCTGAAGAAGGCTCAGGGCAGCCGCGCCGAAGCCGTGCAAGCGACGCATTGAGCGCCTGAACTCACCCCGGCGATGGCGGCCGGGGCACACGCTCCAAATGAATGAAGCCGATTTGACTACGTTTGTAGCCAAATCGGCTTCATTTTTTGTTTGGGACGATTAAGCTGCCGCCCGGGCGTTGTGATTGGTCAGATACTTGATCAGGCCGTCCACGCCGTCGCGGGCGACGATGTCGGCGAACTGCTTGCGGTACACCTCGATCAGCCACGCGCCCATCATATTGATGTCGTAGATTTTCCAGCCGTCGTTGCCGCGTTGGAGGCGGTAGTCGATCAGCATCTCGTCGCCATTGTTCAGCACGCGGGTGGCCACCACGGAGTCGTTGGCGCTGCTGCCAGCCTTGGCCGGCTTGTAGGTAAATTTGGGACTCTGGTCACGCAGTTGCGAGAGCGAAACCGCGTAGCTGCGCACCAGCAGGGCCGTGAATTGCTCCTGGAGTGTTTTTTGCTGTTCAGGGGTAGCCTGCTTCCAGGCATTCCCGACCGCGAGGCGGGTGGTGCGGCCGAAATCCGTGTAAGGCAGGAACTCACGCTGCACGACGGCGGTAATTTTTGCCAGATCGCCGCTGCGCGTCTCGGGATCGGCCTTGATCTTGGCAATCACGCCTTCGACGGCGGTTTGCACGAGCTTGTCAGGTGACGTCTGGGCGTGCGCGGTGCCGATCATCGCTACGGCCGCAATCGCCACGGCAACGGGGGCAATCGCGGGAGCAATGATGGCGCTGGGAAATTGTCGGTTCATGAGTCTCCGATGCAGGGATAATCGACCACAGGGCCAGTCGGCCCAGTATATAGCGGATCGCGGCGCGGCCGGACCGCGGCGGGTGCGGAGAAGCCGCTGCCAGCGGCTATACTCCGGGCTGCCGCCTCCGTGCGCCCCGGCCGGGCCGGGTGCCAGAACCCCACGCAAATGATCAGATCCACGCTGACCCGTATCGTCAAGTTTTCCACCGTTCGCGCCTGGACCGTGATCGGCGTCTCGCTGCTGCTCACCATTGCCAGCGGCGTCTACATGGCGCGCAACTTCGCCATCAATACCGATATCAGCCGCCTGCTGGAGTCCGACGCGCCGTGGGCGCAGAACGACGCGGCCATCAGCGACGCGTTTCCGCAGCGCGACAAAATGATCCTGGCCGTGGTGCAGGCCCCGGCCAAGGAACTGGCCGACGCCGCCGCCAACGAGCTGGCCGACGCCCTGCGCCAGCAGCCGCAGCGCTTCCGCGCAGTAGGCCAGCCCGGCGCGGGCGCCTTCTTCGAGCACAACGGCCTGCTGTTCGCCGATACGGCTTCGGTCAACGACATGGCCGCCAAGCTCACCCAGGCGCGACCGCTGATCAACAACCTCGCCCATGACCCCACGCTGCGTGGGCTGTCCGACCTGCTGACCACCACGCTGACCCTGCCGCTGCAACTGGGCCAGATCAAGCTGGGCGATATGGAGAAGCTGCTGGCGGCCAGCGCCACCACCGTGGACGGCGTGCTGGCCAACAAACCCGTGGCGCTGTCCTGGATGGGGCTGGTCGACGACAGCCTGAAGCCTAATGCCGATGGCCGGGCGTTCAGCTTCGTCACGCTGTCGCCGGTGCTCGACTTCAGCGACCTCAAGGCCGGCGCCGGCGCCAGCGAGGCCATCCGTCGCGCCGCCGCCGATCTCAAGCTCGACCAGCGCTATGGCGCCGCCGTCCGTCTCACCGGCCCGCAGCCGCTGGCGGACGACGAATTCGCATCCGTGAGCGAAGGTGCCGTGCTCAACGGCCTGCTCACGCTGGTGGTGGTCATCGGCATTCTCTGGATGGCGCTGCGTTCCGCGCGCCTGATCGTGGCCGTGCTGGCCAGCCTGGTGGCCGGCCTGCTGATGACGGCCGCGCTGGGCCTGATGATGGTGGGCGCGCTGAACATGATCTCGGTGGCGTTCGCCGTGCTGTTCGTCGGGCTGGGGGTGGACTTCGGCATCCAGTTCGGCGTGCGCTACCGTGCCGAGCGGCACGAGCACGACGACCTCGACGAAGCCCTGCGGCTGACCGCGCGCGACGTCGGCACGCCGCTGACGCTGGCCGCCGCCGCCACTGCCGCCGCGTTCTTCTGCTTCCTGCCCACCGACTACCGGGGCGTGGCGGAGTTGGGCAAGATCGCCGGCGTGGGCATGTTCATCGCCTACGCCACCACGTTCACGCTGCTGCCGGCCCTGATCCGCGTGCTGCGCCCCAAGGGCGAAGCCGAGTTGCCCGGCTTCGGCTGGTTGGCCCCGGCCGATGCGTTCTTCGAGCGCCATCGCAAGGGCGTGCTGGTGGGCGTGCTGGTGCTGATCATCGGCGGCGCCCCGCTGCTGCCGCACCTGAAGTTCGATTTCGATCCGCTGCACCTGAAGGACCCGCATTCCGAGTCGATGTCCACGCTGCTGGCGCTCAAGGATGCCCCGCAGGCCGGCACCGACGACGTGAAGGTGCTGGCCCCGTCCCTGGCCGCCGCCCAGCGCACCGCCGACAAGCTCAAGGCCCTGCCCGAGGTGGAGCGCGTGGTCACGCTGCGCACCTTCATCCCTGACGACCAGGCGCCGAAGCTGGCGATCATCGCCGGGCTGGCGAAGACGATGATGCCGGCGCTGACGCAATCCCCATCCGCGCCGGCTGACGATGTGCGGCGCGTGGCATCACTGCGCAACGCCTCGCGCCAGCTCGACCTGGCCGCGCTCGATCATCCCGGCCCGGGCGCGGAAGCCGCCGCGCATCTGTCGCGTTCCCTGAAGAAGCTGTCCGATGCCGAACCCGCCACGCGCGATCGTGCCGAGCGCGCCATCGCCCTGCCGCTGCGGCTTGCGCTGGCCACGCTGCAACGTTCGCTGCAGCCGGAGCCGGTGTCGCAGCAGACCCTGCCGCCTGAACTCCTGCGCGACTGGCTGGCCCCGGACGGCAAGGCGCTGCTCAGCGTTACGCCCAAGCTGCCACCGCCAGGCGTCAAGAACGAGGCCGCGCGCGCCGCCGCGCTCGACCACTTCCTGGACGTGATGGCCCGCGTGCAGCCCGATGCCACGGGCGGCCCGATCGCGATCCGCGGTTCGGCGGACACGATCATGACCGCGTTCAGCCATGCTGGCCTATGGGCCGTGCTGTCGATCACGGTGCTGCTCTGGATCACGCTGCGGCGCATCGGCGACGTGCTGCGCACGCTGATTCCGCTGCTGGTGTCCGGCATCGTCACGCTGGAGCTGTGCGTGGTGTTCGGCATCGCGCTGAACTTCGCCAACGTGATTGCGCTGCCGCTGCTGCTCGGCATCGGCGTCGCGTTCAAGATCTACTACGTGATTGCGTGGCGCAACGGCAAGACCAAGCTGCTGCAATCGAGCCTGACGCATGCGGTGCTGTTCAGCGCCGCCACCACGGCCACGGCGTTCGGTAGCCTCTGGCTGTCGCACCACCCGGGCACGGCGAGCATGGGCAAGCTGCTGGCGCTGGCGCTGGTGACCACGCTGGCGGGCGCGGTGTTCTTCCAGCCGATCCTGATGGGCCGGCCGCGCCGGGCGCCGGTGGGGCGCCATGACCCGCTCGGCCCCTCGCTACCCCCCTTGACGGTGGCTACGACGCTGGGGAATTCCGCCGATAACCACCATGGGGCAGACAACGGGAATACCAGGCGGTAAGTGGCGGTGATGCGGTATTGTTGCCTGCCGCCGCCCTTGAAGTACCGGCGGCCGGCCCCCATAACCACAAGAAATCAAGAAAGACCAACCGTCTCACCATGCTCTCCCGTCTCCCGCTCATGCCCGGCGCCCGCCATCTTCCGGTTTCCCCCTCTGTTCCCCGCTCGATGGGCCGCTCGCGGATCGCCAGCGTGCTGGCCGCTACCGCCCTCTCCGCCCTGATCACGGGCTGCGCCTCCGGTCCGCAAGCCAACCCCGACGATCCGCTCGAGCCGATGAACCGCGTGACCTTCAAGGTCAACGACACGGTGGACCAGTACGTGGCCGTGCCCGTCGCCAAGGGCTACAAGGCCGTGACGCCCGAGCCGGTGCGGCTGGCCGTGACCAACTTCTATTCGAACCTCGCCGACGTCGGCAACTTCGCCAACAACCTGCTGCAAGGCAAGGGCACCGCCGCGGCGGAGACGCTGATGCGCGTGGCGATCAACTCGGTGCTTGGCATCGGAGGCCTGATCGACATCGCCACGGCAGCCGGCATCGAGCGCCATTCGCAGGATCTGGGGCTGACGCTGGGCGTGTGGGGCTTTCCGCAGGGGCCGTACATCGTGCTGCCGCTGTTCGGGCCGAGCACGGTGCGTGATGGCATCGGGCTGGCCGGCAGCTTCTACCTCGACCCAGCGCACTACCTCGACCCGGCATGGCGCAATTCGCTGTTCGCGCTCAACGTGGTGAACGTGCGGACGAACCTGCTCGGCGCGACGGACCTGCTCTCGCTGGCGGCGCTGGACAAGTATTCCTTCGTGCGGGATGGCTATCTGCAGCGCCGCCGCTACCTGCTGGGCCAGGGCGGCGACGATCTGCCGTCGTATGACGATGAGGATGAGGGCACGCCTTCGGACGTGCCGAAGCGGATCAAGCCGGATACGCCGGCTTCCCCCGATGCATCGGCCAAGCCGGACGCCGACGGCGCCAAGCCCGAACCCACCCCACCGGTGCCGGCCGCCACGCCGGCGCCTGCACCGGGGATGGCGAAGTAAAAAAAGCCGTGTCCGCGCCGAGGCCAGCGCGGACACTAAAGCCTCGGATGCGGAGTCCGTGGCCCCACCCATCGTAGGCAAGTTCGGCTCTGCCGATTGCCAACAATTGTGTCGGCGCGGCCGGATCAGCCGGCGCGGCGGCGCAACGGCAGCAACAGCGTGAAGGTGGCCCCGGCGCCGGCGGCGCTGTCCACCATGACGCGGCCGCCGTGCCGCTCTGCCACGGTCTTCACGAACACCAGCCCCAGCCCGCTGCCGCCCGGCGCATCGGCGCCCGGCGCATGCACGCGGCGGAACGGTTCGAACAGGCGTGCCTGATCCGCGTAGGAAATCCCAGGGCCGGAATCCGACACCGCCACCGCCAGGAACGGCCCCATGCGCCGCAGTCGCACCGACACCGGTTTGCCCGGCGGCCCGAACTTGATGGCATTGCTGACCAGATTGGCGATGGCGCGCACCAGCAGCACCGGCGCGGCACGCAGGGTCTCACCCTCCGCCTCCAGACTCAGTTGCAGCTCGATGCCGCGCGCCTTGGCCAGCGCCCAGAGTTCGTCAGTGGCATCCAGCACCAGCCCGGTCAGCTCCACCTCGGCAAATTCCAGCCGCTCCGAGTCGGCCTGCGCCAGCCGGATAAAGTCATCGGCCAGCGCCAGCGTGCGGTGAGCGTGCTCGGCGATGCGGGCCAGCAGCACCTCCGGCGGCAGCGCGCGGTTGGGCCGCGACTGCATGTCGATCAGCGCCAGGATCGACGCCTGGGGCGAACGCATGTCGTGCGACAGGAAATGCAGCATCTGGGCGCGCTGGCGCTCGGCGCGGCGCACCGTGGTGATGTCGATCAGGCTGACGATGGCCCCGGGCGGGCAGCCCGCCTCGCCCTGCAGCGGCGCGCCGTGGAGCAGGAAGCGGCGATCGTCCTCGGTGGCGAGTTCCACGCCCTGGGAATCGTCGGACGACATGACCGGGGCGTGGGAATCCAGCACCGCGCAGAGCCCGTCCCAGTAGGCGAGGCCGGGGCCCGGCACCGGGAACAGCGCTTCGATCAGGTCCGGCAGGCCCGGCGGCGCGAGGCCGCCATAGGCATCTTCGGGGAAATCAGGGAAATCGAGGGATGCGCCCGCCGCCAGATCCTCGATGCCGGACAGCATGGCAGGCGCCAGCGCCACCGCGCGGCGGTTCGCCACGAGGATGCCACCGTCGATATCGACGATCACCGTGGCCTCGGGCAGGTTCTCGAGGCCGTCGAGATACCGGGGCAACGGCGGCGCCTGGCTACGCATCAGGCTGCCCGGCGGCCAGCGTGCTGGCCTCCTCGAACCGGTAGCCGTGCGAGTAGACGGACATCAGCCGCACGCCGTTGTCGGGCCGCATCTCCAGCTTGATGCGCAGCCGCGAGATATGGGTGTCCAGCGTGCGCGAGCCGGCCTCCATGGCGCGGCCCCAGACGGCCTGCTCGATCACCTCGCGCGAAAGCAGCCGGCCGATATTGCGGAACAGGAACAGCGCGAGGTCGAACTCGCGCGGCGACAGTTCCACCAGCGTGCCCGACAGCGTGATGGATCGACGGCGCGCATCCACTACATAGCGGCCCTGGCGCAGCAGTTGATCGTCATGAGGCACCGCCGGATAGGCGCGGCGCAGCAACGCACGCACCCGGGCCACGAATTCGGCGGGGCGCACCGGCTTGGCCAGGTAGTCGTCGGCGCCCACGGCGAGGCCGGCGACGATGTCGGATTCATCGATCCGGCTGGTCAGGAACAGGATGGGCGGCAGCCGGCCGGCATGCTGGCGCACCCAGTTCACGACTTCGTAGCCGCTCATGTCGGGCAGTTGCCAGTCGATGACCAGCAGGTCGAATACCTGGTCGCGCAGCGCGCGCAGGAAATCCGATCCGGCGGCGAAGCTCGTACAGGTAAAGCCGGCCTCCTCGAGCAGTTGTCGGATCTGTGCGGCCTGGCTGGGGTCGTCCTCCACGGAGGCAATTCTCATACATCCCTCTGATGACTACCGCCGATGTGTGGCGCGGCCGCGTCATGTTACCCAAACGCACGATGGCGCGTCGAGGCTCCGTTCGGGGGGCATGCACCAGTGTTGCGGCGCCGCCGCGACGGCGGGGGATGGCGCGCGGCAAGCGCAGCCATTGGGCCACATTGGGCCACATTGGGCCGGCACGTTTGAAACGATGGCTAGCGAGGCGCACGCAAGCGCCCCGTCGCGTGTAAAAGCTACAACAACCCTCCCCTGCCCGCTCCGCCCTACTGCAGCATGTAGGTCTCGTACTCCAGGCGCTCCAGCTTGCGGTCCAGCAGGTACAGCGCCAGCGCCACCACGATCAGCAGCGACACCGCGAACCCGTAGCCATACCAGGCCGGGCCCAGCTCCAGCGTGAGCCGGGTCAGCACGAAGTTCAGCACCACGAAGGTCCCGGTCAGCAGCAGCACCTCGCGCCGGCGGTCCAGGTAGAAGTAGATGTTGAGCACGCCGAGCAGCACCACCTGCAAGCTCGCGCCGATCACGTCGACATAGAGCAGCGGCAGGTACAGCTCGGAGATGCCCAGCAGCCGCAGCACCCACGGCCCGACCACGAACAGCAGCAGCGCCGCGATGGCCTGCACCTTCACGATCTCGTACAGCCCCAGGCGGATGGTCTGGACCATCGTGTTGCGCATGTCCTCGATGTGCTCGAGCGAACTGCCGCCGCGCACCGCGTTGTAGAACGCGTCGTAGTACTCGACGAAATCGGTCTCGATACGCACCAGGAACACGGCCATGCCCGGGATGATGGCGAGGTAGGCCAGGAACACCGGGATGTCGTAGATGATGGACGCGTGCAGCGGGCCGATCACCTGCTGGCCCGTGGACGGCGCGTACCAGAACATGAACTTGTCCATCCAGATGCCGAGGTTGTAGAACAGGCCGATGGCCACCAGGCTCGGATAGGCGTAGCGCTTCTGGAACACCTCGAACGACATGAAGCGCTGGCTGGTGTAGTTGCGGTAGATCAGCGTGATCATGCCCACCAGCAGGCAGAGCTGCCCCACCACGAAGCCGGCCAACAGCCCCTCCAGCCCGCGCGAGCGCAGCGCCAGCGCGCCCAGCACCGTGATCGTGTAGCCGACGAAGAACGTCCACACGATGGCCTTGTACTGCTTCATGCCCGACAGGAAGATCGCCGCGATCCAGATATTGCTCATGATCACGAAGCCCGCGATCATCAGCAGCCGGTACAGCACCGACTGCTCCGGGAACGCCCAGACCGCGCAGCCCACGCCGATGGCGCCGGCCAGCCCGGTGGAGAGCAGCGCCACCGCGTGGTAGTTCGACAGCACGAGGTGGTCGCGCCGCTCGAACAGCCGGTCGGAGGTGAAGCGCGTGAACGACAGCTGCATCGGCCCGGTCAGGATCAGGCTGCAGGCAATCAGGTAGGTCACCGACACCTGGAATTGCGTGATCAGCATCCCCGGAATCACGAAGCCGATGCTCAGCAGGCCGATCAGCAGGATGCCGAGGATCGACAGCACCCACGGCCCGGAGCTGATCACGCCGGCGTAGGCGTAGGCGCTCAGCATGCCGGACAGGCTGTCGCGCCGGAGCATCTTGCGGAGTTCGAAACCAATCCCGGCCATGTCAGCGTCCTCCGTGCACGGGGCACTTTGCCGGATTGCCGGCGGGCGCGACCCCATCCGTGCGCCCCGCGTGATCGGGCTTGTCCATCAGCGACGCATACAACGTGCGATAGCTGCCCACCATCTGTTCCTGCGTGTAGTAGCGCTCCACCCGGGCGATGCCGGCCGCCTGGGCAGCCTGCCAGCGCGGCGGGTCGGTGAGCAGTTCCAGCGCGGCACCAGCCAGTGCGGCCGGATCGGCGATACGGACCACGCCGCCCGCCGCGCCCAGCGCTGCATCCTCGCCCGGCAGGCCGAAGATCAGTTCGCGGCACGAGCCCACGTCAGTCGTCACGCACGGCACGCCCGCCGCGAAGCCCTCGAGCACCACCAGCGGCAGCGCCTCCGAGATCGAGCTGAGGATCAGCACGCCCACCTTCGGCAGGAGTTCGTCGATCTTCTGGAAGCCGAGGAACTTGACCTTCTGGCCGAGCCCCAGGCTTTCCGCCAGGCTGCGGCATTCCTGCGCGTACTCGGGATCCTCGTCCTCGGGGCCGGCGATCCAGCCTTCGGCGTCCGGATACTCGCGCACCACGGTCAGCATCGCGCGGATAAAGGTCTTGATGTCCTTGATCGGCACCACGCGGCCGATCAGGCACAGCACCGGCGGCACGCCCGGCGCCCGCTGCGTGCGCAGCGCCGACAGCCGCGGCAGGTTAATGCCGTTCGGGATATTGCGCGTGCGGGTTTCCACCGCGCCATCGGCCACCTGGCGGCGGCGGTTGCCCTCGTACAGCGCCACGATCTCATCGCCGGCGTCGTAGCAGACCCGGCCCAGCGTCTCGAAGAAACGCACCCACAGCTCGCGGAAGTAGCTGATCTGGGAGATGTCGCGCTCGAAGATGTTGCGGTTGTCCCGGATCCACTGGCTCTGGAACAGGTCGATCTTGCGTTCCTTCGTATAGATGCCGTGCTCGGACACCAGCAGCGGCCGCCCGCTGCGGTAGCGCAGCATCGCGCCCAGAAAGCCCGCGTAGCCGGTGGACACCGTGTGGTACATCTTCGCCGGGATCAGCGAGTCGGCAATCCGCACCAGCTGCCACAGCGGCTTGTGCATGATGCGGATGGTCCAGAAGTAGTCCGTGAACGACGGGTCCGTGCAGAACTGCCGATACTGCTCGGTGATCGTCTGCCAGGCGCGGCGGCTGTAGAGGAAGGCATCTTCCGACAGCGCCCCGCCCTCGCGCAGCGCCGGCATCAGTTCGCGGATCAGCTCCCCCGCCTCCTGTTCCTTGCCGGGCTCCCGCAGCATTTCGTGCAGCGCGTCGGACTTCTCAAAAGCCTTCGGGTCGCCCGCGCTGCCGTGCACCATCGGCGGCGGCGGAAAGTCGTACAGGAAATGGGTTTCCAGATGCACGACGTTGTCCGGCAGCGCGTAGGCCATCTCGCCATAGTCCTGCCGGCGGCTGCCGATAAAGACGATGCCGAAGCGGATGTCCGGGAAAGCGCGGATCATCTGGTTGACCCAGCTGGACACGCCCCCGCTCACATACGGGAACGTGCCTTCCAGCAGCAGCATGACGTCGGCGGACGTTCCCTTGACCAGTATTTCACTCATGATTGCCAGTACCGCAACAGGGGCCGCACCAGTGGGAGCGGCGAAGGACTGTCGAAAGCCGCCATCAGGCGATGCACGGCGGCGTAGTCGCGTTCCAGGTAGGCGGCTTCCGCCAGCAGCGGCAGCACGCGCTCACGCGCGAAGCCAAGCGACTCGGCCCGCGTGAGCCACGCGCGCGCCTCGGCCGGCGCATTGCGCGTCAGCGCCAGCCGGCCGCGCATGTACCAGAGCGCGGCGTTGGTGTCGTCGGTCTCCAGCGCGGCGCTGGCGTAGCGCTCCACCTGGCTGGCGGTATAGCGGTAGACATCGCCCTGTACCAGGTTCTGGTAGATCAGTTCCCAGTAGAGGTCGGCCAGCCGCTTGTTGATCTCGCCGCGCGCCTGGGGCGTGTCGGCGGCTTCCAGGCGCGGCAGTTCGGCCAAGATCTGTTGCGTCAGTTGTTTCTCGGCGCCGTCGAGCATGCCGTAGGCGAGCAGGCGGATATCGTCCGTGCTATCGGCCAGCAGTTCGCGCAGCACCGGGCTGGCCGTGCGCGTGGGCATCGACTGCATGGCCACCAGCGCGTTCATGCGCTCCGGCAGCGGCGCGCGGGTATTGCCAAGCTGCGCGCGCAGGCGCGCCCCGCCACCGTGCGTCACGCGCTGGATCAGGTGGGTGACGAAGGCCGGCAGCGCTACCGAGGCAATGCCGGACGCATCGCGCCGGCCCGGGAACAGCCGCGCGAACAGCAGGCTGCCGAGGCAGACCAGCGTGCCGCCGAGCGGCACGAAGAAGCAGAACGCGGCGAGGTAGGCGTAGGTCCACGCAAACGGCGCGCGGAAGCGGCGCGGCAGCAGACGCCACAGCGCCAGCCCCAGCAACCCGGAGGCCGCCGCCTGCAGGGCGAAAAATGCCAGCAGCAGCGGCAGGCCCGTGCCGCCCTGAAACAGCAGCGCCAGCGCGGCGATCTGGAAGGCGGTGCCGCCGAAGGTCAGCTTGCCCATGCGTCAGCCCGCCTGCGTGCCGGCCGAAGCCGGCACCGGAGCGTTGTTGCCGGCGGCGCCAGCTACCACGCCGGGGGCCACCGAGCGCGGCGCCGTGGCATCGGTCGCCGTGGCGCCATCGATCTGGCAACGCTGCAACAGCCGCACCAGCGCGTCTTCGGCGCCGGTGGCCGGCACGGTCAGCGAGTACACGCCGATGTGCGAGGTGGCGAAATCGGTGCCGAACTGCGCGCGCAGCATGTCTTCGATCCGCACCAGATAGGCCGAGACGGCCTGGCTGTCGGACAGCGGCATCAGCGTCAGCATGGCGCGCTGGCGCGGGCTGCGCGCGGGCCAGGCCACGTCCAGCGCCCGGCGGCTGCGCACCACCTGTTCGAACAGCGCGTCGCGGGCTTCGTCGAGGTCGAACACCAGCGCCACCACCGAGCTTTCGACGCCGGTTTCCTGGCGCAGCCGCGACAGCCGCGCGTAGTCGAGCGCAAACGCGTACGGAATCGCCGGCATCAGCGCCTGGATGCCGTGCGTGGCCTGCCCGTGCTCCACGCCATCGGCGTAGTAGCCCATCAGCACCATCAGCAGTTGGAGGTTTTCATAGGTCAGCGAGAGGAACGGCATGCGCTCCACCACCAGCACGCCGATCAGGCGGTCGGAACCGGCCAGCACCGGCGCCACGGCCACGTAGCGGGTCTCGGCGTCCTGCTGCAGGCCCGAGGAACGCAGGTGGGCCAGCTCGCGCGTGTCGAGGCAATGGCGCACCAGCGGGTCGTCCAGGTTCAGTTCGAAGGCCGGCCCGATGCTCGCGGCGGCCTGCGGCGAGATGCGCTCGCCATCACACGCGAACAGCGCCGCGCCTTCGATCTGGCAGGCCTGCGCCACCACTTGCAGCATCGGCTGCGCGCCGGGCAGCGTGGTCTCGGGCTGGTCCACCCCACCCCGGGCCGCGTCGCCCATGGCGACGGCCCGCATCTGCGAGAGCGTGTCGCGCAGCGTGGTCGGGCGTGCCAGCAGGTCGTTCTCCAGCCGCGCGTGGGAAATGCGCAGCAGGTAGTGGTTCTTGGTCAGCGCGGCCAGCCGCTCGTCCAGATAGCGGTTGACGGCGCGAGCGCGCGCCAGCCGCGTGCCCCACACATCGCCGAACTGGCCCGAGATCAGCACCAGCAGCAGCCCGCCCAGGAAGAACATGCGCGGGAACGCGCTGGTGTAGCTGCCAAGCGCTTCGAAGACAAACCAGCCGCCCAGCAGCATCAGCACCGAGCCCACGCCGATCAGCGTGCCATAGCGCAGCGCCAGGATCACCGGCAGCAGCCACGCCCAGGGAAAGCCCATGCCGAGCAGCAGCGGGTTCTGCGGCAGCACCAGATAGGCCAGCCCCATCGCGACCACCATCGTGGCGATCAACTCCAGCACCGCAGCCGGCCCGCTCACCGCGGGCGCCAGCCAGCGCGCATAGCGCCCGCCGAGGCCGATCCCCTGCCCCTGGCGCCTTTTTTCCGCAGAATTCCCCACGCGTGTCACCTGTCCTTTTCTACAGCGTCCGAAAACGCGATCAACCCTGCATCAGCGGTGCCAGCAGGCGGCGCAGCAGCTTCTGCGCGGTGCCCGACAGCGAGGCGCGGCTCCAGCCGCTGTCGCTGCCCGTGGCCGACCACACCACCTGGCCGCTGGCCACGTCGATCAGTTGCAGCGAGATGCCCACTGCCGGTTCGCCATCCACGCCGACTTTATAGCGCCATTCCTGCACCGCGCCGGTCAGCGCGTAGCGGGCGCGCTCGCCCCGGGCCCATTCCAGCGCCTTGCCCACCGACTCGCGCTCGGCCGGCTCGAACAGCGTTTCCGGGTTCAGCGAGGCCGGGTAGCGCTTCAGGTTGGCGATGCCGCCGGTCTTCAGCAGCGATTCGGCGATGGCTTCGGCGCGCAGGCCGGCCTGCGGCGTCTCGGTGTAGTTGACAATCGGCAGCACCGCCACCGTGTCGCCGGGCGACATTTGCGGCGCACGGCCCACATCCGTCACCGCGCAACCCGCCAGCCACAGTGCCGCGCCAACGGCACCGATCCATGCTGCCATCCGCCCGATGCGGCCCTTGCCAGTCATTGTCTTTTTCATGGGATTCCCCTCGTTTACCTTGAAAACCTTCGTCGTCAATCGTCAGTACAGCCAGCGATAGCGCAGGCCGACCTCGGTCAGCGGCGTCCCGCTGGTGCGGGCCGCGGTGTCGTGCGAGATATACAGCGCCAGGTGGTCGTTGCCGAACACCGACCCGGCCAGGCCTGCCTGCCCGTGGAAGTTGTGGCCGGCGCGCGAGTCGTACAGCGCCCCCACCTCCGCGAACGGCCGCCACTTGCGCGTGTATTCGGCGAGCAGGTCGGTACCGAAGCCGAACAGCACGCCGGTCTGCGTGAAGCTCTGCGGCATGTAGAACGCGGTGTTCGCCTCGTCGTCATCGGCCGGCATCAGCCGCTGCAGGGCCGGCGTGAGCGTGCCGCTGTTGCGGGTGTAGATGCCGCGCGTGGCCACGGCGCGCACCGTGTAGTCCGGATACTGCGTGCGGATGCGGTAGCCGGCCTCCACGTCGAACAGCAGGCCATGGCCCAGCGCGCTGCGGTCCTGGCCGTAGAAATGGCTGTACTCGAAGCGTCCGCTGATGAACTCGCGCAGGCCCAGCCGCCACGTGGCGCCGGCGCCCAGCACATCCTTCATGCCGCCCACGCGCAGTTGCGACGACTCGTCGGCCTGCTGGTTGTAGCCGGCCAGCGTCGTGAACGACACCCGGCTTTCCAGATTCCACTGGCCGGTCATGCGCGCGGTGGTGAAGCTCTCCAGGCCGTCGCGGCGGCCCACGCCTACCAGCCAGCGCTTCTGCGAGTCGCGGTAGTCCAGCGTCAGCTCGGCGCGGCGGTCGCCCGCCGGCACGTTGGCCAGCTGGGTCGGATCGGTGCTGCGCTGGTCGCGGAACACGCCGCGCAGGCCCACCGCGTAGCCGTCCCACAGCCGGGCACCGGCGCCCAGGCTGTATTCGAAGTATTCGAGCGGCTTCTGGTGCTGGAAGGTCACGCGCGGCTCGATGGCCTGCGCGTTGAACAGCAGCGCATCCTGCAGGGTCTCCTGCAGGGTGTCGTCGGTGCGGGCCAGCTCCTGGGTCTCGAACGCCTGGGTCTGCGCGGCCGAGATGCGGTCAAGCTGGCGATTGGCCTCGATCTGGCTCGCCACGGGCACGCGGCCCGCCTGGCGCTCCATGATGCGGTCCAGCGCGTTCAGGTCGTTGTTGTCGAGCGCGATCGACACTTCGGCGTACGCCGGCCGCTGGAGCGTCTTGACGTACTGCCGCGCCAGCCACGCGCGGGCCAGCTCGTTCGACTCCGACGACATCGCCCAGGCTAGCGCCACCTCGCGGCTGGCGGCCGAGATCAGGCTCTGGCGACGGCGCTCGCGCTCGGTCAGTTCGGCCGGCGGCGCCACCACCAGCGGCGGCAGGCCCGGCACCTCGCCTAGCTTCGACGCACCGGTGACCGACGGCAGATCCCCCGGCGACTGACGGCGCGCAGCCACTTCCGCGCGGTCGCGGCGCAGCATTTCGATGACGAGGCTGCGCGAGACATCGCCCGACGCGAACACCTGACCCAGCGCCACCGTCTGGCGGCGCAGGTCCGCGCGCGCCGGGGCGCCCTGCGCGTTTTCCTCGTCTTCGGGGTCAGTGGCCGCGTCGTCCTCCTCGCCGGCCTGCGGTGCATCGGCACCCTGCAGCCCGGCAGGCGACCACGCTTTGTGAAGGTCGATCCACGCCTGCTTGCGGATGCGCCACGCCATCTGCGTCTGGCCAATGGCCTCGTACGCATCGGCCAGCAGGCCCAGCCAGAGCGGATCGGCGCTCTTGCCCATCTGGATCTTGTGCAGGTAGTGCAGCGCCGTGCGGCCGTCCTGGAAGCGCATGGCGCCGGCGGCGTAGGCGCCCCAGAGACCGGGATCGTCCTCGGCCTCGGGCTTCAGGCGCAGCATCACGGCGCGCACTTCGCTGTCCGTGCCCATGTCGACCAGCGCCCACAGCAGCGCGGCGAAGGTCTCGCTGTCCGCATCGGGCTGGCCCACCGCGTGGCGCAGGTCGGCCAGCGCGTGCTCGCGGTCGCCGGTCAGGCGCCAGTATTCGGCGCGGCGCATCAGGAACGTGGCCGATCCTTCGGCGTCGCGCTTCTGCTCCGGCGTCAGGCTGGCGAACAGCCGCTCCACGCGCACGTAGGCATGGGCGCGGGTGTAGTAATAGATAGCCAGTTCGAGCTGCTCGCGCTTGCCGCCCTTGCGCCAGCCGGCCTCGGCAATCCGGCCGGCATCGATCGGCGTCTTGTCGTAGTACTGGATCAGGTTCGAGAAATCGGCTTCCTCGGTATCGCGCACTTCGGCCAGACAGTCGTTGCGCGCGGCGCCGGGCGGCATCGTCATGCAATGGTCGTCGTGCGTGTTGCTGACCGCGATCATCATCTGGCGGTAGCCGTCCGCGAGCAGGTCGTCGCGCTGCGTCAGCCGCGCGAGGTCCGTGTAGGTGCGCCAGTACAGCAGGTCGCGCGGGCCGGCCTTGGCGCGCGCGGGCAGCATCGCGTCCATGGCCTGCGTCAGCCGGCCACCCACGTAGAGCATATTGGCGCGCTTGAGCGCGTACTCGGGCCGGGGGCCGAAGCGCTGTTGCAGCTGGCCGTACAGCTCGAAGGCACGGCCGTCGCGGCCTGCGCGCTCGGCCAGCTGCGCGTTACGCTCCATCACCTCGCGGGCGTGCGGGCCGCTGCTCAGGGAATCGAGGAAGGCCATGCCGGCCTCGGGCTCGCCCAGCCGCTCGTAGGCAGCCACCACCTCGTCGATGGTCTTCAGGTCGCCGGCGCGGTGCCGCAGCGCCGCCAGATAGGCGCGGTCGTCGGACAGGCCCGGGGCCAGCCGCATGACGTTGTTCCACGCGCGCTCGTCGTTGGTGGCCTGGGCGTACTGGAGCCAGCTTTGCAGCGCGATCATCGGCTGGCGGTTCCATTCGGCCACCTGCGCCAGCCGCTCACGCCAGACCGGCTCGTTCGGCAGCTTCTGCACGGCGGTCTGCGCCACGCGCTGCGCCTGGTCGAGCTTGCCGGCGGCCAGGAACACGCGATAGGCGAGATCGTAGTCGTCGGCATTGAACGCCTTGCCTTCGGCTGCCGCAGCCGCCACTTCGGCCTTGGCCGCCGCCTGGGCGTCGGCCTGCGAGACATTGCCGGTGTCCGCCACGTGGCGCACGCCAAGTTCGCCGGCTGCCGCCAGCTTGTCGCGCAGCTTCACGCCGCGCGGGCCGTCGAGGAACACCACCTCGCGGGCCAGCCACGGCTCGGTGTCGGAGACACGGCGCAGATGGGCCTGCGCGAGCAGCGTCGCGCCCATCGGCTTGTTGGCCGACAGCTTCAGCAGCCGCTCCACGTACTTCGCCGCCACCTCGGGCTTGCCCGCCGCCAGCGCCAGCTTGGTCAGGTAGCGCAGCACCTCGGCATCATCGAGCAGCTTGCCGCCGCGGCGCTCGGCTTCCGCCAGCGCCTCGTCGAGCAGGTTGCCCGATTGCAGCGTCTGCAGCGCCTGCAGGAACAGCGTGCGCTGCTCGTACAGGTTCTTGGCGCGCGCCTGGGCGTCGAACAGCGCCTGGGCGGAGTCGCGATAGTTGCCGCCGGCCAGCGCGATGCCGGCGAGCTGCTTGTTGTAGAAGTCCGCGTTGCCGGGGTCACGCACGGCCAGTTCGCGGAACAGCTTGCCGGCCGGGTCCGCCGCACCGATCTGGCGCGACTGCGTGGCCAGCGCCTGCAGATCGGCGAGCGACCACTTGCGCATCTGCGCCGGCGTGGTGGCGTCCTTCAGCAGGTCGTTCATCATCGCCAGCCGCCGCGCGCGCTCGGGCGTCTCCGGCAGCGCCGCGTAGGCGCGCTGCTGGGAGATCTCGATCCGGGTGCGCAGGATCGGGCCGCTCAGGTCCGCGCCCTGCACCGCCTGCATGCGGGCGAGCATGGCCTCGGCGTCATCGAGCCGGCCGCTGCGGGCGTACTGCTCCGCCAGCACACCCATGAAACTGGTGTCGTTGGGGGCCACGCGCGACCACGCCTCGAGGTAGGCCACGGTCAGGCCGTCGACGGTGCGGCCCTGGCCGAGCAGGCGCTCGCGCAGCGTTTCACGCGGGAACATCAGCGCCAGCCCCACCCCCACCATGGCGGTGAAGGTCAGGACCAGTGCGGGCGGCAACAGCCGCTCGCGCTCAGCCGGCGCAGCGGACTTCGACTTGTTGCTGGACATGGATCGGATCATTCACCGCGGGGGTATCGATACGCAGCGTGTTGCGCTCGCGCACACCGGCCACGGGCTTGCCGTCGACCGTCACACTGCACTGGCCGGCGTTGGCCAGCCGGAAGAAGGGCTTGTAGTAGCCGCTGAAACGGAAGCGCGTGACCTGGCCGTCGCGCTGCCAGTCACGCACCAGGCCGTTGGCCTCGGGGATCTCGGGCACGGCGCGCGTGGCGGCCGGCACGATCTGAAAGCGTGCATTGCCGCCATCGAGGTGGACATAGGTGCCGCCGCCCGGCGCCGGCGACGAGCCGGTCACGCCGCGCGCGGTGGCCACGTCCGGCACGCCCGTGCCGTTCCAGCGCAGGTTGCGCAGGTTGCCATCGCCCCGCACCACCCAGGCCCCGGCGGCCGGCGCGCCCATCTCACCATTCTCACCATTCGCGCCCTCGCCCAGCTCGCGCGCCACGGCCATGCCCTGCCAGTCGATGACCTTGAGCACATAGTCGGTGGAATGGATCGGCAGCAGCGGCTGCGTGAGCACGTAGTCATAGACCTTGCGCAGCGCCCGCAGCGACGCCACCTTGGTGCCCGAATAGCTGTGGTAGTAGATGTTCACGGCCTTGAAGCGGTACGGCTTCTCGGTCAGCTCGTAGGTCTCGATCACGCGCTCGAAGCCGTAGTACGGGCCGTGCCACAGGTTGGTGTAGATGTTCTCGTTCTGGTTGGTCGCAAAGACCTGGAAGGTGTTGTCGGCCTTGTGGATGCCCAGCGGCGCAATCGCGGTCCAGCTCGGGTTGCTGCGCGTGATCATGGTGTCGCCACCATTCATGTTCAGCACGCCGGCCTGCTCGGTCAGCTTGAGTGCCTCGGGCGGGGCCTGGCAGTCGCCGGGCCACAGCACCATCTTCACCGGCTTGCCCGGGGGCGCCAGCACCTTGTTGATATAGTCGATCGACCCGCCGATCTCGCGGTTCAGGTCCATCTTGTAGCCGGGAATCGCCAGGTGATAGGCCTCGTCGCCCTCCTGGATCCGGGCGTCGTTCTCGTGACCGGGCACGGTGCGGCCCCATTCGAACGGGTGCGAATAGGTGTGGCTGGCCACTTCCACGTAGGGCTGGGCGAAGATCTTGCGGGCGATCGGCTCCAGCTCCGCCGTCAGCTTCGGGTACATGCCCGCCTTGCCCACCTCGCCCTCGATCACGGACATCGTCATCGGCAGGCGGTATTTGTCGAAGATCTCGCGGAACAGCACCTCGCCCGAAAAACCGCCGCCGGGGATCTCGGCCTTGGAGGCAAAGCCGTCGCCATCGATATGGATGGTCAGCAGGCGGCGGCCACTCTCCGTCGTGGAATCGGGGACGGGCATCTGCGGCAGGCGCAGCGCCTCGCGCAGGAACTGGAGCGGCTGGATGGTCCAGCGGTCCTGGTCGGTCGCCACGTTCTGGCGCACCGCGTATGGGCCTGTGACGTATCCGCCCCATGGCGTGATGGCAGCGGCGTCGAAGGTCAGCGTGCCCGATCGCATGCGCAGCAGCGACCGCGTGTTGGCGGCGCCGTCCTGCACCTGCACCGGCACGGCCTCCGTGCGGTCCGGGGCGACCGGCATCTCGAAGCCCACCATCGGGTCCTTCGACACAATCGACACCGGCCCGGAAACGCGCCCCTTCACCGGCTTGAGCCCCAGCGTACGCGCCAGCGAGCCGGCCACGGGAGCGCCGAAGCCGTTCATGAAGACCACCGGCACGCCCTGGGCGATCTGCTTTTCCACCCAGGCCAGGAAACGGCCGGGCTGCTGGGTGAAATAGCCGTTGGACCAGACCACCACGCCGGCATAGCGGTCCGGGCCGATCTCGGGCAGCGGATCGCGCGTCTCGGCGAAGTCCACCCGGTAGCCCAGGTAATTGATCGGCATGGAGACGAAACGCACGCCTTCCGTGTTGTCGATGGCCACGCCGGGCTCGCTCTCCTGCACCACCAGCACGCGGCGCGGCATGACCTCGATCTGGCCGACGCCCACGGTCTGCAAGCCGGAATCGGTCACGTACGGCGTGATGCCGAGCGCGCGGATGCGGCGCGCGGTGTCACGGGCGCAGCGGCGGCCGGTCGGCGGGCAGTAATCGATGGAAATGACCGGCAGCTTGTACTGCTCGCGGATGACGCGGGCCTGCGCCAGCAGCCAGTCGCGGTCCTGCTGGCTGACCTCGGTATAGCGGCCCTGCGCCTGGTTCCAGCCCCGGAACAGCGATTCGAACACCACGCCGTAGACCAGGCTGTGGACCTGCGGCAGGATCTCGAAGCCCCGGTTGAACAACAGCCGCGCCTCGGGGTAGCGGGCCTTGATGGCCTGAATCACACGCACCATGCCGGCTTCCTGCCGGGCGCGCTCGGCGTCGGTCTTGGCCACGAGGTGATAGGAATCCATCGTATCGAGGAAGAAGCCGCGATAGCCGCGCTCCCACAGCGGGGCGATGACCTTGTCGACATAGAATGCCGGCCAGCCGTCGGCGGCCTGGTCGACCACGCGTGCCTGCCAGGCGTCGTTGCTGCCCACCAGCCAGTTCTTGGGGATGTCCGGGAAGTAGGCCCGGCTGGGCAGCACCTCGCCCAGGCTCACGTAGGCGAACCACGCCGTCTGCGGCGTGGAGACGCGGCGCGGATCGAAGCCGCTGTCGGGCTCCACCACGGCCACGTCGAAGGCCTGCAGGGCGTCCACGGGGGGCTTGCTGCCGTAATGGAAGGCGACGTTGGGCGCGGCCGGCCGGGCCAGATCGGCCGCCGGCTGGGCCTGAACCGCCGTCGAAGGCGTCAGCGTGCCCAGCACCACGCCGAGCGCGGACGCCAGCACCGCCACGACCGCCATGGCGCGTTGCCATGGGGCGGCGGCCCGTGACGGCGCCTGGCCGGCATCGCCGGCATGGCCGAAAAGTCCCCGGATTGAACGTTGCACTTGCTTCACTGGCTGTTATCCGCTTCTTCTGTTATGCCTTGGGCGCGCCGTTGGCGGCGCTGCCCGCGCGATGCCCGTCCCCGTGGCCATCGATACGGGATTTTCCCTAATGTGCCGGGCAAGGGGCGATGCTAGGGCATTCGCTGGGAATGGATTGTGAAAAATTGTGGCGGGAGTCCGTCCAGCCCGGATATGGGCCGATGTGGACCGAGGCAGGCCGACCCTGGCGACGCGCGCATGCACGTCCGGTCGGCCAGGCTATGGCTCGATTGACATGAAAATCCCCGTTCTACGTTCAAATTGCGCCTTGGGCGCGCGCCGCCTGGTGTCCAGACGACGTTGTTTTCTATTGGCGGCAATTGTCGTGGCATCCTCCGCCAAATGCCATAGTCCATATGGAGTACAGGAGTTTGAAGCATTCGGCGCCATGGCGGGAAGGGGGCCACCGAACTGCCCGGCGGAACGGAATCGCGCGAATTCGTACCGACTATCGATACTCGGTATGCGGATAACCCTGTCTTACCATCGTCCAAGGTGTTGAGATGTCAGACAAAACCGTGTTCGATGTAGAAAACTCTAATATCTGCTGTTTGCATGCCGAAATACCGTTAGGGGCTTAGTCCGATTGACACGCGAAAAAAAACCGGCAGAATGGGTCCTCGCATGCGCACTGCCCTCTAACGAATTTTTCGACGCGGGCTGTTGCGAAGATCATGCCTCGTCGGGCGATTACGCTCATCTGAAATTCAAGGTTGGAAAGATATATGGAAACCGGTACCGTTAAGTGGTTCAACGACGCCAAGGGCTTCGGCTTCATCACCCCGGACGCAGGCGGCAACGACCTGTTCGCGCATTTCTCGGCGATTGAAGGCAATGGCTTCAAGTCGCTGAAGGAAGGCCAGAAGGTCCGCTACGTCAAGGCAATGGGCCAGAAGGGCGAACAGGCCACGAAGATTCAGGCAGTTTGATAACCGCCTGAAGCGCCCGGCAATATCTTGCCTGGGAAGCCCCGCCACTGGCGGGGCTTTCTGCTTTTTGCACTCTTGATAATGTATGGCTTTGGGAACGTTTCCCGGGGCATCTGTTTTAGTTCTCGTATACCCATATTCCATGTCGCGGGAATGACTACGCGCATTGCCGGGACAGAAATCTTCGGCGCCTCCTGTCTCAGATCGGGCCCGACGCCAGCCGGCGCCAGACCCGGAGCAGGCGCCGGTCAGGCCGCGATGGCCTTGACTTCCATATATTCAGCCAGCCCGTAGCTGCCGAACTCGCGGCCATTGCCAGACCGTTTGTATCCGCCGAATGGCGCGCCGCTGTGCGGCTGGGCGCCGTTGATCCGCACCATGCCAGCCTGCAGACGTCCCGCCACGCGGCGCGCCCGGGCCGGATCGCCCGACCAGACATAGGCGGCGAGCCCATATTCGGTGTCGTTGGCGATGGCAATCGCCTCTTCCTCCGAGTCATAAGGAATGATCGCCAGCACCGGGCCGAAGATCTCCTCGCGCGCCACGGTGGCGTCGTTGCGGACGTTGGCGAAGACGGTCGGCCGCACGAAATAGCCCGACGCCAGCCCTTCGGGCCGGCCGACACCCCCCGCCACCACCTGCCCGCCCTCCTCGATGCCAATGCCGATCAGGCGCTGGACCTTCTCGAACTGGGCCCGGTTGGCCATCGAACCGACCTTGCTGTCGGGCTGCGTCGGGTCGCCCACCTTCAGCGCGGCGACCGTGGCCCCCGCGATGGCCACGACCTGCTCGTGCAGATGGCGCGGCACCAGCATACGCGTAGGCGCCACACAGGTCTGGCCGGAGTTGATCATGCAGCTGATCACGCCGTCCGAGACCGCCGCGCGCAGGTCCGCATCGTCCAGAATCACGTTGGCCGACTTGCCGCCCAACTCCTGGAGCACGCGCTTGACCGTGCCGGCGGCAGCCGCCGCCACCTCGATCCCGGCCCGCGTGGAGCCTGTAATCGAGATCACATCGACGTCATGATGGCGCGACAGCGCCGCGCCGACCGTCGGCCCATCGCCATAGACCATATTGAAGACCCCCGCCGGCACCTCGGCTGCGTGCACGATCTCGGCGAAGATCCGCGCATCGAGCGGCGCCAGCTCCGACGGCTTCAGCACCACTGTGCACCCCGCCGCCAGCGCCGAACCCACCTTGGTGGCGATCGTCGTCACCGGCCAGTTCCACGGCGTGATCAGCGCGGCCACGCCAATCGGCTCGCTGACCACCTCGGTGCCGCCCAGCTGCCGCGTGAAATCCGCTTCCTTCAGCGCGGCCAGCGCCGACTCCAGCATCTGCAGGCCGAGCGGCGCCTGCTTGACCTTGCACAGCCATTGCGGCGCGCCAATCTCGTGGTGGATGGCCAGCGCGATATCGTCCATGCGCGTCTTGTACAGCGCGATCAGCCGCGTCAGCACGTCCACGCGGGCTTCGCGGGTGGTGGCCGACCAGGCCGGGAAGGCCGCCCGGGCCGCCGCCACGGCGGCATCGACATCGGCCGCGCCGCCCATGGCCACGTGGCCAATCACCGCCTCGGTGGCCGGATTGACGATGTCGAAGCGGCCGGCGCCCGCCGCTGGCGCCACCCATTGGCCGCCAATATAGAAATGGTCGAGCTGATACATGCGCTGTGTCTCCCTGAGGGTTGGACTTCGGGTGTTTGAAACGAGGATGCCCGGCTCACTGCTCGCAGGTGGCGAGCTTGCGGGCCGCGACGATGGCTTCGTAGCGGCTGGTCACCTGCAGCTTGACGAAGATCTTCTTGAGGTTCCACTTGACCGTCTGCACGCTGATGTTCAGCGTCAGCGCAATCCGCTTGTTCGACATGGACTGTTCGAGCAGCGCAAGCACCTCCTGTTCGCGCCGGGTGAGTCCCGGCGTGGCGGCGATGGTGCGCACCGGCGCGGCGGGTGCCGGCGGGGGTGAGGCGGGCAAAGCGGTCGAAACGGTCGAAACTGTCGAAACGGTCGAAACGGGCGCGGGGGCCATGGCTGGCGCCGAGACACCGCCCGACTCGCCCAGCAGCGCGCGCACATGGTCGACCAGCGCCGCGCCACCATGCGTGGCGGCGCGCAGCAGCATTGGGTGCAGGCCGGCGCCCTCCTCGATCAAGGTGCGATGGAGCCCTAGCCGGTAGCACGTGGCCACGGCCGACTGCGCGCAAGCCTGGGCCTGTGCGCTGCGGCCCAGCGCTTCAAGCGCGCGGGCTTGTAGCAGGTCGGCCACGGCCTGCAGGCGCTCGCACCCGCGCACGGCAGCAAACCGTCGCAGCGTCTCCAGCGCGGACAGCGCCTCCTGCGGAGCGTCCTGCGCCAGCGCCAGCCGCGCGCGTCCCAACGCCGCCGTCGCGCCAATCTCCACATCGTGAATGCCATCGCCCGGATGCCGTGCCGCGTAGCCGTCGAGCACCGCCTGCAGGGCCTGCGCGTGACGGCGGTCGCCATAAGACAGCACCAGCCGCTGCTGTTCGGCGACCATTGCCACCACGCCGCGATCCATGCCCGTCGCCCGGAAATGCGCCTCCGCGCGCGTGAAGTAGGCGAGCGCATCCTGCGGGGCCTCGCGCAGGGCCTGGATGCGGCCGAAGACGCGCGCGGCGCGCACCTTCAGTTCCGCCGAGGCCCCGCGCAGGCGCACCCGGCACGCCGCCAGCGCGGCGTACGCCTCGTCCAGGCGGTCGAGTTCGAACCATGCCTGCGCCACCACGCCGGCGCAAAGGGTCGCGCAGAGCGCCCCGCTGCCGTGGATGGTCCGCGCGCGGCGCAGCGCGGCGGCGCCGATGCGCTCCGCCTCGAGTGCGTTGCCTTCGCGCATCGCCACGTTGGCCGCCGCGGCCGCCGCCACCAGCGCCAGCTCGCCACGGCCGGTGCGCGTGGCGCGTGCCGCCGGGGCGCTGTACAGGCAGCGCGCCGCCAGATGGTGGCCCTGTGCCGAGAGCCAGTGCAGGCGCACCGCCAGTTCAACATCCTCCAGCCCACCCGGCAGCGACCGCGCCGGGATCGCATCCAGCCCCTGCAAGGCGGCGCGCGCGCTGGGCTCGTCGTCGCCATGGGTGGCCAGCACGGCGCGCAGCAGCAGCCGATGGCGCAGCTCGATGGGGTCTTCGGCCAGGCCGTCGGCTTCCGCCGTGGTCTCCAGACGCGTGAGCCAGCGTTCGGCAAGGTCCATGCGCGCGGTCAGCGCGGACGCCCACGCGCCCATGCGCAACAGGCGCGGATGGGCCGCCATGCGGTTGCCGCCTACGCTTTCGGTCCAGCGCGCCACCACGCCGAGGTGCGCCAGCGAATGCGCCGGCGGCAGCCCGCCATCGACCAGCTGCGTGGCAAGCTCCAGGTCGTCGCAGAGCGCGGCGCTGCGCATCGCGTCGGCGAACCGCCCCTGCTGCACAAACCAGAGCGCCGCGCGGCGGTGCAGTGGCTTCGGGTCGATGCCCGCCTGCGCCCGGCGCTTGTCCAGGTAGGCGACGAACATCGGATGGAAGCGATACCACGCCAGATCGTCGCGGCGGTCCACGCGCCGCAGGAACACGTGGCGCCCCAGAATCTGGTCGATCAGGGTCGCGGCATCGTCGCGGCTGGTGACGAATGCCGCGAGGTCAGCCTGGAAGCTGCGCAGCACCGACACATGCAGCATGAAGTCGAGCAACTCGGCCGGCAGTTCGTCGATGACCTCCTCCGACAGGTAAGCCTCCAGGTTGCCGCCGTCGCCCACGCGGGCCGGCATATCGCCGGCGCTATCGCAGGCGGCGTCGCGCGTGCGGCCCGCCAGCCGTACGCCCACCGGCCAGCCTTCGGTAATCTCGTGCACCTGCCGCGCCACCTCGGCATTGGCCGGCACGCCGGCACGCGCCGTCAGGAAAGCCGCCGTCTCGTCGAAGTCGAACGTCAGTTCGGCCCCGTCGATTTCCACGAACTCTTCCATGGCCCGCAGGCGCCCGAGCCGCAACGCAGGCACGGTGCGCGAGGCGATCACCAGATGCAGGCCGGGCAGGATGGCGTCGGTCAACGCCTGCACCAGCGTCAGCGTGGCGGGGTCCTGCACATGATGGAAATCGTCGATCATCAGGTACAGGTCGGCCGGCGTGCGCGCGAGCACTTCCAGCAGCGACGCGATCAACGCCTCGCTGCCCTCCCCACCCTCCCCGCCTTCGCCAGCCTCGATGGCGAGGCCCGCGTGCCCGAGCGCCCCGGCCAGAATGGCGCGGAACGTCGGCAATGCGCCATCCTGCATGGCCAGCGTGAGCCAGGCCACGCGCGCGCCGGCCTTGTCGAGCCGCTGGCGCCACTGCGCCATCAGCGTCGTCTTGCCGAAGCCGGCGCCGCCCGTGAGCAGCACCAGCTTGCGGTCGCTGGCGGCCTGCAGCCGGCCGATCAGCCGATCGCGCGAGATCGCGTCGCTTGCGGGGCGCGGCGGCACGATCTTGGGCAGGATGCAGGGAGACGCGACCATCGACGTCTACGACTTCCAGTGGCGTTTGCGCAGCTCGTTCTTGAGCACCTTGCCGACGCTGGACAGCGGCAGGCCGTCGACGAACTCGGCGCTGCGCGGGATCTTGTACCCCGCGATCAGCTCCCGGCAATGGTTCTGGATCGACTCGAGCGTGGCTTCCGCGCCCGCCTTCAGCACCACCACCGCATGCACGGACTCGCCCCACTTCTCGTGCGGCACGCCGATCACGGCGACTTGCGCCACCGCCGGGTGGCTCGCCAGCGCGCGCTCCACCTCGGCGGAATAGACGTTCTCGCCACCGCTGATGATCATGTCCTTCATGCGGTCGACCAGGAACACGAAGCCGTCCGTGTCCATGTAGCCACCGTCGCCGGTATGCATCCAGCCGTTGCGCACGGCCTCCGCGGTCGCTTCCGGCTGGTTCCAGTAGCCGAGCATCACGTTGGGGCCGCGCACGGCGATCTCCCCCACCGTGCCGCGCGGCACCTCGCGGCCCTGCTGGTCGACGATCTTCACTTCCACCATCGGCGCGGGGCGTCCCACCGAGTGCATCTTGCCGCTCGCCAGGGCGGCCTCACTGTGATACTCGGGGCCGAGCAGCGTGGCCACCGGCGCCAATTCGGTCATGCCATAGCCCTGCGCGAACTGCGCGTTCGGGAACGCGGCCCGGGTACGGGCCAGCAGCGCGGGCGTCATCGGCGAAGCGCCGTAGCGGATCAGGCCGAGCGACGACAGGTCGAGATCGGCCGAGCGCTGCGGATTCTGTTCGCGCCAGTCGAGCCCCATCTGGATCATGGTCGGCGCCAGCAGCACCGAGGTCACGCGGTCGCGCGCAATGGTCTCCAGCATCTGGCCCGGATCGAAAGCCGTCATCGGCACGTGCGTGCCACCGACCAGGAAGACGGCGTTGATCGCCGCGAAACACGCCAGGTGGAACATCGGCATGACGTGCAGCATCACGATGGTTTCGTCGAAAGTGCCCGTCATCGGCTGGTTGCAAGCCGAGGAAACGAGGTTCGTGTGGCTGAGCATCACGCCCTTCGGGAAGCCCGTGGTGCCGCCCGTGTAGAAGATGCCGGCCAGGTCGTCGCCGTGGCGGTAGGCGTCCTCCACCGGCTCACTGTCGGCGACCAGTGCCTCGTAGTTCAGCATGCCCTCGGGCGTCTCACCGTCGCCGGCGTAGATGACGTGGCGCAACGTCGGGCATTCGGCGGCCACCTTGCGGGCGACGACCGTGAAGGGGTCGTCGACGATCAGGACGGCGGTGCCCGAGTCATTGAACGAATACAGGATCTCGGCCGCGCTCCAGCGCGTGTTCACCGGATTGAGCGCCGCGCCGGCCCACGGCACGGCCATGTAGTACTCGATATAGCGGGCCGAATTGAGCGAGAACATCGCCACGCGCTCGCCGTCGGTCACGCCGAGCTTCTTCAGCGCGCCGGCCAGCCGCGCCACGCGGTCGGCAAGTTCGGCATAGGTCTGGCTGCGGCCCTGGAAACGCACGGCCGTCTTGTCCGGCCGTTGCTGCAGCGATCTGTGCAGCGATTGTGTCATGTACATGCGATGTGTCTCCGTCACCAACCGAGAGGGGCGGTAGCGGCCTCTTGTCGGGCCGCTCTGTGGGGTTTTCCGGGTGCAGCCGGGCTTAGAAATTGCCGCCGGGGCCACCACCGCAGTAGACGACCTGCCCGGACAGGAAGTTCGACTCCGGCGTGCAGAACAGGTACACGGCGCCAGCGGCCTCTTCCGGCTTGCCGGCGCGGCCCAGCGGCGTCATGCGGCTCACGCCGTCGAGCATCGCCTGCTGCACACCGACCTTGATCTCGCGGCCTTCGATGGTGACGGTCTTGCTCTGGTCGCCGGCCAGTGCCTGCGTCAGGCGCGTTTCGATCAGGCCGAAGGCCACTGCGTTCACGTTGACCTTGAGGCGGCCCCATTCCTTGGCCAGGGTCTTGGTCATGCCCAGGATGCCGGCCTTGGCTGCCGAGTAGTTCGACTGGCCCGGGTTGCCGCCAGCCGCGCCGGACGAGATATTGACGATCTTGCGGAACACCTCGCGGCCCTCGGCCGCTTCGGCCTTGGCCGCCGCGCTGATCACCGGCTGGGCGGCGCGCAGGATGCGGAACGGCGCGGTCAGGTGGCAGTCAAGGATGGCATACCACTGCTCATCGGTCATCTTCTGGATGACGTTGTCCCAGGTGTAGCCGGCATTGTTGATGATGATGTCGATGCCCTTGTGGTGCTCGACGGCTGTCTTGACCAGGCGGTCGGCGAAATCGGGAGCAGTGACGCTGCCGACGCATGCCACGGCTTCGCCACCCTGCGCGCGGATCAGCTCCACCACTTCGGCGGCCGGATCGGCATCCAGGTCGTTCACCACCACGCGGGCACCTTCGGATGCCAGCTTCAGCGCCACTTCACGGCCAATGCCACGGCCCGAGCCGGTGACGATGGCGGACTTGCCTGCGAGTTTGCTCATGTCTGTTCTTCCTGTATCGATTCGTCTGGGGTGCGATGGGGAGCCGGCTTACTTCAGGGCGACGATGGCTTCGCCCAGCAGCTTGTCCTCGCCATACTGGTTGGCGCAGCGCAGCGCCACCTTCACGCGCTGCTCGCCATCGGCCTCGAATTTCTCGGTCACCACGCCGGTGCAGGTGGGCTGGTTGCCCAGGTGCGTGATGCCGGTGAAGCGGATGGCCACATTGCGCACCTGCGTCTGCGGCACCCAGCCGGTCAGCAGGCGGCCCAGGTAGGCGGCGGAGAGCATGCCGTGCGCGAACACGTCCGGCATGCGCGCCTTGCGGGCGAAGTCGAGATCGATGTGGATCGGGTTGTGGTCACCGGAGGCGCCGCAGTACAGCGCCAGCGTGGTGCGGTTGATCGCCGGCAGGGCCAGCGGCGGGAGTTGGTCGCCAACCTTCACATCGTTGAAACGGGGGGCTTGCATGGTCGTTGTCTCCTTAGCCACGGCGTTCCACGAGCGTGCCGCGCATGTCGGCCACGTGCTCGCCACGTTGGTTGGTCACACGCGTCGTGTTGACCACGAAGTGCAGCGCGCCGCCCTTCTTGTCGTACACATCGGTCACGGTGGTTTCGAAATGCAGCGTGTCGCCGGCGTAGGCCATCTGGTGATAGTCGAACGCCTGCTCGGCGTGCAGGATGCGCGCGAGGTCCAGCTTCAGGAGGCCCATGCGGTCCACGCCTGCCGAGACGTCGCTGTTCAGGCACATCAGGAAGGTCGGCGGCACCGGCAGCGTGGGATGCCCGGCATCCCGCGCGGCGGCTTCGTCGGTGTAGATCGCATCGGTCTCGCCGATGGCCTTGGCGAAGAAGCGCAGGCGCCCCTTCTCGACCTCGATCGAGCCCTTGCCCAGGCCGAGCCCGATCATGCTCTTGTCTGCCATGTTCTTGTCTCCTCTTCGATTGGACGGTTCAGCCGCGGCCGTAGAGCGTCACCACGCAGGCGCCGCCCAGGCCGAGGTTGTGCTGCAGCGCGAGCTGCACGTTCTCCACCTGGCGCTTGTCGGCCGTGCCGCGCAGCTGGTTGGTCAGTTCGTAGCACTGGGCGAGACCCGTCGCGCCCAGCGGATGGCCCTTGGAGAGCAGGCCGCCCGACGGATTGGTGACGACCTTGCCGCCGTAGGTGTTGTCGCCGTCCATCACCATCTTCTCGGCCTCGCCCACCTTGGCGAACCCGAGCGACTCATAGGTCAGCAGCTCGTTGTGCGCGAAGCAGTCGTGCAGCTCGCAGACCTGGATATCGGACGGGCTCACGCCAGCCTGCTCGTAGACGGCCTTGGCGGCGTTCTGCGCCATGTGGAAGCCCACCAGGCGGATCATCGACGGCGGCGCGAAGCTGTCCGGCACGTCGGTGGTCATCGACTGCGCCAGGATGCGCACGTCGGTACGCAGGTTGTGCTTGCGCGCGAACGCTTCGGTACAGACGATGGCGGCGGCCGCGCCGCACGTCGGCGGGCAGGCCATCGAGCGCGTCATCACGCCCGGCCACATCACCTTCTCGTTCATCACGTCTTCCGGCGTCACCACGTCGCGGAACACAGCGAGCGGGTTGTTGGCGGCGTGACGGCTGGCCTTGGCGCGGATTCGGGCGAAGGTCTCCAGCTTGGTGCCGTACTGCTCCATATGCTCGCGGCCGGCGCCGCCGAACAGCGTCAGCGCGCGCGGTACGCCGGCATCCACGGCGTCCTGGATCAGGTGGCCGCCAATCGCGGTGAAGCCATCGAGCGGACCCTCGCGGTCATCCCACTTGCCCTTGAGCGCGCCCGGCTGCATGAATTCGAAGCCCAGCGCCAGCGCGCATTCCACCGCGCCCGACTCCACGGCCTGGCGCGCCAGGAACAGCGCGCTGGAGCCGGTCGAGCAGTTGTTGTTGACGTTGACGATGGGAATGCCCGTCACGCCCACCTTGTACAGCGCGGCCTGGCCGCAGGTGGAATCGCCATAGACGTAGCCGACGAAGGCCTGCTGGATCTTGTCGTACGGCAGGCCCGCATCCTCGAGCGCCAGCTTCGCCGCCGTGGCACCCATCACGCTGTACGACTCGCTCTGGCCCGGCTTCTTGAACGGGATCATGCCGACCCCGGCAACCACTGCATGCTTTGACATTGCCTTGTCTCCTCGCTGGTCTTGTTGTGCTTACATCTTGCGCGTGATGAGCTCACGCATGACTTCATTGGATCCGCCATAGACGCGGGCGATGCGCATGTCCACGAACGCCCGGGCGATCGGGTACTCAAGCATGTAGCCGTAGCCGCCGTGCAGCTGCACCATGTCGTCGATGCACTTCCACAGCACCTCCGTCGAGTACAGCTTGGCGATCGCGGCTTCCTCGCCAGAGAGGCCCCGGCGCATGTGCTCGCCGAGGTAGTAGTCCACCATCGTGCGCAGCGCCACGGCATTCGCCTTGATATCGGCGAGCTTGAACTTGGTGTTCTGGAAGTCCCAGATCGTGCCGCCGAAGGCCTTGCGGTCCTTCACATACTCGACGGTCTGGGCGAGCAGACGCTCCAGCTTGGAGGCGGCGCCCACGGCGATGATGAAGCGCTCCTGCGCCAGGTCGTGCATCAGGTAGCCGAAGCCCTTGTTGACCTCGCCCAGCAGGTTGCTGGCCGGCACGCGCACGTTGTCGAAGAACAGCTCGGCGGTGTCCTGCGAGTGCATGCCCACCTTGTGGAGCTTGCGGCCCCGGCGGAAGCCCTCGCGGTTGGTCTCCACCATGATCAGGCTCACGCCCTTGGCGCCGGCGGCGGGATCGGTCTTGCAGATCACCATCACCATGTCCGAGATAAAGCCGTTGGAGATGAAGGTCTTGCTGCCGTTGATGACCCACTCGTCGCCGTCCCGGACCGCCGTGGTGCGGCAAGCCTTGACGTCGGAGCCGCCGCCGGGCTCGGTGATCGCCACGGCGAGAATGGTCTCGCCGGCGCAGACGCCGGGCAGCCAGCGCTGCTTCTGCTCCTCCGTGCCCAGCCGCGCGATGTAGGGCGCGACGATGTCCGAATGCAGGCCGAAGCTCACGCTGACGCCCACGTCGGCCATTTCCTCGGCGATGATCGCCGCGTGGCCGAAGTCGCCACCGCCACCGCCATACTCTTCCGGCAGGGACGTGCCCAGCAAGCCTTCGCGCCCGGCCTTCAGCCAGGTCTCGCGGTCGACGATGCCGTCGGCCAGCCAGGATTCCTGACGCGGCAGACATTCACGCTCGAGGAAACGGCGCACGGTGGTGCGGAACTGCTCGTGATCTTCACGATAAACATTACGAACGACTTCCACGAAGACTCTCCTGTTCGGAATTGACAAGCGCCTGGCGGCTCCCGGGCTGCCTGCGGTGAGCGAAATGATGCGGGGCCGCATTGCGCACCACCCCTCCCCGAATCGGGTAGTCGCCACCGCCCTGCCCCCCCGGCGCCGCGCCCCTCCCCAAACCGGGGAGGCCGCACCCCCCTTCCCCCCCTCCATCATCTCCGTCAGGCCGCGCGTGCCCCCAACGCCGCGCCGACCATAACCAGAAGAGGAGGTGTGCCGTGGAAGTAACCCGTACCGTTTTCCGTGAAGACCACGAAATGCTCCGTGAGAGCGCGCGGCGCTTCTTCGAGCGCGAATGCGCCCCGCGCCAGGCGCAGTGGGACGCGGACGGCCGCGTGGACCGCGAGAGCTGGCTGAAGGCCGGCCGCGAAGGACTGCTCTGCGTGGCCATCCCCACCGAATACGGCGGCGGCGGCGGCGATTTCGGCCACTCGGCGGTCGTGCTCGAGGAAACGCACCGCGCCGGGATCTCGGGTTCGGGGTTTTCCCTGCACTCGGACATCGTCGCGCCCTACATCGCGCGGCTGGGCACCGAGGAACAGAAGCAGCGCTGGCTGCCCGACATCTGCGCCGGCAAGACCATCCTCGCCGTGGCGATCACCGAGCCCGGTGGCGGCTCCGACGTCAAGGCCTGCCGCACCACGGCAGTCCGGGATGGGGACGAGTGGGTCATCAACGGCAGCAAGACGTTCATCTCGAACGGCACGAGCGCCGACATGATCATGGTGATCTGCAAGACCGATCCGGCGGCCGGCGCCAAGGGCGTGAGCCTGATCATGGTGGAGACCAACCGCGAGGGCTTCCGCCGGGGCCGCAAGCTCCACAAGGTGGGCCAGCCCGCCGCGGACACCGCCGAACTGTTCTTCGACAACGTACGCGTGCCGGCCAGCAACCTGCTGGGCGAGGTGAACCGGGGCTTCGGCTACCTGATGCAGGAGTTGGCCCAGGAGCGCCTGATCATCGCGCTCTACGCCGCCGTGGCGCTGGAGCGCCTGCTTGGCATCACGGTGGACTATGTGAAGGAGCGCAAGGCCTTCGGCGGCACGATCTGGGACTTCCAGAACACCCGTTTCAAGCTGGCCGACGCCAAGGCGCATGCCGTGGCCATCCGCACCATGGTCGACTACTACCTCGGCGAGCACCTGCGCCGCAAGCTGACCGTGAACGAGGCGGCCATCGCCAAGATGCACGCCACCGAGACGCTGTGGAAGTGTCTGGACGATATGGTCCAGCTCCATGGCGGCTACGGCTACATGCTCGAGTACCCCATCGCGCGGGCCTTTACCGACTACCGCGTCTCACGCGTGGTGGGCGGCGCCAACGAGGTCATGCGCGACCTGATTGCCCGCAAGCTGTAACGGCGGGCGGCTCCCCCCTATAGAGAGAGGATAGATATGAGCGAGAAAGTCATCATCGGCGGCGTGGGCATGATCCCGTTCGCCAAGCCCGGCGCGAGCGCCAGCTACACCGACATGGGCGCCGAAGCCGTGCGCCGCGCGCTGGCCGATGCCGGCATCGGCTACGAGCTGGTCCAGCAGGCTTATGCGGGGTACGTCTACGGCGACTCCACCTGCGGCCAGACCGCGCTGTACGAGGTGGGCCTGACCGGCATTCCCATCGTCAACGTCAACAACAACTGCTCGACGGGTTCCACCGCGCTGTACCTGGCCCGCCAGGCCGTGGCGCTGGGCGATGCCGACTGCGTGCTGGCGCTCGGCTTCGAGCAGATGCAGGCCGGCGCGCTGAAGTCCCACTGGGACGACCGCCCGCCCACGCGCGCGCGTTTCCAGCCGATCCTGAAGAAGCTGACCGAGGACGTCACGGACATTCCCCAGGCCCTGCGCAGCTTCGGCGGCGCGGGCCGCGAGCACATGCAGCGCTACGGCACGCGCATGGAGACCTTTGCGGCCATCCGCGCCAAGGCCAGCCGCCACGCCGCCAACAACCCGCTGGCGCTGTTCCGCAACGTGCTGACCACCGAAGACGTGATGAACGACAAGGTGATGTGGCCCGGCGTGATGACCCGCCTGATGGCCTGCCCGCCGACGTGCGGCGCCGCCGCCGCGCTGATCGTCTCGGAGCGCTTTGCCCGCAAGCACAACCTGCGTTCGGATGTGGTCATCGTGGCCCAGTCGATGACGACGGACCCGGTGGAATCGTTCGATCCGCCCTCGATGATCAGCTACGTCGGCGGCCATATGGCCCGCGCCGCCGCCAAGCAGGTGTACGAGCGTGCCGGCATCGGCCCGCAGGACATCGACGTATGCGAGTTGCACGACTGCTTCGCCCAGAACGAGCTGCTGAGCTACGAGGCGCTCGGCTTCTGCCCCACCGGCGAGGGCGAGAAGTTCGTGATGGACGGCGACAACACCTATGGCGGCAAGGTCGTGACCAACCCGTCCGGCGGCCTGCTCTCGAAGGGACACCCGCTCGGCGCCACCGGGCTGGCCCAGTGCTACGAACTGACCCATCAGCTACGCGGCACGGCCGACAAGCGCCAGGTGGAAGGCGCGCGCCTGGCCCTGCAACACAACCTCGGTCTTGGCGGTGCGTGCGTGGTCACGCTCTACGGCAAGAACTGACGCTACCCATCTACAAGAGACAAGAGGAGTCACACCATGAGCAGGAAACTGGAAGGCAAGGTCGCCATCGTCACCGGTGCGGGACGCGGCATCGGCCGCTGCATCGCGCTGAAATTCGCCAATGAGGGCGCCAGCGTGGTCGTCAACGACCTCGACGCCGCCCCGGCCAACGAAGTCGTGGCGGAGATCCGCGCCGCCGGCGGCCATGCGTTGGCCTTTCCGTGCAACGTCACGGCGCCGGACTTCGGCGACCGCCTCGTCAAGGCCACGCTGGAATCGTTCGGCGGCATCGACATCATCGTCAACAACGCCGGCTACACCTGGGACAACGTGATCCAGAAGATGAGCGACGAGCAGTGGGACGCGATTCTTGACTGCCACCTCAAGGCGCCCTTCAACCTGCTGCGCGCCGCCCAGCCCTACTTCCGCGAGGCCAGCAAGGCCGAGGCGGCGGACGGCCGCGAGGTGTTCCGCAAGGTGGTCAATATCTCGTCGACCTCCGGCACGCAGGGCAACGCCGGCCAGGTCAACTACTCGGCCGCCAAGGCCGGCGTGATGGGCATGACCAAGACGTTGGCCCGCGAGTGGGGCCGCATGAAGGTCAACGTGAATTGCGTGGCGTTCGGCTTCATCGCCACGCGCCTGACCGAGCCGACCGCCGAAGAGAAGACCGTCAGCATCGAAGGGCGCGACATCAAGGTCGGCGTGAACCCGGACCGCATCGTGCAGGCCAGCAAGGAAATCGCGCTGGGCCGCCCGGGCACGCCCGAGGAAGCCGCCGGTTCGGTCTTCATGTTCTGCATCCCCGAGTCCGACTACGTCACCGGCCAGACCATCATCTGCGGCGGTGGGCGCGGCGGGTTCTGATCCCCACGCTCCAATGAGAACGGGGCGCATGCCACTGCGGCATGCGCCCCGTTTTTCATTCCCTGCCCCGCGCGCTCAGACCGGGCGGTCGCCGATGATGGTGGCGCGGTTCATATGGCGCGGCGCCGGGAAGTAGTCTTGCACCGCATAGTGCTGCGTGGAGCGGTTGTCCCACAGCGCGATGGTGTCCGGCTCCCACTTCAGGCGCACCTGATACTCGGGCGCGGCGGCCTGGCGGAACAGGTATTGCAGCAGGTCCAGCTCTGCGGGACGGAAATCAGAGCCGATGCGGTACGGCTGCACCTTGCTGAAGTTGTCGAAATGGGTGGTGAAGCCTTCATTGACAAACAGGATCTTCTCGCCAGTCTCCGGATGGGTGCGCACCACCGGATGCACCATCGGCGGATACAGCTTGCGCAGTTCCTCGACCTTGGCGTCGGAGAGGGCCTGGCCGAAGGTCGGCATGGCGTCATGCACCGCGCGCAGTCGGGCGATCTTCGTCTTGACCTCGTCCGGCAGGTTCTCGTACGCCGCCACCATGTTCACCCAGATGGTGTCGCCACCCACCTCCGGGCAGCTCACGCAGCGCAGCATCGAGCCCATCGACGGCACCTGGCGCCACGTCACGTCGGAGTGGTAGAGGTTTTCGCGGCCACGCGCGCTGCCGTCACGGCCGAACACCACCAGCTCCGGGTGCTCCGGATGGTGCGGGATCATCGGATGGACCTCCAGCTCGCCGAATCGGCGCGCGGCGGCCACGTGCTGCGCCGGCGTGATGTGCTGGTCGCGGAAGAACAGCACCTTGTACAGCAGCAGCGCGCGGCGCAGGGCGAGGTGGGTCTCTTCATCGAGCGGCCGGGCGAAGTCGATGCCGGTGATCTCGGCGCCGATCGTCGGGGTGGAGCGGCGCACGCCAAACGGCCAGGCTTCGGTGTCCTGGGCGGGGGTCCGCGCGGGGGGCGCGTCTTCGGCGACGGCGGTTGCTGCAGGTTGCATGGTTGTCTCCTCGTTTTATCGTCGTGGGAATGCAGCCCCGCGCGGACGTGCGGGGCGGTTTAGCTGTCGAACACGATCACCGAGCGCGCCAGTTCGCCGCGCCGCAGCTCGTCGAAGGCTTCGTTGATCTGCTCGAGCCGCAGGCGGCGTGAAATCATCTGGTCGAGATGCAGCTTGCCCGCCATGTAGAAATCGACGAGGCGCGGCATATCCACCGGAAAGCGGTTGGACCCCATCATCGAGCCCTGGATGCGGCGCTCGTACAGCAGATGGAAGGGATCGATCTCCAGCTTGGTGCCCGGCTTGATCATGCCGATGACGGTGGCGGTGCCACCGCGCCGCAGCATGCCGAAGGCCTGCTCGGCAGTGGCTTTCAGGCCGATGCACTCGAAAGCGTGGTGCACGCCCTGCCCGGTCAGCTCCCGCACGGCCGCGACCACGTCGATGTCCTTCGCCTGGATCAGGTCCGTGGCGCCGAACTGCCGCGCCAGTTCCAGCTTGCTGTCGAGCATGTCGATGGCGATGATCCGCCCGGCGCCGGCCAGCGCCGCGCCGTTGATCGCGGCCAGCCCGATGCCGCCGCAGCCGATCACGGCAACCGTCTCGCCGGGCGCCACCTTGGCGGTGTTGACCACCGCGCCGGTGCCCGTGGTGATGGCGCAGCCGATCAGCGCGGCGCGGTCCAGCGGCATGTCGCGCCGGATCGCCACGCAGGCGTGTTCGTGCACCAGCATCTGCTCGGCGAAGGCCGACAGGTTGGCGAACTGGGGCATCGGCTTGTGCTGGTAGGCCAGGCGCGGCTCATCGCCCTTGGACCGGCGGGTGTCGGGGGACTCGCACAGCGACAGGTGCCCGGTCAGGCAGTGCTCGCAGTGGCCGCAGTAGACCGACAGGCAGGTCACCACGTGGTCGCCCGGCTTGACGGTGCGCACCTCCGAGCCCACCTGCTCGACCACGCCGGCGGCCTCATGGCCCAGCACCACCGGCGCCGGGTGCGGAAACACGCCGTCGACGAAATGGAGGTCGGAATGGCAGACGCCGACGGCGCGGGTGCGAATCAGCACCTCGCGCGGGCCGGGCTTGGCGATGGCGATGTCCTCGATACTGAGGGGTTGGCCGGGACGATGGAATACCGCAGCTTTCATGGCTGAACCTCTAAATGCGATGGGACGGACAAACAGGCGGGCATGCCGAAAGAGATGCCGGAAGGACGCCCGCCCACGGATCTGGACGTTACAGCGGTGCGACGGCGTCACCCCTCCCCGGTACGGGGGGGTGGGGGGTGGCGGTGCAGCGGTACGGCGGAACTACTGGGAAGACGGACGGCTGGCGGACGGCTTGCCGCTGGCGGGCGCATCGGCGGCGAGGTCGCGCAGCAGCGCCACCGCCTCGTCGCGTCCGCTCACGCCCAGTTTCATGAAGATATTCTTGAGGTGCCACTTCACGGTCTCGGGCGAGACTGCCAGCGTGCGCGCCACCATCTTGTTCGACATCGCCTGGGAGATCAAGGTCAGCACCTCGGTCTCGCGCTCGCTCAGGGCCTTGATCGGCGCGGAGCGGCGGGCCGGCGCGGCGGGCGCCTCGCGCTCGCGCCAGCGGCCCGATGCCTCGAGCAGCCGCTTCGTATAAAACGCCAGTACGGGATCGAGCGTGCCTTCGGCCAGCACCGTGCGCAGCAGCGTGACGCCGCCCGAGGTGGCATCGAGCAGGCTGCGCAGCAGGCCCAGCCGGTGGCCCAGGCGCAGCGCCTCGACCAGATGTTCCCGCGCGGCACGGCCATTGCCCCGGCCGTTCTCGGCCACCGCGCATTGCATATGGACGATGGCGCCATGCCGGCCGCGCGACGCCAGCACCGGGCTGGAGAGCATCGGGTGGAGCCGGGCCAGCGCCCCGTCGAAATCATGCCGATGCAGGCACAGGCCGATGCAGGCCAACTGCGCGTGCGCGGCGATCTCCCACACATCGGTCCGGCCCGCGTTGACGGCGGCCAGCTTGCGCACGCGCTCGATGGTCGCCTCGGCCAGATCGGTCTCGCCTTCGCGCAACTGCCAGCGGGAGCGCACGTTGAGCGCCATTACCAGCAGGCGGTCGAGGTTGTTGCGCACCGCGTAGTCCTCCAGGCGGTCCAGGCAGGCCGCGGCCTCCAGCCGCCGGCCAGCCACGCGGTGCGACAGCGACAGCATCAGCAGCGCGCGCAGCGTCGCATCCGGCACCGACACCGTTTCCAGCTGGCCAATCCACCGCTCCAGCAGCGTGCAGACGGCGTCGATCTCGTTGAGTTCGTAGAACGTCTCGCTCAGCAGCACCGCCGCCATGTGGGCCACGCCGACGTACTCGGCGCCAAGCTGGTCGGCCTCGTGCAGCACCTGCCGGAACACGGGCTCGGCCTGGAGCATCCTGCCTTCGATCGACAGGCTCAGGCCGGACAGGCATCGCCCGATCAGGTTGCTGAGCATGCCGCCACCGCCGTGATGCGTGCCATCGGCCAGTATCTGGCGGGCGCGTTCGTACTCGCCCCGATGCATGTGCAGCCAGCCCAGCACGTTGGCGCGCGAGGTCAGCACGAAATCGTCGGCATCGGGCGGGGCGGCTTCGAGTTCGGGCAGCAGGGCCACCGCCGCGCCGATATCGTCGCGCATCAGCGCCATGGCCCCGCGCAGCACGATGACCGCGAAGCGCTCGCGGGCGCCCAGCGCGGCGGCCTGGGCTTCCAGCCGGGGGATGGCCCGCGCGGTGGCGTCCAGCCTGAGCGAGCGCAAATCCACGTGGGCCTGCATCAGCTGCAGCGCGAAGCGCGACTCGATCTGCGCGACGGGCAGCAGGCGCAGCAGGCCACTCAACTGGCGGAAACTACCGCGCGCAAGCAACTCGGGCGCGCAGGTCTGGATCGCGTCGGCCGCCGCGCCGGCCTCGCCGGCCATCACCGCGTGCCGGACCGCCTCCTCCACCTGCCCGCGCTGCTCGAACCAGCGCCACGCCGCCGCGTGCAGCGCATGCTGCCGGGCCTGCGGCATGCGCGCCACGCGCGCCAGCAGCACCTCGCGCAACAGCGGGTGCAGCCGGTACCAGCTTTCATGGTCGTGGCCGCTGACCTGGATGATGAACAGGTTGCTGCTGTCCAGCCGCACCAACCGGGTGGTCATGCGCGCCACGGCGCGCGGCTCGCCCACCAGCGTGGCGCACAGCGGCGCGCAGAAGCGGCTGCAGATGGCCACGCAGGTCAGCAGTTCCTGGTCGTCCGTGCCAAGCTGGCGCAGCACCTCGTGCTCGAAATAATCGGCAAAGGCGCTGGCGTCGCGCAGCGTGCTGGTGGAACCGGGGAAGAAGCCCGGCGTGCCGGTGCCGTGCTTGGCCTTGATGTCGAGCGCAAACAGCTGCAGGCCGGCGATCCAGCCATCGGTCAGCTCGTGCAGACGGCGCGCGTCACGCGGCGAGATCTCGCCGAGCTGGTCGCGCAGGTAGGCTTCGGACTCCTCGGGGCTGAAGCGCAGGTCGCGCAGGTCCAGCGTGGCCACCAGTCCCTGCGAATCGAGCCGCGCCAGCGAGAGCGGCAACGCGGCGCGCGAACAGAGCACGATGTGCAGGTGCGGCGGCGCATAGTCGAACAGCCATTGCAGCATCTGCCAGATGCGGGCGTCCTCTAGGAGGTGCACATCGTCCAGGATCAGCACGAGGTCGCGGGGCTGCGCGGCAATGGCCTCGATCAGCGTGACCACCCAATGCTCGATGGCCGAGGCATCGCTGCCGTCGCCCACCAGCGACGCCGCGTCGCGGACGATGTCGGCATCGATCAAGCCGATGCTGGCGAGCAGGCAATCGAAGAAGCGGGCCGGATCGTCGTCCTCCTCGGACAAGGACAGCCACGCCACCTCGAAGCCGAGCGACACCAGCGACTGACGCCAGCTGACGAGCGCGGACGTCTTGCCGCACCCGGCCGGCCCCTGAACGATTACGCAGCGCTTGTGCCGCGCTTCGAGCAGGCGCGCCGCAAGGGCCTCCCGCGCCAGCGGGCGGCGGGCGGGCCGTGGCGGTACCAGCTTGGTACCGGCGATGGGCTCGAAGTTGCGCGCGGAAGCCTCCGACAATGGCTTCGGCGCCGGGTCATACGAAGACATGTGTGTCGATTGTGCCGGGCTCGTCACCCAGGCAGGATTCTGCGCGATGGGAACCCCGCATTATAGAGACGCGCCAGCACCCGGACCATCGGGGTCAGTCTGTAGGCCGCGCCGCGCCTGGGTTTCCGGCGCGCACGGGGGCCCGGGCCTCCCCAACGTCCACCCGGACCGGGTGGGTCGTGACGCGCAGGCGCCGTGCATGATGGCGTCGGCGGCAGGGATCCCCTTCCCGCCGCAGCGCCAAAAATCACGATGCGCGGCCTGACCGCGCCGACCAGGAGACACGATGTTCAAGAAGACCTGCATGCTCGTACTGGCATGCCTCGCCCAGGCCGCGGCGGCGCAAGCGCCCTACCCCAACCGCCCGATCACCTTCGTCCTGCCGTTCACCCCGGGCGGCGCCGCCGACATTGTCTCGCGCGCGCTGGCCGATGACATGGGCAAGCGCCTCGGCCAGCCGGTCATCGTCGAAAACCGTCCCGGCGCGTCCGGCATGATCGGCACGAATGTGGTGGCCAAGGCACCTGCCGATGGCTACACGGTCAGCATCACACTGACCCAGGCGATCCTGAACAATCAGTTCCTGTATACGAAGCTGCCGTACGACACCCGCAAGGAACTGGCCTTCGTCACCGAGATCTGCACCGCCGGCGTGTTGCTGGTGGCCAGCCCGAACGTGCCGGCCAAGGACATGAAGGAGTTGCTGGACTGGACCGCGCACCACCACGCCAGCTTCGGCTCGTGGGGGGTGGGCTCCTACGGCCATCTGGTCAGTTCGCACCTGGCCCGCACGCGCAAGGCCGACATCACGCACGTAGCCTACAAGGGCGAGGCACCGATGATCCAGGACCTCGTGGGCGGCCAGATCGACCTCGCCTTCGTCTCCGCCTTCGCCGCCAAGCCGTTCGTCGAAACCGGCAAGCTCAAGGTGCTGGCGGTGGCGTCGGACCGCCGCCTGCCCGGCCTGCCCAACGTGCAGACGCTGGCCGAGGCCGGCCTGACCGATCCGGAGTTCCAGGTCACCGGCCGCGTGGTGATGATGGTGCCGGCCAACACGCCCGCCCCGGTCGTCGAAAAGCTGGAAAGTGCTGCACGCGCCGCGATTGCCTCGGAGCCGATCCGCGCCCGCATGCGCGCCATCGCCATGGAGCCGATCGGCAACAGCAGCAAGCAGGCGCTGGCCAACTACGAGGCGATGTACCCGGTGCAACAGCGGCTGGTGATGAGCACGGGCGCCCGGCTGGACTGACCCCGCTACCTACCCGATGCGGGGGGGAGGGGGTGGGAGGGCCTGACCGTAACCTAGGCCCCTCCTTTCATCCAACGGTAGAAACACATGTTGTCTGGCATCAGGATCGTGGAAATCTGCGGTATCGGCCCGGGGCCGTTTTGCGCCATGCATCTGGCGGACCTCGGCGCGGATGTGATCGCGGTGGAACGCAGCCTGCCCGCGGGCACGGGTACGGGCACGCCGCCCCCCGCAGGCAACGTGATCAACCGCGGCAAGCGCTCGGTCGTGGCCGACCTCAAGACGCCGGAAGGCCGCGAACTGGTGCTGCGCCTGATCGAGGACGCCGACGCGCTGATCGAAGGCATGCGCCCCGGCGTGATGGAGCGCCTGGGCCTGGGCCCCGATGCCTGCCACGCGCGCAATCCCCGCCTGGTCTACGGCCGGATGACCGGCTGGGGCCAGTCCGGCCCGATGGCGCAGGCCGCCGGGCACGACAACAACTACATCTCGCTGTCGGGCGCGCTGTACTACAACGGCGGGCCGGTCGAGCCGCCCTCCTCCGCCATCACCGTGGTGGGCGACATCGGCGGCGGCGCGCTGTATCTGGCGATTGGCCTGCTGTCCGGCATCCTCAACGCGCGCGCTACCGGCAAGGGCACGGTGGTCGATGCGGCCATCGTCGACGGCTCGGCGCACATGCTGCAACTGCTGCTCGCCACGCAGGCCAAGGGCTTCGTCACCGGCCAGCGCGGCGACAACATCTTCGACAGCTCGCACTTCTACGCCACCTACCGCTGCGCGGACGGGCACTGCATCACGGTCGGGTCGATCGAGCCGCAGTTCTACGCGCTGCTGCTGGAAAAGCTCGGCGTGGCCGAGGATCCGCGCTTCGCACGGCAGTGGGACCGCAAGCGCTGGCCGGAACTGCACCGGCACTTCGCGGAACTGTTCGCCAGCCGCACCCGCGCCGAATGGAGCGCGCTGCTGGAGAACACGGACGTCTGCTTCGGCCCGGTGCTGAGCCCCGAGGAAGCGGCCAGGCACCCGCACAACGTGGCGCGTGGCGTCTATGTGGAGAGCGAAGGCCGGCTCCAGGCCGCGCCGGCGCCGCGCTTCGACGGCGAAGCGCGCCAGCCCGGCGCCATCCCGACGCACGGTCAGCATACGGCCGAAATCGCGGCCGGGCTGGCGCAAGGCGCCGCCAGCGTCTGGCGTTCTTCCGCCAAGGCTTGAGCGGAGCGTTGTGATGGCGAGTGCAACCCAACGCGGCGCCGCGCCGCAACCGGCCGGGCGCCTCCAGCCGAAGCTGTCCGCCCTGATCGCGGAGGTGCGCGCGGTGCGCGATGAACTGGACCGCACGCTGGCGCGGCATGGCATGCCCAGCCGCGATGCGGCGGCCTCGCGCGCGCGGCTGCTCGACCAGTGGATCCGGCAGGCGCAAGGCCGGCGGCAACTGGTCTGCCTGGCCTGCGGCGCGGAGCAGGGGCTGCTCCAGCAGGGGCATCTGGAGATCGGCCGGCGCACCGCCGCCGGCACCACGGACCGCGCCCTGCGCGCGCTCTACTGGGCCAGCGTGCAGCGATGGAGCCGCGCGCCGGGCAGCCGTCCGATGCGCGACGACACCCCGGCGACGTCTGTGGCAGCGCCATCGACATCGCCAGCCGTCGCGCCCGACATGTGTGGCGACTGCGACGACCTGCGCCAGGACATCCGCCGCTATACCCCGCATGCCGAACTGGCGCGGGACGGCGTCAACGAGCCGCCCCGGCCCCATGGGGCGGCCGAATGCCGGTATCGCTGCGGCACCTGCGCCACGCAATGGGTGCGGCGCGTGCCCCCGTTCGAACCGTTTGCCGTCTGGGCCGTGGTACCCGCCCGGCATGCGGCCCCGCTGTACCGCTGAAGCTTTCCTGAACAGGCCCTCCATCGCTGGATGTCGGTTCCGGCGATGGCCTTTACTCCGACCTCAGGGTCGGATTTTTTTTGGGCGACGTTGGGCAAGACAGCGTGCGAAGGAGGTAAGGGTCTGCACGGATGGGTAGTGCGCAAATGCCACAGTCCGCCCATCGGGAGTGGGCAGGTTTGAAGGGCATCCGCGCTTTACTGTGCGTGCGCCGTGAAAGCGGACGCGCAGCCAGCCAATGCGCTGGTTCCTAGAACGATAAGGAGACCCTCAAGCATGAAACGGAAGTTCATTACCCTGGCAGCGCTGGCCCCGCTCGCGATCACGGCCCATGCGCAGACGAGCGTCACGTTGTATGGCGTGGTCGATGGTTCCATCGAGTACGTCAACCGGGTCGCCGCCTCGGCCGCCACGCCCAACCAGGGCGGCAGCCGCGTCGGCATGCCCTCCGTGGGCGGTCTGTCCGCCTCGCGCTGGGGCCTGCGTGGTGTGGAAGACCTCGGCGCCGGCAACCAGGCGCTGTTCGTGCTCGAAAGTGGCTTCCAGTGGGATAACGGTTCCCTGCAGGGCGTACCGCTGTTCAATCGCCAGTCGTTCGTCGGCCTGCAGAACGATGCCTTCGGCAAGCTGACCTTCGGCCGCCAGTACACCTCGTTCTTCGAGGGCATGGCCAACTTCGCGCCGATGCGCTTCGCCGCCACGTACGAGCCGGGCATCTGGTGGATGGGCCTGAACTACCGCGAAGACAACATGGCCAAGTACATCGGCAAGTGGGGCCCGATCCAGGCCGCCGCGCACTTCTCGTTCGGCACCGGCGTGGCCGTGCAGAACGCCGCCATCGCCCTGGCCAACGGCGGCGCCGGCGAGGTGCCGGGCAACTTCAAGGACAACACCGGCTACGGCGCCTCGCTGATGTACCTGAACGGCACCGGCCTGGGCCTGGCGATTGCTGCCGACGAATGGCGCCCGGCGGCGCAGGTCGGCGCACCGGGCAAGATGACCAAGCTCGGCGCGGCGGGCCTCTACAACACCGGCCCGTTCAAGTTCACGCTTGGCTATCGCTACAACAAGGGCGAGTTCGCCAGCGGCGCCACGCTGCTGCGTGACGACTACTGGTGGGCGGGCGTGAACTACCAGGCCACGCCGGCCTGGGGCCTCTCGCTGGCCTACTACTACGCGGACGTGAAGGGCGCGCGCGCCACGGCCACGGCGGCCGAGACCAATCCGCCCAATATGCAGCAGGTCACCTTCACCACCACCTACAACTTCAGCAAGCGCACCGACGTCTATATGTCGGTCGGCTACGCCCACAACGGCGGGCTGAGCTTCGACGGCCTGGCCACGGCCTACGCCTTCAAGTACCCGACCATGTCTGGCCAGCAGAACATGGTCGGCGTCACGATCGGCGTGCGCCAGATCTTCTGACCGCCCCCCGGCCACCCGTTCTTGGGGGGGACCCCCACCCCCCCGGGAACGGCATCATCCCTGACAGACCCCCACAGTCCCAAGGATGACGACCATGGCCAACGCCGTACCAGACGCCACCACGCCCCCCTTCCGTACGCTGCGGCATACCCGCAGCATCCTGTGCCGCGGCTACCTGCGCGACGATGGGCGCTACGACATCGAGGCCGAGATGCAGGACATCTCCGCCGTCGCCACCGAGCTGCCGTTCACCGACCTGCCCGCCGGCGGCCACCTGCACCGGATGCACCTGACCATGACCGTCGATGCCGGCATGGTGATCCACCACTTCGCCGCCCGTACCGAGACCGGCCCCACGCCTTACTGCGCCGAGATCAACGCCGCCTACGCCACCCTGATCGGGCTGCGCATCGGCAAGGGCTTTCATCAGGCAGCCCGGCAACGGCTGGCCGGCGTGCGCGGTTGCACGCACCTGACCGACCTGCTCGGCCCGCTGGCCACCACGGCGATGCAGACCATGATGTCGATCCAGCGCGAGGAAACGCCCTGGCACACCAAGCTCCACGGCAGCACCCCGCTGCCCCAGCCCTGGGTGCTGGATACCTGTCACGCCTACCGCCTGGACGGCGAGGCCGCCCAGGTTATCTGGCCGATGCACCGCCGGGCAGCGCCGGTTCGCGAGTCCACGCCGCAAGAGTGATCGTCCATCCACATATAGTGCGGATTTCGCCACATCGCTCGCTTGCAATGAAGTTGTTATAATCGCCCGACTTCAAAAAACTCCGAATCCGCGCCCCGCCCGCGGCTCCGTCCGCACAGCGCCATCCCGCAGTTTCCATGGCAGTCCACCGGACGGCGTCTGACAGGCCCCGCGGACCCGACAAGCGTGCCGAGGAAACCCGTGGCCGGTACTGAAATCGCAACGCCAGGCGCCCCGCTCGCGGGAGCCGCCGTGTCATCGGGCAGCTCGTTCCACACGGCCATGCGCATCCTGCCCGCCTCCCAGCGGCAGGCCATGTTCGAGATCTACGCGTTTTGCCGCGCCGTGGACGATATTGCCGATGGCGACACCCAGCACGCCGACCGTCTGGCCGCGCTCGATCAATGGCGCGCGGACATCGCCGCCTGCTACGCCGGCCGGGCGCCCGCCGCGCTTGAGCCGCTGAATGTGCAGATTCAGGCATTCAACCTCCAGCAGCAAGACTTCTGCGACGTCATCGACGGCATGATCATGGACGTCGTGTCGACCATCGTCGCGCCGGACGCCGCCACGCTGGACACCTATTGCGACCGCGTGGCCAGCGCCGTGGGCCGGCTGGCCGTACGCGTGTTCGGCATCGACGAAGCACCCGGCATTGCGCTGGCGCACCATTTGGGCCGCGCGCTGCAGCTGACTAATATCCTGCGCGATATCGACGAGGACGCCGGCATCGGCCGCCTGTACCTGCCCGCCGAGGCGCTGGCCGCCGCCGGCATCCCGATCGGCACGCCGCACGCGGTGATCCATCACCCCGCCATCGGCACGGTCTGCCAGGGCCTGGCGCGGGAAGCGCAGGCTCACTACGACGCCTCCGCCGCCATCATGGCGCGCTGCCCGGCGCGCGTGGTGCGCTCGCCGCGCATCATGTTCGAGGTCTACCACGGCATTCTCACGCGCCTGCTGGCGCGTGGCTGGCAGCCGCCGCGCACGCGTGTGCGCGTGCCCAAGGCCAAGCTCGTGTGGATCCTGCTCCGGCATGCCATTGCCTGACCCGACACACCTAATATGGAAGAGGATGGGCCGCCGCCCGGCGCGCCATCCGCAGAGAGAGAAGTGCCCCCAGAATTGATGAACCAGGCCGCAACGATCACCCGCCCCGAATTCGCCACCACCGACGCGCTGGCCGCCAGCGTGAACCGGCTCGCCCAGCCTGCCCTGCCGGACCCGCTCGACGCCGGCATCGCCCATGCCGTGGATACCCTGCTCGCCCAGCAACAGGCCGATGGCCACTGGGTCTATGAGCTGGAAGCCGACGCCACCATCCCGGCCGAATACATCCTGATGGTGCATTACCTCGGCGAGCAGGCCGACCCGGTGCTCGAGGGCAAGATCGCCAACTACCTGCGCCGCATCCAGAACGCCGATGGCGGCTGGCCGCTGTTCCACGCGGGCGCCTCCGACATCAGCGCCAGCGTGAAGGGCTACTTCGCGCTCAAGATGGCCGGGGACGACCCCGAGGCCGCGCACATGCGCCGCGCCCGCGCCGCCATCCACGGGATGGGCGGCGCCGAGGCGAGCAACGTCTTCACGCGCACCCTGCTGGCCCTGTACGGCGTGATGCCGTGGCAGGCCGTGCCGATGATGCCCGTGGAAATCATGCTGCTGCCGCAGTGGTTCCCGTTCCATCTCTCCAAGGTCTCGTACTGGGCGCGCACGGTGATCGTGCCGCTGCTGGTGCTGAACAGCCTGCGTCCGCGGGCGCGCAACCCGCGCAAGATCGGCATCGACGAACTGTTCCTGCGCCCGGCCCAGTCCACCCGGCTGCCGGCGCGCGCGCCGCACCAGAGCCCGCTCTGGGTGGGCGTGTTCCGCGCGCTGGACGCCGTGGTGCGCGTGGCCGAGCCGCTGTTCCCGCGCAGCCTGCGCGCGCGGGCCATCGAGCGCGCCCGCACGTTCACCGTGGAGCGCCTGAACGGCGAAGACGGCCTCGGCGCCATCTTCCCGGCGATGGTCAACTCGGTGCTGATGTTCGACGTGCTCGGCGTGCCCGAGAGCGACCCGGACCGCGCCATCGCGCGCCGCTCGATCGACAAGCTGCTGGTCGTCCGCGACGATGAAGCCTATTGCCAGCCGTGCCTGTCGCCGGTCTGGGACACTTCGCTGGCCAGCCACGCGCTGCTGGAAGTGGGCGAGCCGCGCGCCATCGCCGCCGCCGTGCGCGGCCTGGACTGGCTGGTGCCGCTGCAGGAACTCGACCTCAAGGGCGACTGGATCGTGCGCCGCCCGGACGTGCGGCCCGGCGGCTGGGCCTTCCAGTACGCCAATGCCCACTATCCGGACGTGGACGACACCGCCGTGGTGGCCGCCGCGATGGACCGCGCCGACAAGGGCGACCGGACCGACCGCTACAAGACCGCCGTGGCGCGTGCCTGCGAGTGGGTCGTCGGCATGCAGAGCAGCAACGGTGGCTGGGGCGCCTTCGAGCCCGAGAACACCCATCTCTACCTGAACAACATCCCGTTCGCCGACCACGGCGCGCTGCTGGACCCGCCCACGGCCGATGTCTCGGCGCGCTGCCTGGCCATGCTCTGCCAGCTCGGCCAGATGCCGGCCAACAGCGAGCCCGCCGCGCGCGCGCTGCGCTACCTGCTGGACGAGCAGGAAGCGGACGGCAGCTGGTTCGGCCGCTGGGGCACCAACTATATCTATGGCACGTGGAGCGCGCTGTGCGGCCTGAACGCCGCCGGCATCGGCGCCAACGCGCCCGAAGTGCAGCGCGCGGCCAAGTGGCTGCTGTCGATCCAGAACCCGGACGGCGGCTGGGGCGAGTCGGGCGACAGCTACAAGATCGCCTATCGCGGCTACGAGCGCGCGCCGAGCACGGCCTCGCAGACCGCCTGGGCCATGCTGGGCCTGATGGCGGCCGGCGCCGGCGACCATCCGGCGGTGGTGCGCGGCGTGGAATTCCTGCTGCGCACGCAGGCCAGCCATGGTTTCTGGGACGAGCCGTATTTCACGGCCGTGGGCTTCCCGCGCGTGTTCTACCTGCGCTACCACGGCTATGCACGCTTCTTCCCGCTGTGGGCGCTGGCGCGCTTCCGCAACCTGCTGCGCGAGGGTAACCACGCCGTGGCGTGGGGCCTGTGAGCCCCGCCCACGCCCCGGTGCTGGCGGTGAGCGGCATGCGCTTCGAGGCGCAGATCGCAGCCGGCCCCGGTATCGAAACGCTGTACGGCCGCCGTGACGCCGCGCTGGCGCGGGCCCTCGACCAGGCATTGAAGCATGGCCGCGCGGGCGGCTTCGCGGGGGTGATCAGCTTTGGCGTGGCGGGCGGGCTCGACCCGACGCTGCCGCCGGGCACGGTCATCGTGGCCACCGGCGTGCGCGCGGGCGCCGAATCGTTCCGCACCGACCCGTTCTGGAGCGCCGCCCTACGCCGCGCGCTGCCGCAGGCGGTGCCCGGCCTGCTGGCCGGCGCCGACACCGCCGTGACCACCGTGGCGGACAAGGCCGCGCTGCATGGCCTGCACGGCGCGCTGGCGGTAGACATGGAATCGCACATCGCCGCCCGCATAGCCCGCGCGCACGGCCTGCCCTTCACCGCGCTGCGCGTGGTGGTGGACCCGGCCGACCGCCCCGTGCCACCGCTGGCCGTGGCCGGCATGGGCGCCGATGGCAGCACCGATATCGGCGCCATCCTCATCGGCCTGCTCAAGGCCCCCCATCACCTGCCCGGCCTGCTGCGCCTGGGCCAGGACGCCGCGGCAGCCCGCCGCGCGCTGCAAGCCGCCCGCCGGGCGCTGGGCGAGGAATTCGGCTTGCCGGCTTCCGCGGTCGCCTAGTCGATTCGCGGCTTCTAGCACACGCAATGTGGTTGCCACATAAGACAAGTCTCAATGTGGCGTGACGGTCGATCCTGGACAAGGAACGGCTGAATTCACCGTCAAAGGCATTCCCCCTTCCAAAGAAGAGCGTTTATCTTGCAGCGCGCAAGGCGTAATGCCTTGCTGTCTGCGGATACCTCGCACACGCGAACCTTGGGGATTTGACGTCTATGGCCATCGAAAAGAAGTGCAACTATTGCGACAAGCGTGGCCTGCTCATCCTGCCCGTGCGTTATGCCGTCGCACCCATCGACATGGGCCTGCCGGCGGTGACCGCGCCACTGAAGGTGGAAGATTCCGCCCGTAGCGTCGGCAAAGGCCAGAAGCAGGACCTGACGCTGCATGGCAGCGCCCGCTACACCACCCGCCTGCTGCGCTGCGGCTATCTATACGTGTACGACGAAAAGCGCGATTGGATGACGGGGTACTGGATCACGGAGGAGGGCTACTACACGAGCTTTCCTGCGGAGGCCGGCATAACGGAAAGCTCGAGGTCGCTCAAGCCCTGCAGTGACGCCGTCCACGTGGAACTGGCTGGCTGCATCGGCATCGCCGATGCTACGCAGGCTGGCATTGTCTGGTTTGGCTACTCCGACGTGCAATGGACGCGGACCGTCATGGACGCGCACCGAGGAGCCGCCGGCAAGCCGCTGCGCGAACTGCACATGCGTCCGTTTGACGCCGGCGCGTGGGCCAAAGCGCATCAGATCACACCGGGCAAGCCGCCCGGCAATGGCCGGGGCAACACGCCCCATGCGGTGCCGATCGACGCCCTGGCCACCACCGTGGCCGACTACGTAACTGTCGCAAGATCGGCGCCGGTCGGGCCCCGCGCCTTCATGCCGCCTTCCGCGCCGAACTTTGGTGGACGCGTAGGGCGGACCGATGCCACCCAATCAGCCTGCCGCCGCCGCAGCCCGGACATGCAGGCCGCCATCATCGCACTGGACGACCCCGCCGGCGTTGCGCAAGACCTCGCCGCCCTGATCCACTGGCATCAGGAGCGCTTGCTGGACACCTACGTCCCGGCGGGCAAGTACGACAAGAAGAACGGCTATGGTAACTATCCCACCACGCATCGGAATCTGGTTGCACTGGATGGCGCCATCAAGTCGCTGCGGCAGTCCAATGACGAGAAGGTGAGGTGGCAAGTGTTCAAGGATGCAAAGGACTCTGCGGACAGGCTCGAGAACGATGCCGGGATGGCCGGTCAGGCGGGCCTGGAGGAGTTGTACGCAGCGATCAGGCATCCCTCGCTGCAGACCATCGAGTCGGCCCAGCGTGGATCATGGGCAAATTACCTGCGGCGCTTCAAACCGGAACTCCATAGCGCGTGGCGCAATGAGTTCAAGACGCAGTCTGACGCGCTCCAGGCCCAGCACGTCGAACCCCTGGCGAAGGCCCACGCCGCGTGGATGCGGAGCAACCTGCTCGCCAACAAGCTCGACTGCACGCACGATGGGAGCAATGCGCTAAGCGGCGACGCCTACGCGGAGACCTTGGAACGCTGATGGACCAGTACAAGCAGCACATGCAGGCGCTGCTCAGGCCCGCCTGGGATGCGAAGGTGAAGGCGGCTATGGCACAAGACGAGGTGGACAAGGCGAAGGCCGATTACGACAGCGCCGTCCGTGACATCGCCGAGGCGATGGATATGGGGGCGGCGGAAATTGGCGACACCCTGCGTCAACGCAGACTGAAGACTACGGCCGAGCGCCTGAGGGCCGCAAAGGCAAAAGCACGCGCCGCGAAGCAGGAAACCAATGGAAAGCTGCTACCGGACTCCGTCGCCAGCTTGCTGGTCCACGTTGCCGCTCCAATCGCCACGGCCTTGCGCGAATACAACAACAACGCCGCCGAGCGCGCGCTCGCACGCTGGATGGCGATTATCGGCGTGACGATGCGCACGCCGGTGGGCGTGATCGATGTCAGCGGCAAGGCGGGAGACACTATCAAATTCCTTGCACAGACGTTCGTCGGCAATCTCGTTGAGGCAGGCAAGCGCAGCGACAAGCCGCTGAGCAACGACCGGATCCGGCAGTTGACGGCATACGCCGAACGGCAGGTGGCGGGAAGCTTCGCCAGCGGCAATATCGGTGCATTCAACATGGCCATTGCGTCCAAGGATGTGAAAGCGAAGATTGCCGTGTTTATCACCGACGACATGGATAAGGCGCTCGCGAACATCAAGGACCCAACCAAGAAAATCGCTTGGCTGGCCGAACATGTGAAAACCCCAAAGAGCCTGCACGAATACGGCGTACTGAAGATCGGCAGCTCGATCCCGATTTACGGCGCGGTATCGCAGGGAATCCTGACAGCTATCGACGCAGTGTGGAAGTTCGCGGGCTGGGAGCAGATGCTG
>NZ_JBFTJE010000012.1:0-173184 GCF_056395265.1 Cupriavidus sp. 10L43_2
TCTCGGCCCTGATGCAGATCATCGAGAACAAGAACGGCGTGGCCAGCGGCAAGATCTTCAACATCGGCAACCCGGCCAACATCCACTCGGTGCGCGAACTGGCCGAGATGATGCTCAAGATGGCTGCCGACTACCCCGAGTACGCCGAAGAAGCCCGCAAGACCAAGATCGTGGAGACGTCCTCCGGCGAGTTCTACGGCAAGGGCTACCAGGACGTACAGCACCGTGTGCCGAAGATCGACAACACGATGGAAGAACTGGGCTGGCAGCCGAAGCTGAACATGGAGCAGGCGCTGCGCCGCATCTTCGAAGCCTACCGCGACAAGGTGGTGGAGGCGCGTACGCTGGTCGACGCCTCGCACTGAGCACGGCATGGCACGCATTGCCCTGAAAGTCGACGTGGACACGCTGCGCGGCACCCGCGAAGGCGTGCCCAAGCTGCTGTCGATGCTCGCCGCCGTGCAGGCGGAGGCCACGTTCCTGTTCAGCCTCGGTCCGGATCACACGGGCTGGGCGCTGCGGCGCGTGTTCCGGCCCGGCTTCCTGAAGAAGGTGTCGCGCACGTCGGTGGTGTCCAACTACGGGCTGCGCACGCTGATGTACGGCGTGCTGCTGCCGGGGCCCGACATCGGCCGCAAGGGCGCCGCCGAGATGCGCGCCGCCGCTGCGGCCGGACACGAGTGCGGCATCCACACCTGGGACCACGTCTACTGGCAGGACAACGTACGCACGCGCGACGCCGCCTGGACGCGCCGCCAGATGCAGCACGCACACCGCCGCTTCGTCGAGGTCTTCGGCACGCCGCCCACCACGCACGGCGCGGCGGGCTGGCAAATGAACGACGACGCCTTCCTGCAGATCGACGACTGGGGCATGGCCTACGCCTCTGACGGACGCGGCACCGCGCCGTACATCCCCACCGTAGCGGGCAAGCCCTGCCGCCACGTGCAGATGCCGACCACGCTACCCACGCTCGACGAGCTGATCGGCGTGGACGACCTCACCGAGGACAACGTCCACCACGCGCTGCTGCGCCTGACCGAGGGCCCCGGCGATCACATTTTCACGCTCCACACGGAGCTGGAAGGCGGCAAGCTGGCACCCGTGTTCGAGCGCCTGCTGGCCGGCTGGCGCGCGCAGGGCCACGACCTGGTATCGATGGCCACCTATTACCGCCACCTCGACCGGTCCGACCTGCCGCAACTGCCCGTCACCTGGGGCGAAATTGCCGGCCGCAGCGGGGAACTGATCATCCAGCCGTAGGTTTGCGGAGATTAGCCCCCTAATCTCCGCATATCCTGCGGCGAATAGGTTGCGGATGCGGAGGTCGTCTCGGGCCCCATTGGCCGCCAGCGCGTGCATTTCGAGGCGCCGCCGGCCGATCAACTCGAAGACGAGTCCCACCTGTTCCTCAAATGGACCGTGCAGTCGACCACGCCCACCTGAACCTTGACGCGGTACTGGCCAAGGCGCGCTTCTGGCGTCACTGGGCGATGCTGCCGTTGAACGAGCGGCAAGTGAAGCTTCTCAACCGACTGCTCGATGGTTTCGACGGCAAGCTCACCAGCAGCAAGTGGGCGGCCATCGCCAAATGTTCCCCTGACACGGCGCTGCGGGATATCAACGACTTGCTGACGCGCGGTGCTGCGAAAAACAGACGGCGGCGGGCGCAGTACCGGTTACGAACTGGAGGACAGGTTCACGAACGCACGCCCCGCGCCAGCCGAAGCCCGTTGAACACCACCAGCAGGCTGGCGCCCATGTCGGCGAACACGGCCATCCACATCGTTCCCAGGCCCATCACGGTCAGTACGAGGAAGACCGCCTTGATGCCCAGCGCCAGCGCGATGTTCTGCTTGAGGATGGCCGCCGTGCGCCGGGAAAGCTGCACGAAGGTGGGGATCTTGCGCAGGTCGTCGTCCATCAGCGCCACGTCGGCCGTCTCGATGGCGGTATCGGTGCCCGCCGCGCCCATGGCGAAGCCGATGTCGGCGCGCGCCAGCGCCGGGGCGTCGTTGATGCCGTCGCCCACCATGCCTACGCCGCCGCCGTGCGTGTGCGCCTGCCCAGCCAGCGCCGCGATGGCGTCTGCCTTGTCCTGCGGCAGCTGATTGCCGCGCACCTCGTCGATCCCCACCGCCGCGCCAATCGCCTGCACCGTGTGCGGGTTGTCGCCGGACAGCATCAGCGTCTTCACGCCTAGCGCGTGGAGTGCCTCGATAGCCTGCCGGCTGGTGTCGCGCACCGTATCCGCCACGCCGAACAGCGCCAGCGCGCGCGGGTTCGCCCCATCCGCGCCGGCGGACGCCAGCAGGACGAGCGTCTTGCCCTGCCGCTCGATCGCCTCCAGCCGGGCCTCCAGCGCCGGCGAGCACGCGCCGAGGTCGTGGATCAGGCGATGGTTGCCGAGGAAGTACGTCACACCCGCCACGCCGCCGCGCACGCCCTGCCCCGGCAACGCGGCAAAATCGTCCACGGCGAGCGGGGCGATGCCTTCCGCTTCGGCCGCCACAGCCACGGCCCGCGAGACCGGGTGGTCGGAGCGCGCGGCCAGGCTCGCCGCAATCGCGCGTGCCTGCGGCAGGTCATCCGCCAGCAGGCCGACATCGGTCTGCACCGGCTTGCCGTGCGTGAGCGTGCCGGTCTTGTCGAGTGCCAGCCACTTCAGGTGCCGGCCCTGTTCCAGATAGACGCCACCCTTGATCAGGATGCCGCGCCGCGCGGCGGCGGCCAGCCCGCTGACGATGGTCACCGGCGTGGAGATCACCAGCGCGCACGGGCAGGCAATCACCAGCAGCACCAGCGCCTTGTAGATCCAGTCGAGCCAGGCGCCACCCAGCAGCAGCGGCGGCAGCACCGCCACGGCCACGGCCAGCGCGAAGACCACCGGGGTGTAGATGCGCGCGAACTGGTCCACGAAGCGCTGCGTGGGCGCGCGGCTGCCCTGCGCGGCCTCCACGGCGTGGATGATCCGGGCCAGCGTGGAATCGCTGGCCGGCGCCGTCACGGTGTATTCGAGCTCGCCGGACTGGTTGATCGAGCCAGCGTAGAGCGGGTCTCCCACGGCCTTGTCGACCGGCACGCTCTCGCCCGTGATCGGCGCCTGATCCAGCGCGGATTGGCCGCGCAGCACGCGGCCATCGATCGCCACGCGCTCGCCGGGGCGCAGGCGCACCACGGCGCCCACGGGCACGTCGCGCGCCATCACGGCCAGCCAGGTGCCGTCCGGCTGCTGCACGGTGGCCTGCTCGGGCGCCATCGCCATCAGCCCGCGCACGGCGTTGCGCGCGCGGTCCAGCGAGGCGGCCTCGATGCGCTCCGCCAGCGCGAAGAGGACCATCACCATCGCCGCCTCGGGCCACTGGCCGATCAGCATGGCGCCGGTGACGGCGATGCTCATCAGCGCATTGATATTGAGGTTGCCGTGGCGGATGGCGATCCAGCCCTTGCGGTAGACGCCCAGACCCGACACCAGCACGGCGGCCAGCGCCAGCACGGCGGGCGCATACGGCAGGCCCCATTCGAACCAATGCGCCACCTCGGCGCCCAGCGCCGCCACGCCGGCCAGCGCCAGCGGCCACCAGGGCTTGGGCGCTTCGGGGGCGGCGACCGGCGCATCAGCCTGGGTGTCGGCATTCAGCGGCTGGGCATGCATGCCGAGCGTGGCAATCGCCTTGACCACGCCCTCAGTCGAATCCAGCGTGTGGTGGACGGTCAGCACGCGCTGCATCAGATTGAAGTCGAGCGCAGCCACGCCGGCCATGCCGCCAAGCTTGTTGCGGATCAGCGTTTCCTCGGTCGGGCAATCCATGGCCTCGATGCGGTAGGCGGCCGAGCGCGTACCGGCCGGGGCCGCCTTCGGCTTACGGATGGGCGTCGGCATCGACACCGTTGCCGTACCGCAACCGCCGCCACAGCAGGCGTGCTCGGCGGCAGGGGCATGGGCATGATCGTGGGCATGATCGTGGTCGTGCGCATGTGCATGAGGCATCACGTGATCGTCGGTATGGCGAGCCATGGCGGTGAGCGTTGGTCTGATATGGATGTCATTGAAGACCCTGTAGTCGCTACAAGGTCAACCCTTCGGGGCGAAGCCCCACAGATGACACGGTTGTCACGTGCGCCCGCGCGGCAGCCCCGTATAATCGGCCGCCATGCGTCGCCTGCTCCTCGTCTTTCTCGCCATCCTGCTGCCGATCCAGTTCGCCTGGGCCGGTGCTGCGGCGTATTGCGCCCATGAGGAGCGCACGCCGGCGAACGGCGCCAGTTGGCACATCGGGCATCACAGCCATGTGCATCCTGGCGCCGATGCCCATCAGGACGCCGCCAAGCCGGCCCCGAAACTGCCCGACGCCGACTGCGCCGCCTGCCACTTCCCCGGCTCGCACGGGGTGATTGCGCAGGCCATCCTGCCCGGCAGCTACCATTTCGTCACCGTGCGCTACCTGCCGCGTGTTGCGGGCTTCGGCTCGATCCCCGCGCGCGCCCCAGACCGGCCCCAGTGGTCCCGTCCCGCCTGAGCGGCGAGACGCGGACAATCCCCCTTCCCTGACTGCCTGACGTCTCGCCGGTTTTCCCTGTTTGCAACGGTGAAATTCGATGAGAAACCTTGTATTGCCCTGGGCAATGGCCGCCGCTTTGGCGTGGTGCGGCCTCCTGCCCCATGCCGCCGCGCAGCTTGCCTTGCCACCTGTGTCACCGCCTGCCGGCCAGGAGCCACCCGGCCCGCTGACGCTGGAAACCGCGCTGGCGCTGGCCATCGCGCAGAACCCCACGCTCTCCGCCTCCCGCCACGAGCTTGACGCCACCGAAGGCGGCATCACCCAGGCGCGCGTGATACCGAACCCCGAAGTGGCCGTGCTGATGGAAGACACGCGCCAGTCCACCCGCACCACCACGGCGCAGATGAACCTGCCGGTGGAGCTGGGCGGCAAGCGCGCCGCGCGCATCGGCGTGGCCCAGCGCACCCGTGAACTGGCGCAAGCGCAGCTGGAAGCTACGCAAGCCGACCTCCGCGCCAGCGTCATCGGCGCCTTTTTCAACGTACTGGTGGCCCAGGAGCGCGTGCGACTGGCAGCGGGTGCCGTCGACATCGCCAGGCGCGGCGCCAACGTGGCCGCGCGCCGCGTGGCGGCCGGCAAGGTCTCGCCGGTGGAAGAAACCAAGGCCGGCGTGGAGTTGGCCAATGCCGAACTCGAGCGCGCCGAGGCCGATGCGGCGCTTGTCGCCGCGCGGCAGGCGCTGGCCACGCTGTGGGGCAACCCGTCGCCCCAGTTCGCCGAAGCGGACGGCAGCCYCGATACGCTGCCCGCGCGCCCGGACGCCCTCGTCCTGCGCGAAGCGCTCGACGCCGCCCCCGCCACCGTGGCCAGCCAGCGCGAACTGGCGCGCCGGCAGGCCGAGATCAACGTGGAGCGCAGCCGCCAGTATCCCGATGTGACGCTGAGCCTTGGCGCCAAGCGCGAAAACGCGTCCGACCGTGGCTACTACCCGGTGCTCGGCGTGGCGATTCCGCTGCCGCTGTTCGATCGCAACCAGGGCAACCTCTACACCGCGATCCGGCAGGCCGACAAGGCGGCGGACACCTATCGCGCCACGCGGCTCCGGCTGGACCACGACCTCCAACAGGCCACCAGCCAACTCGCCGTCTCGCGCGGCTCAGCGCAGACGCTACGCGACACCGTGCTCCCTGCCGCCCAGCGCGCCTATCAGGCCGCCACGCAGGGCTTCGAGGCCGGCAAGTTCAGCTATCTCGAAGTACTGGACGCCCAGCGCACGCTGTTCCAGGCGCGCATCCGCTATCTCGGCGTGGTGGCCAATGCCTGGCAGGCCGCCACCACGATCGACCGCATTCTCGGCCGCTGACGCGCCGCAAGGATTTCCCATGACCCTCACACGAAAACAAGGCATGGCCATCGCGGCCATCGTCATCGGCGGCCTGATCGCCGCGCTGGCGCTGCTGCTGGTGGGCCGCGAGAGCGGTTCGCATGACGACCACGGCCACGGCAGCCACAGCGATCACGGCGATCACGGCAATCAGGCACCCGCCGCCTCGGCGCCTCAGGCCCCAGCCGCCGCCCCCGGCCTGATCGCCATGACGCCTGAGCAGATCGCCAACGCCAACCTCGTGCTGCGCACGGCCGGCCCGGGCCGCATCCGCAGCACGGTGCAGTTCCCGGGCGAGATCCGCTTCAACGAGGACCGCACCGCCCACGTGGTGCCGCGCGTGGCGGGCGTGGCGGAGGCGGTCGCGGCCAACCTCGGCCAGCGGGTGAAGAAGGGCGACTTGCTGGCGGTTTTCGCCAGTTCGCAGTTGTCCGAACTGCGTAGCGAATGGCTGGCCGGCCAGCGCCGGCTGGAGCTGGCGCGCAGCACCTTCGCGCGCGAGAAGCGGCTCTGGGAAGACAAGGTGTCCGCCGAGCAGGACTACCTGGCCGCCCGCACGGCCTTGCAGGAAGCCGAAATCGCCGTGCGCAACGCCACGCAGAAGCTGACCGCCATCGGCGCGAAGCCTTCGGCGGACGGCATCAACCGCTTCGAACTGCGCGCGCCGTTCGACGGCATCGTGGTCGAGAAACACCTGTCGCTGGGCGAAGCCGTGGGCGCCGACACCGCCGTCTTCACCCTCTCCGACCTGACCACGGTCTGGGCCGAATTTGTGATCGCGCCGAAGGATCTCGGCCACGTGCGGCTCGGGGAGGCGGTACGCGTCACTTCCACCGCGTTCGACGGCACCGCCGACGGCAAGGTCTCCTACGTGGGCGCCCTGCTCGGCCAGCAGACCCGCACGGCCACCGCCCGTGTGACGCTGGCCAATCCCGAGATGGCCTGGCGCCCCGGGCTGTTCGTCACGGTCAGCGTCAATACGGGCGAAGTGGACGCCCCCGTGGTGATCGAAGCCGAAGCCCTGCAGACCGACGATGGCCACACGCAGGTCTTCGTGGCGGTGCCCGGCGGCTTCGCGGCGCGCACGGTCAAGACCGGCCGCACGGACGGCCAGCGCATCGAGGTCACGGACGGCCTGCCCGCCGGCACGCGCTACGTGGCGGCCAACAGCTTCGTGCTGAAGGCCGAACAGGGCAAGGCTGGCGCCGAGCACGCCCACTGAGCGGAGCGACCACACATGTTCGAACGCATCCTCCGCTTCGCCATCGCCCAGCGCTGGCTGGTCATGCTGGCCGTGCTGGTCATGGCCGCGCTGGGCTTCTACAACTACGGCCGGCTGCCGATCGACGCCGTGCCGGACATCACCAACGTCCAGGTCCAGATCAACACGGCGGCGCCGGGCTACTCGCCGCTCGAATCCGAGCAGCGCATCACTTATCCGATCGAAACGGTCATGGCCGGCCTGCCGGGGCTGGTGCAGACGCGCTCGCTGTCACGCTACGGGCTGTCGCAGGTCACGGTGATCTTCCGGGACGGCACCGATATCCACTTCGCGCGGCAACTGGTCAGCCAGCGCATCCAGGACGCCCGCGCGCAGCTGCCAGCCGGCGTGGCGCCGCAGATGGGGCCAATTTCGACCGGCCTCGGCGAGATCTACCTGTGGACCGTGGAGGCCGAGCCCGACGCGCGCAAGCCGGACGGCACGCCCTACACCGCCACGGACCTGCGCGAGATCCAGGACTGGCTCATCAAGCCGCAGCTGCGCACCGTGCCGGGCGTGACCGAGATCAACACGATCGGCGGCTTCGCCAAGGAATACCTCGTGGCGCCGAACCCCGAGAAGCTGGCGGCCTACGGCATGTCCCTCCAGCACGTGGTGCAGGCGCTGGAGCGCAACAACGGCAACGTCGGCGCCGGCTATATCGAGCGGCGCGGCGAGCAGTACCTGGTGCGGGCGCCGGGGCAGGTGAAGTCGATCGACGACATCCGCGACGTAATCGTCGGCACCGCCCAGGGCCAGCCGATCCGCATCCGGGATCTGGCCGATGTGGGCCTGGGCCGGGAGTTGCGCACCGGCGCGGCCACCGACAACGGGCGGGAGGTAGTGCTCGGCACGGTCTTCATGCTGATTGGCGAGAACAGCCGCGCCGTGTCGCGCGCGGTGGATGCGCGCATGGTGGCGATCAACAAGTCGCTGCCGGCCGGCGTGCGGGCGGTGACGGTCTACGACCGCACCGTGCTGGTCGACAAGGCCATCGCCACGGTCAAGAAGAACCTGCTGGAAGGCGCCGCGCTGGTGGTGGCGGTGTTGTTCCTGTTCCTCGGCAACCTGCGCGCGGCGCTGATCACGGCGATGGTGATCCCGCTGTCGATGCTGTTCACGTTCACCGGCATGGTCGCGGCCGGCATCAGCGCCAACCTGATGAGCCTGGGCGCGCTGGACTTCGGCATCATCGTCGATGGCGCGGTGGTCATCGTCGAGAACTGCGTGCGGCGGCTGGCCCATGCGCGGCAGGCCGCCGGACGGCCGCTGACGCGTGCCGAGCGCTTCGAGGAGGTGTTCGCGGCGGCGCGGGAGGCGCGGCGGCCGCTGGTCTTCGGCCAGCTCATCATCATGATCGTCTACGTGCCGATCCTGGCGCTGACGGGCGTCGAGGGGAAGATGTTCCACCCGATGGCGAACACCGTGGTGCTGGCGCTGCTGGGCGCGCTGATCCTCTCGGTGACCTTCGTGCCGGCCGCCGTGGCGCTGTGCATCGGCGACCGCGTGGCGGAGAAGGAGAACCGSGTGATGGGCTGGGCGCGCCGCTGGTACGCGCCGGCGCTGTCGCGCGCGCTGGCCAATACGCCGGTGGTGCTGACCGGCGCCGTGGTGGCCGTGCTGCTGAGCGGGCTGGTGGCCACGCGGCTCGGCAGCGAGTTCATCCCCAACCTGAATGAGGGCGACTTCGCCGTGCAGGCGCTGCGCATTCCAGGCACCAGCCTGACGCAGTCGGTGGCGATGCAGCAGCAGATCGAAACCCGGCTCAAGGCGAAGTTTCCCGAGGTGGAGCGCGTGTTCGCGCGCACGGGCACGGCCGAGATCGCGGCGGACCCGATGCCGCCCAACATCTCGGACGGCTACATCATGCTCAAGCCGCGCGACCAGTGGCCCGATCCATCCCGCTCGTACGACGCGCTGCGCACGGCCATGTCAGCCGAACTGGAGCAGCTGCCCGGCAACCGCTACGAGTTCTCGCAGCCGATCCAGCTCCGCTTCAACGAGTTGATCTCTGGCGTGCGCAGCGACGTGGCGGTGAAGCTCTATGGCGACGACAACGCCGTGCTGGCCGCCACCGCCCAGCGCATCGCCGAGGTGCTGCAACGCGTGCCCGGCGCCGCCGAGGTCAAGGTGGAGCAGACCTCCGGGCTGCCGGTGCTCACGGTAGACATCGACCGCGCGCGCGCCGCGCGCTACGGCCTGAACATGGCCGATGTGCAGGAAACCGTGGCAATTGCCGTGGGCGGGCGGGAGGCCGGCCTGTTCTACCAGGGCGACCGCCGCTTCAATATCGGCGTGCGGCTGCCGGAAGGGATTCGTGCCGACGTGGAGGCGCTGCGGCGCCTGCCGATTCCGCTGCCGGCCGCGGAAACCAAGGGCGCCGAGGCGCGCACGAGCTACATCCCGCTGGGCGAGATCGCCACGCTGGAGATTGCGCCGGGGCCGAACCAGGTATCGCGCGAGAACGGCAAGCGGCGCATCGTGGTCAGCGCCAACGTGCGCGGGCGCGATGTCGGCAGCTTCGTGCCGGAGGCGATGAGCGCGGTCGAGCGTGGGGTGACGGTGCCGGCCGGCTACTGGATTGCCTGGGGCGGCACGTTCGAGCAGCTGCAATCGGCCACGCAACGGCTCGCCATCGTGGTACCGCTGGCGTTGCTGCTGGTCTTCGGGTTGCTGTTCGCCATGTTCGGCAATCTGCGCGACGGCCTGCTGGTCTTCACCGGCATTCCGTTCGCGCTGACGGGCGGCGTGCTGGCGCTCTGGCTGCGTGGCATGCCGCTGTCGATCTCGGCGGCGGTGGGGTTTATCGCGCTGTCTGGCGTGGCGGTGCTGAACGGGCTGGTGATGCTGTCGTTCATCCGCACCCTGCGGGACGGCGGCCAGCCACTGGACGCGGCGGTCACAACCGGCGCCCTGACCCGCCTGAGGCCCGTGCTGATGACGGCGCTGGTGGCCTCGCTGGGTTTCGTGCCGATGGCCATCGCCACCGGCACGGGCGCCGAGGTACAGCGCCCGGTGGCCACGGTGGTGATCGGCGGCATCCTGTCATCGACGGCGCTGACGCTGCTTGTCCTCCCGGTGCTGTACCGGTGGGCGCATCGGCGCGGGGGATTGGGCGCCGCCGGGCCTGCTCTTAGTGCTCGCAGTTGACCATCCAGCTCATGCCGAACTTGTCGACGAGCATGCCGAATCCTTCGGCCCAGAATGTCTTCTGGTACGGCATGAGCACCTTTCCGCCTTCGGCCAGCGCCTCGAAGATGCGCTTGCCCTCCGCGTTGGGCACGTAGCCCACGGACAGCATGAAGCCCGAAAAGGGATACGGCTCGCCTTCCCTGCCGTCCGAGGCCATGATCTGGCTGTCGCCGATCTGGATGTTGGCGTGCATCACCTTGTCCCCCCAGGCCGGCGAGGCGGGCGCCTCTCCGGGCGGCGCTTCCTTGTAGCGCATCAGGAACGTCACCTTGGCGTCGAGCACCTTGCCGTAGAACGCCATCGCCTCGTCGAAACGGCCACCAAAATCGAGATACGGTTGTACCTGCATATCGGTCTCCTTTACGTCACGTGGGTTGCCCAGATCCGGGCGCCGTCAATTATGCGCCGGCCTTGCTGCCGGTCAACGCGTCCGGAAAGTCGATCTCGAACTCGGTCTGTACCGCATCGCTGCGCACGGTGACGCTGCCGCCATGCAGCCGCATGATGGTATCGACGATGGCCAGCCCCAGCCCCGTGGAGGTGGCTGAATTGCGGCGCGACGGGTCGGCGCGGTAGAAGCGCCCGAACAGGTGCGGCAACGACTCCGGCGCGATGGCCGGGCCGTCGTTGGCCACGCGGATGTCGGTAAAGCCCGGCCGACCGCGCCCCACCGCCACGCGCACGGTGCTGCCGGCCGGCGCGTGGCGCAGGGCGTTGTCGAGCAGGTTGATGATGGCGCGCCGCAGCAGCGTGCGGTCGGCCGTGACCGTGGCGACGCCCGACACGGCCAGCGTGACGTCGCGGTCGGCGGCCACGGCCTCGAAGTACTCGGCGACCTTGTCCAGTTCTGCGCGGGCGTCGAGTTCGCATGCCCCCAACGCCACCTGCGCGTTGTCCGCGCGGGCCAGGAACAGCATGTTCTCGATCATCCGCGCCAGCCGCTCGTATTCCTCGAGGTTCGATTCGAGCAGCGATTCGTACTCGGCGGCGCTGCGGCGTTGGGCCAGCGTGACCTGCGTCTGTCCCACGAGGTTGCTGATCGGCGTGCGGAAGTCGTGGGCCAGATCGGCCGAGAATGCCGAGAGCCGCGTGAAGCTGTCCTGCAGCCGCGCCAGCATGCCGTTGAGGGCGCCGGCCAGTTCGCGCAGCTCCTCGGGCGCGCCGCCCACGTCCAGCCGCGTAGCCAGCCGGCTGGTGGTCACCGCCGCCGCGTCGCCGGCCATGCGGCGCAGCGGCCTTAGGCCCCGGCGCGCCAGCAGGTAGCCCAGCGCCGCCGCCACCAGCGCGCCGCACAGCACCGCGCCCAGTAGCTGGCTGCGGTATTCGCTCATCAGCGCCACGCGGTAACCGGCATCGCTGAGCACGATGATCTCCACGGCGCGGTCGGTATTGCCCAGCACGCCCAGCGCCGCCATGCCGCGCGACGGCACGCCGTTGCGCGGATACCAGGTCTGGAGCATGCCCTTGTCCGGCGCGGCGTTAGCCGGCAGCACGCGCAGCGGCGGCACCGACTCGTTGCGCGGATTCAGCGTGATCAGCGGCTCGCCCTGCCGCGTGCGCACCACGAGGATCAGGCCCTCATGGCCCATGGCGATATCGGCAAAGCGGTGGGTGTCGGCACGGATATCGGCTTCGTCGCCCACCTCGCGCAGCAAGTGGCGCACGAGCAGGATCTCGCCAACCAGTTCGCTCTCGTCGCGCGCCTGGAGCTGGCTGTCGAGCGCGCTGGAGAGGTAGGCGGCCACGCCGACCAGGATCAGCGCCGTGGTCAGGCCATAGGCCAGCGCCAGCCGCGTGGTCAGGGACGCCGTGAGGGAAACCGGGAGCGCGCCGGAGAGGCGGCCCAGCATTCGTCGCCAGCGACGCGCCATCGCCGCTCAGCCCTCGTCCGATTCGTCGAGCACGTAGCCCATGCCGCGACGCGTGTGGATCAGCTTGCGCGGGAACGGATCGTCCACCTTGGCGCGCAGCCGGCGGATGGACACATCCACCACATTGGTATTGCTGTCGAAGTTCATGTCCCAGACCTGGGAGGCGATCAGCGAGCGCGAGAGCACCTCGCCCCGGCGCCGCGCCAGCAGTTGCAGCAGCGCGAATTCCTTCGATGTGAGATCGATCTTCTGCCCGGCACGCGAGACGCGGCGCCGGATCGCATCGATCTGGAGATCGGCCACTTCCATGAACTCGCTCTCGCGCAGCGGCCCGCGCCGCAGGATGGTGCGGATGCGCGCCACCAGTTCCGCGAAGGCGAACGGCTTGACCATGTAGTCGTCGGCGCCCAGTTCCAGGCCCTTGAGGCGGTCGGACAATTCGTCGCGAGCGGTCAGGCAGAGCACTGGGGTGTCCTTGTCGCGGCGCAGTTCGCGCAGCACCTGCCATCCGTCCATGCCGGGCAGCATCACGTCGAGGACGATCAGGTCGTAGTGCTGCTCGCGTGCGTGGCCCAGGCCGTCCACGCCGTCGCGGGCGAGATCGGCCACGAAACCTGATTCCGTGAGGCCCTTGAGCAGGTAGTCGCCGGCCTTGGGTTCGTCTTCAACAATCAGGATGCGCATGGGAATTCACTGACAACAGCCATGGGTTGCGGGGGGAATCCACGACACTAGCCGAGGTTGGTACGCAATGGGCGAAGATTGCAGGAATGTCATCTTGGCGCCAGCGTTCTGACGGGTGGAATCCCAGTACAATGCGGGCTGCCATGATGAAAGGACGCCACCTGTGCGTCCCGTCTGGCGCGCCGCCCCCAAGATCCCGCAATGAAACGCCTGCCTGCCCTCTCCCTGCTGTACCTTGCCCTGTCCACCCTGCCCGTTTCCGGCGCGAGCGCGGCGGTCGTGGACTCCAGCGTAGCGGAAGTGGCCGGTTTGTCGATGTCGGAACGGCATGTGGCCATCAAGGCCGAGGCCGAAGCCGCCATCGCCAACACGGAAGCGGCCCAGTGCACCGAGGCGACCAGCGCGGCCAACCTGCCGGCGCCCCTGCCCGTGCTCGCGGAACTGCCGCGTGTGGCGCTTGAGCATCATCGACACTCCATGCCGATGGCCTCGCCGGCGGCGTTCGCGACCTCAGCGGCCTACGTCCCGCGGCCGGTCGAGCGCCCGGCCCCTCACTGCTGAACCCTGCCCGCGTGGCGCTCAGTCCACGCGATAAAAATCGATCGACTGCCCCGCGTTGACTGCGCGCTGGAGCCAGTCGGGATATTCGCCGGTACCGTCCCACGTCTGCCCCATCGCATTGCGGTAGAGCACCCGTACGCGCGCAACTTCGGGTTGGGCGGCGATGGTGGGGGGTACGTCGGTTTCCACGGTGACGGCGTCGCCGTCTTCGCTATCGGCAAAGCAACCTGCTTCGACCAGATCGTCGAACGTCAGGCCATGGCGATCCATTTGCTCGCGGATCCACGCTACCGCGGCTAGTTTGGCTGCATCAGACTCGGACATGACTATCGTGCGGCGCCCGCCGCAAGATGGGCGGGCTGGTGAAAGACCTTTTTGGGGGAATGGCCCTGAACGGCTGGGCCAGTACGGATTCTACAGGGTGTTTGCTCCGCCCCCGCCGCATTTCGTGCGGCGGCACATCGTCACACCGCTGGAATTGCTGCATGACAGCATTGTCATGGATGGGTCATCTTGGCGTCGGGGGCCCGCTTCTAGACTGCCTGCCATGGTCGCCATCAGCCGGTGCGCGTCGTCAAGAACGGCGCCACGCAGCGCGGCCCAACGCAGTTTCCCGCCTCCCTGGGACACGCAACGGAGTCTCACTATGCCTTCTATCCGACAAACCATCCGACAAACCATCGCCTACGCCGCGCTGGCCGCCACACTGGCCGGCACCGCCGGTCTCGCCAACGCCGCGCCGCGCTCGACCGACCCGTTCACCGACGGGGCCCGTGTGGGTGCGCGCGATGTCTATTCCGACGGCGCCCGCGCCGTGCACGACACCCGCAGCCCGTTCGTGGACGGTGCGTTCAGCGCTACCGGCCCGCGTGACGCGTTCGACAGCGGCGCCTGATCGACACCCCTCCCTCGCGCGCAGGCGGCTTCAGCCCGCCTGCTCCACGCCGGGAAATTGCGACGCGGGCATCGGGCGGCCCAACAGGTAGCCTTGCAGCGCGTCGCAGCCCAGATCGGCAAGGAAGGTCCGCTGCGCGGCCGTTTCCACACCTTCCGCCACCACCTGCAGTTTCAGCGTGCGGCCCAGCGCCACGATGGCGGACACGATGGCCGCATCCTCCGTATCCTCCGCAAGATCCCGCACGAAGCCACGATCGATCTTCAGCTCGCTGGCCGGAATCCGCTTCAGGTGCAGCAGGCTCGAATACCCCGTACCGAAATCATCGATGGCGATGCGCACGCCCATGTCGTCCAGTTGCGTGAGGATGGCCAGGCTGGCCTCCACGTCGCGCATGGCCGTGGACTCCGTGATCTCCAGCGTCAGGCTGGCCGGCGGCACGCCGTGGCACGCCAGCGCCTCCCCTACCGACTCGACCATGCCGGCATGGCAGAACTGCAGCGCCGACAGGTTGACCGCCATCGACCAGCTCGTATGGCCCAGCGCGTGCCACTCGGCCAGTTGGCGGCACGCCTCGTCGAGCACCCAGGCGCCAATCGGCACGATCGCGCCGGTCTTCTCCGCCAGCGTGATGAACTGGTCCGGCATCAGCATGCCGTGCGCGGGATGGTTCCAGCGCAGCAGCGCCTCCGCGCCGACCAGCTCGCCGCCCGCCGCCGCGAACTTGGGCTGGTAGTGCAGCTGTAGCTGCCCGTGCTTGAGCGCGCCGCGCAGATCCTGGATCAGCGCCTGCTGGGTGCGCGCCTGGTGATTCATCGAGCGTTCGAAGAAGCAGTACGCGTTGCGGCCGGCGGCCTTGGCGTGATACATCGCCGCGTCCGCGTTGGACATCAGCGCGTCCTGGTCCTGCCCATCCGCCGGATGCAGGGCGATGCCGATGCTGCCCGAGACATGCAGCGCATGGCCGGCCACCTGCACGGTCTCGCGCAGCGCTTCCAGCAGCCCTTCGGCGATCACGCCGGCGTCCTCGGGTTCGTCGATGCGCACCAGCAACACGAATTCGTCGCCGCCCACACGCGAGATGGTGTCATCGGCGCGCACCGCCGAGCGCAGCCGCCGGGCGATTTCCACCAGCAGGCCGTCCCCCACGTGATGGCCGTAGGTATCGTTGACGCCCTTGAATCCGTCGAGATCGACGAACAGCACGGCAAAGCGCGCATGCTGGCTGGCGCCGGCCTGGATGGCCTGCGCGAAGCGGTCGTCCAGCAGCGCGCGGTTCGGCAGATGGGTGAGCTTGTCGTGCAGGGCGAGGAATTCGAGTTCCTTATTCGCCACGCCGAGCGCCTGTGCCAGCATGGCGGTGCGCATTTCCAGCCGCATGTCGAGGACCGACGTAATCAGCGCCACCGCCAGCACGCAGACCGTGACGACGAGGATGGGCAGCGCCAGCGAGCCGCTGTCCACGCCGTCCCGGGCCGCGCCGCACACGCTGCCGAGCGGAAACTGGGCCGCTGCCATGCCCGTGTAGTGCATGGCGGCGATGGCCCCGCCCATCACCACGGCGGCGCCGAGGCGCAACTGGTGGATGCGCGGCATGTTCCGGCGCAGCCGGAAGGCAATCCACAACGCCACGCCCGAGGCCACCACCGCGATCCCAATCGACAGCACGAACAGCCACGGCACGTACTGGATGCCCGGCTGCATGCGCAGCGCGGCCATGCCGGTGTAGTGCATGCTGGCCACGGCGGCGCCGAGCACCAGCGCGCCCATCACCAGCCGGCGGCGAGGCAGGTGTTCCTGGCAGACCAGTTTCAGCGCGAAGGCCGAGGCGACGATGGCAATCAACAGCGAGCCCACCGTGATGGCGGGGTCGTAGCCCAGTGGAATCGGCAGCCGGAAGGCCAGCATGCCGACGAAATGCATCGACCAGATGCCCAGCCCCATGGCAACCGCGCCGCCGGCCAGCCACATATGGGCATAGCGTCCGCGCGCAGTGGCGATACGGCCGGCCAGGTCCAGCGCGGTATAGGACGCGAGGATGGCCACCAACAGGGAAAACAAGACGAGAAGCGCGTCGTAGCTCGGGGAAATCATGGTGGCGCGTGACGAAGCAGTGGCTTGGAGAGCCGGAATTCTGAGGGGTGGCGCCGCGCGAGCGTGCAATTCCCGTTATCAGTAAGGTTATCGGCGGATGGAGGCCAGACTTTAGCGGGATTGCGCTAGGCCCGCCTCCCCCGTTTTCCCTGCTTGCGCGCTGATATCCGACCTGTACCCGGCTTGCGCCCAGCTTGCCGAGGGCTTGACACGAGGCCGACCCGGCCCGCCCGCCGTCCGACAATTCCTACATCCCAATCGGCGCGCGCCGGAATGGCTGCGCCCAGCGCCCCGCCTATTCTTGAGTCGTGGCGGAAGCGCCGCATCGCAAATCTGCAAGACCTAGGCAATGCGACGCGGCCCGCGGAATGCAGGAGAGCAACCATGTGGAAACGACTGGCTGGCGCGCTCGCGGTGGGCGCATGCTGTTGGGCCTTCTCGGGCTGCACGGCAACCGGCGCCGTCGCGGGCGGCGTCGTTGGACACGAAGCGACCAACGGCAGCGCGCTAGGCACCGTGGGTGGTGCCGTGGTGGGTGGCGTGATTGGCCACGAGCTTGGCAAGTAACGCTGCAAGTAACGGATTGATGAAGTAACGTTTTCCGCGGTCTGGATGGCGGGCAGGGTCGTCCAGGCTAGCGCGGCATATGCTTGAAGATGGGAAGGATATGCCGCCGCGCGCCGCGCCATGAGCATCGGCTGTTGTGTTTTTCAACGATGAGCGGACGTTTTCATCGCTGAAAGGCATCGCGGCACACAACGATGTCAGATCTCCCCGATCGTCATGGCGCGGCCGTGGGAAACCCTGCAATGAGAAAGCCCCGGCGCGTGTGCACCGGGGCTTTTTCTTTTCCTGCTTTTCTCGATACTGCCTTCGACACTGCTTTCGACACGCCTCTCGCGTTCCCGCGCGATAGGACTAGTACGACTTCGGCAACCCCAGCACCCGCTCGGCGATATGGCACATGATCAGTTGGGCGCTGACCGGCGCGATGCGCGGGATGTACGACTCACGCAGGTAACGCTCCACGTGGTATTCCCGCGCATAGCCCATGCCGCCCAGCGTCAGCACGGCGGTCTGGCACGCCTGGTGCGCGGCCTCGGCGGCCAGGTACTTGGCGGCGTTGGCCTCGGCGCCGCACGGCTTGCCGTTGTCGTAGAGCCAGGCGGCCTTCCACACCATCATGTCGGCGGCTTCCAGCGCCATCCACGCCTGCGCCAGCGGATGCTGGATGCCCTGGTTCTGGCCGATGGGCCGGCCGAATACGATGCGCTCGCGGGCGTAGCGGGTGGCGGCCTCCAGCGCAGCGCGGCCCAGTCCCACGGCTTCGGCGGCAATCAGGATGCGCTCCGGGTTCAGGCCATGGAGGATGTACTCGAAGCCCCTGCCCTCCTCGCCGATGCGGTCCGCCGCCGGCACCATCAGGCCATCGATAAACAGCATGTTCGAGTCCACGGCGCCCCGGCCCATCTTGTCGATCTCGCGCACCTCGATGTGCTCGCGGTCCAGCGCCGTGTAGAACAGGCTCAGGCCCTGCGTGGGCTTGGCGACGGCCTCCAGCGGCGTGGTGCGCGCCAGCAGCAGCATGCGCGTGGCCACCTGCGCCGTGGAGATCCAGATCTTGCGGCCATCCACGCGATAGGCGCTGCCGTCCGCCGTGCGCACCGCCTGCGTCTTCAGGTGGGTGGTATCGAGCCCCGCGTCCGGCTCGGTCACGGCGAAGCAGGCCTTCTCCTGCCCGGCGATCAGCGGCGGCAGCGCGGCCGCCTGCTGGGCCTCGGTGCCGAACACCACCACCGGGTTCAGGCCGAACACGTTCATGTGGATGGCGGACGCGCCCGAGAATCCCGCCCCGGACGCCGACACGGTCTGCATGATCAGCGCCGCCTCGGTAATGCCCAGCCCCGCGCCGCCGTACTGCTCCGGCATGGCAATGCCGAGCCAGCCCGCGCCGGCCATCGCCTTGTGGAACGCCTCGGGAAACGCGTGGCGCTGGTCCAGCCCGGCCCAGTAGTCGGGGCCGAAGTCGCTGCATAGCTGGCTGACGGCCTCGACGATGGCGTTCTGTTCAGGTGTCCTTTCGAAGTTCATCGGCGTCTCGCGTTATTCCGGCTGGATGCCGGCGTCCTTCACCAGCTTGGTCCACTTGACCAGCTCGCCCGCCACGAAGCCGGCGAACTGCTGCGGGGTCTGACCGAAGGCCTCGAAGCCCAGCGCCTCGAAGCGCGGCGCCACCTCCTTGCTCGACGCAATGCGCGACAGCTCGCGATTGACCCGCTCGACGATCGGCTGCGGCGTCTTGGCCGGCGCGAACACGCCGTTCCACGATGTGATGTCGAAGCCCTTCATCTCCGGCGTATCGGCAATCGGCGGCAGGTCCGGCAGCAGGCGGCTGCGCTGCGCGGTGGTCACGGCCAGCGCGCGCATCTTGCCGGCCTTCACGTTGGCGATGCCGGCGGCCACGTCGACGAACATCATCGGCACCTGGCCGGCAATCACGTCGGTCATGGCCGGCGGTGTGCTTTTATAAGGCACGTGCAGCAGGTCCAGCTTGGCCAGACGCGAGAACGTGGCGCCGGAGACGATGCCAGTGCTGTTGCCGCTGGCGTAGGACATGCCCGGATGCGCCTGGGCATAGGCGATCAGCTCGCCCACCGTCTTCACCGGCAGCTTGGGATTGATCACCAGCATGAACGGCAGGTTGCCCATGCGGCCGACCGGCGTGAAGTCCTTGATCGGGTCGTAGGGCAGCTTCTTCATCAGCGACGGATTGGCCGAATGCGTGGTGTTGGTGGTCATGAACAGCGTGTAGCCGTCAGGGGCCGCCTGCGCCACCAGCTCCGCTGCGATGGCGCCATTGGCGCCGGGGCGATTGTCGACCACCACGTTCTGGCCGAGCGCATCGCCCAACTCCTTGGCCGTGATGCGCGCCACGGCATCGGTGCCGCTGCCGGCCGCAAACGGCACGACGAGGCGGATCGGGCGGCTAGGCCAGTTATCGGCAGCCTGAACGGCGGGGGCAAACGACAGCGTTGCCAGCGCGGGCAACGCCACGATGGCGGCGGCAAGCACGCGCCGCGCACGGAAAGTCGGCATGGAGGTCTCCTCGGGTTCTTATATAGGCAGGCGGCGCGGATTCAGGCGGGACGGATGACGCGGTCCGGCGATTCCTCGTAAGGCGGGGCGTAGACCACGAGCAGCTTGACGGGCTCGTCGCTGATCACCGTGAAGACGTGCATCGCTTCGGCGGGAAAGAAGCAGCAGTCCCCGGGGCCCAGTTCCTGGGACTGTCCGTTGACTTCGGCGCGCGCACGGCCTTCCAGCACATAGCAGACCTGTTCGATGCCCGGGTGCGCGTGGGGCAGCGCACCCTTGCCGCGTTCGATGGTGCCGTGGATGACTTCGAGTTGGGTGGCGCCGACGTTCTCGCGCCCGATGATGCGGCGGTTCAGCGTGCCGACGTGATTGGCGGGGTGGTAGCCGGCAACGTCCTCGGTGCGGACGAAGTACACCGGCCCGGATGCGGGTGAAGCTTGGGTCATAAAGGGCTTGTCTCCAACAGGGAATGACATCGGTCGCCGCGTGGCATCACGGGCGCCTCTTTTCATGTTTGTGAAACTGATTTTATGTCCATGAAAAACGAAGTCAACTAGGGGATGGCCCTTGGGTGTGGCGCGGGTGCACATCGCATTCATGAAATTGAGGCACGAATGAAGTGCATCGACCGAAATTATGTCGCCGCAGGCAAATGCTAGGATGCCAGCCATAACGACACCTATCCAAAAGGAGACAACCCCATGAAACTCAGCCATCTCGCCTGCACTGCCTTGCTCGCCTGCACCACCATCGTGGGTACGGCCTCGGCCCAGTCCTACCCGCAACGCCCGGTTCGCCTGATCGTGCCCTACGCGCCCGGCGGCAGCGCCGACATCGCCGCGCGCCTGATCTCGGAAGCCTGGTCGAAGAGCCTCGGCGGCACCCTCGTGGTGGAGAACCGCGCCGGTGCGGGCGGCAATATCGGCGTGGATGCCGTCGCCAAGTCGCCGGCGGATGGCTACACCATCGGCCTGCAAACCGTCTCGCTGGCCATCAACCCGGGCCTGTTCCCGCGCATGCCGTATGACACGCTGAAGGATCTGGCCCCGATCGGCATGGTGGCCAGCTCGCAGCACGTGCTGGTGGTCAACAACAAGGTGCCGGCCAAGAATCTGCAGGAACTGATTGCGCTGGCCAAGGCGTCGCCGGGCAAGCTGACCTACGGCTCCGCCGGCAATGGCAGCACCTTCCATATGTCGGCGGAACTGTTCAAGTCCGTCGCCAATGTGTCGATCGTCCACGTGCCCTATCGCGGCGGCGGCCCGGCCCTGGTGGACACCATCGCCGGACAGGTCGACATGAGCTTCCCGGTGATTTCCGCCGCCCAGCAGCACGTGCAGGGCGGCAAGCTGACCGCGCTGGCGGTGACCGGCGCCAAGCGCTCGGCCCTGCTGCCGAATGTGCCGACCGCCGCCGAAGCCGGCCTGCCCGACTACCAGTTCGAGACGTGGTTCATGGTCTTCGCCCCGACCGGCACGCCCAAGCCCATCATCGACAAGCTCAATGCCTCGCTGAACAGCGCGCTGGCCGCGCAGGCCACCAAGGAGCGCATGGTCAAGGAAGGCTTCGAGCCCACCCCGACCACGCCGGAAGCCGCCCGCCAGCGCCTGGAGCGCGAAATGCCGATGTGGGCCAAATTGATCAAGCAGCGCGGCATCACCGCCGAATGACCGAAGCAGAGACCGTAGCGATGACTTCCCGAACCCTATACAACAAGCTGGTGGACTCCCACACCGTCGCCCGGATCGATGAGGACAACGTCCTCCTGTTCTGCGACCTGCATCTGATGAACGAGTACACCAGCCCGCAGGCCTTTGCCGGCCTGCACGAGCAAGGGCGCGGCGTGCTGGTCCCGGGGCAGAATGTCTCGGTCGTCAGTCATATCATCCCGACTCATCCCACGGTGATCCGCGTGATTGCGGACCCGGCGTCGGCGCTACAGGCGACCAACCTGCGCGATAACTGCACCCGCCACGCGATTCCGCTGTTCGACACCAATGACCGCCTGCAGGGCATCGAGCACGTGGTGGCGCCCGAGCACGGCATGATCCGGCCCGGCATGGTGGTGATCTGCGGCGACAGCCACACCACCACCTATGGGGCGCTGGGGGCGCTGGGCTTTGGCATCGGCACGTCCGAGGTCGAGCATGTGCTGGCCACCCAGACGCTGGTCTACCGGATGGCGAAGACCATGCGCATCCGTGTGGATGGCAAGCTGCCGGTGGGCACCACGGCCAAGGACCTGATCCTCAAGATCATCGCCCGCATCGGCGCGCAGGGCGCGCGCGGCTACGTGGTGGAGTACTGCGGCACCGCGATTCGTGACCTGAGCATCGAGGCGCGCTTCACGCTGTGCAATATGACCGTGGAAGCCGCCGCGCGCGGCGCGCTGATCGCCCCGGACGACGCCGCCATCGACTACGTGCTGCGCCGAGCAGCCGATATGGACGAGGCGCAGCGCATCGCCGCCCGCCAGTACTGGGAAACGCTGAAAAGCGACGCCGACGCCACCTTCGACATGGAGTACGTGTTCGATGCCAGCGACATCGAGCCCTACGTCACCTGGGGTACCAGCCCGGACCAGGCGCTGCCGGTATCTGGCCACATCCCCTTCCCCGAAGACCAGATGGACGATGCCGAGCAGCGCTCGGTGGCACGCGCCCTGGCCTACACCCACCTGACGTCTGGCGCGACGCTGGAAGGCACGCCGATCCAGCACGTGTTCATCGGCTCCTGCACCAATGGCCGCATCGAGGACCTGCGCGCGGTGGCCAGCGTGGTACGCGGCAAGCACGTGGCGCAAGGCGTGCGGGCGATGGTCGTGCCGGGCTCCGGCACGGTGAAGGCGCAGGCCGAACGCGAGGGGCTGGCCGACATCCTGACCGCCGCCGGCTTCGAATGGCGCCAGCCGGGCTGCTCGATGTGCCTGGCGATGAATGACGATGTGCTGGCCGATGGCGTGCGCTGCGCCTCCACGACCAACCGCAACTTCGAAGGCCGCCAGGGGCGCGGCGCCATCACCCACTTGATGAGCCCGGCCATGGCCGCGGCCGCCGCCATCACCGGCACGATTACCGATGTCCGCAAGCTGGAGCTTTCCCATGTCTGATTTCGCACACCTTACCGGCAAGGGCGCAGCCATCCGCTTCGAGAACCTCGACACGGACCAGATCATCCCCAAGCAGTTCCTGCGCGGCATCGACAAGGCCGGCCTGGCCCAGGGCGTGCTCTACGACCACCGCTTCGACGCCGCCGGCCAGCCGCGCCCCGATTTCGTGCTGAACCGGCCCGAATACGCCGGCACCCGCATCCTGGTGGGCGGCGCCAACTTCGGCTGCGGTTCCAGCCGCGAGCACGCGGTGTGGGGGCTCCAGCAGTTCGGCGTGCAGGCGGTGATCGCGCCGAGCTTCGGCGAGATCTTCTACTCGAACGCGATGAACAATCGCCTGCTGCTGGTGATGCTGCCCCGGGACGTGATCGAGCAGTTGATGAACGATGTCGATGCCGACAGCGACAACGTCATCACCATCGACGTCGACGCCATGCGGGTGCGCACCCCGGCTGGCGAATACCCGTTCGAACTGTCCGCGCGGCACCGCCGCATGTTCCTGGAGGGGCTGGACATGATCGGCCTGTCCCTGAAGCAGCGCGGCGAGATCGAGCAGTTTGCCGCGCGCTACTGGTCGGCATTCCCCTGGACCAAGGACGTCGCCCGGCGCACCCGGGATCGCCTCTCCGAGGTCTGAAATAAAAATCTTTCGGATGAGTGCCACCCAAACGGGTGGAACCTGTCTGCATACGGCCCGTGATGAACGGGCCGTTTTGCATTTCCGAATCGATATGGGGACCAGGCAGGCGGCACTATAAGCGCCGCTTTCACCATTTTCCACGCCGACAATGTATTAAAACGGAGACAATCTCGATACGCTCACCGTGTCTGTGTCGGGCTAGCAACGCAAATTGAATGGGAATTGTTCGCATTTATATTCCGCCAGCCCGCCAGATAGATGCCCCTCCCGCAGCCGAACCCCGCGCAATCGCGCCCGGCGGCTGAGGACGGATCGGGCCCGACCGCGGAGGAGCGAATGGACCTGACAATGATTCGCCGTACCCCCGTGGCCACCGCACTTGTGGCCCTGTTCGCCGCCCCCGCCGCCCCCGCTGCGTTCGCGCAGCAGGCCCCCACGCCTCCGGCCGCCACGGCCGCCCCAGCCGCCCCTGCTGCCACCGAAAGCGCGCCGACCACGCTGCGCGAAGTCACGGTCCAGGGCTCGGCGGCGCGCGACGACTTCAATGCGTCCGGCAGCCAGCTGTCCAAGCTGCCCGCCGACCTGCGCGACGTGCCCCAGTCCGTCACCATCGTGAACCAGGCGCTGATGCAATCGCAGGGCGTCAGCTCCCTGACCGACGCGCTGCGCAACGTCCCCGGCATCACCATCGGCGGCGCGGAAGGCGGCCAGATCGGCAACAACATCAACCTGAACGGCTTTTCGGCGCGCACCGACATCTACCTCGATGGCTTCCGCGACCGTGGCCAGTACTACCGCGACACCTTCGCGCTGGATCAGGTGGAAGTGCTGATGGGCCCCTCGTCGATGCTGTTCGGGCGCGGCTCCACCGGCGGCGTGATCAACCAGGTCACCAAGAAGCCGTCCCTGAAGGCCGCCACCGAGGTCAGCGGCTCGGTCACCACCAACGGCCTGGTGCGTGCCACCGCTGACGTGAACACCCCTACCGGCGACACCTCGGCCTTCCGCATCTCCGCGATGGCGCAGGACGGCAAGCCGAGCACACGCGACGAGATGACCGTGCAGGACTTCGGCATCGCGCCGTCGTGGCGCTATGGCATCGGCACGTCCACCCAGATCACGCTGTCCGCGCTGCTCCAGCACAACGAGGACATGCCCGATTACGGCCTGCCGGCCATCAACGGCCATCCGGTGAAGGTGGACCGGGACACGTTCTACGGCTTCAACAACGACCACACGCGGCAGAACATCGCCTCGCTGTCGGCGGGCATCGACCACAAGTTCTCGCCCAACCTGCGCCTGCGCAACCAGACCGCGTTCAACTACGTGGAGACGGACGCCCGCGAGACCGCGCCGAACGCCGTCGGCTCCATCAACGCGGCGGGCGCCTTCACCGCGCTGACCACCACCAACCTGCCGCTGTCGCAGCTCTACGTGCGCCAGCAGAGCCACGACCGCAACATCCGCGACTACTCGATCTTCAACCAGACCGAGCTGACCGCCACCTTCGAAACTGGGTCGATCAAGCACACGCTGCTCACGGGCGTGGAACTGGGCCACGACGGCTACAACAACCAGAACTACTACCGGAACGGCAGCTGCGGCAGCACGCCGCTGAACCCGCCGGCCACCGCTACGGCTGCCGCCGGCACCTCGGGCTTCGTGGCCTGCACGCCGGTGGTCGATCCGGTGTACCGGGACTCCCCGGGCAACGTGCCGACCGCCACCGGCAACCTGCAGGGCGGCTCGGCCAACACCGTCGCCGTGTACGCCAACGACGCCATCGAATTCACAAAACAGTGGAAGGCGGTGGCGGGCCTGCGCTATGACCGCTACATCGCCAGCATCAGCAACTCGGTGAATGCCACGAACACACGGGGCAACACGGCGCTGGCCAACGCCGACCAGACCGTCAACTTCACCAGCGTGCGGCTGGGCGGCATCTGGCAGCCTACGGAGCAGCAGTCGTACTACCTCTCGTATGGCACGTCGTTCAACCCGTCGCTGGAGCAGCTGGTGGGCACGGTGGGCCAGCAGTCGCTGGACCCCGAGAAGAACAAGTCCTACGAGGCCGGCGGCAAGTGGGACCTGCTGAACGGCAACCTCTCGGTCACCTCGGCCCTCTTCCGCATCACCAAGGACAACGCGCGCAGCCAGATCGACGCCACCACCTACGCGCTGGCCGGCAAGATCCAGGTGGATGGCTTCCGCGCCGGCGTCACCGGCCGCATCACGCCGAAGTGGCAGGTCTTTGCCGGCTACACCTACCTCGACGCCGAGATCAAGAACGGCATCGCGGCGGGCACGCAGGGCAAGGTGCCGACCAACACGCCCAAGCACACCGCCACGGCATGGACCAGCTACGCCGTGCTGCCAAGCTGGGAAGTGGGCGGCGGCGCGTTCTATATGTCCGAGCGCTACGCCAACAACACCAACACCGTGCAGGTGGGCGGCTTCGTGCGCTGGGACGGCATGATCGCCTTCCACCAACCGAAGTACGATGTCCGCCTGAATCTCTTCAACATCTTCGACAAGAAGTATTACGATGCGCTGATTCAGTCGGATGGCGGCCGGTCGGTGCCGGGCACGGGCCGTACCGCCATGCTGTCGCTCACCTATCGCATGTAAACGCCGGCGGGGCCGCCCTGCCGGCGGCCTTCGCCAGGATTCCAGCCATGCTCGTCTGCATTCCCCGGGTACTCGACGCCGAACAGCTCGCGGTACTGGTCGCCCAACTCGAACACGCCGGCGATGCCTGGGTGGATGGCCGCGTCACGGCCGGCTACTCCGGCGCACCGGTCAAGTTCAACCAGCAGATCGACGAACGCGCCGAGGTGGCGGCCCAGTGCCAGCACCTGATCCTGAGCGCGCTGGAGCGCAACCCGCTGTTCATCAGCGCGGCGCTGCCCAACCTCGTCTATCCGCCGATGTTCAACCGCTACAGCGAGGGCATGACCTTCGGCGCCCATGTGGATGGCAGCGTGCGCATCGACCCGCACAGCGGGCGCAAGCTGCGCACGGACATCTCAGCCACGCTGTTCCTCTCGGACCCGGCCAGCTACGACGGCGGCGAACTCCAGGTGGAAGACACCTACGGCCTGCACAAGGTCAAGCTGGCCGCCGGCGACATGGTGATCTACCCGGCCACCAGCCTGCATCAGGTCACGCCCATCACGCGCGGCACCCGGCTGGCCAGCTTTTTCTGGATCCAGAGCCTGGTGCGCGACGATGGCCAGCGCGCGCTGCTGTTCGACATGGACAACGCCATCCAGACCCTGAACCAGACCAACGCCGACGAACGCGCCCGGCGCAGCCTGGTGGGCTGCTATCACAACCTGCTGCGGCAGTGGAGCGAGACCTGAGCTAGCGCGGATCGGCGGCGAGCCACGGGCTGCCCCGCTCCAGTCCGGCCCGGACTTCGTCGGCATGCTCGCCAATGGCAGGAATACGCCCGACCTGCCGCACCGCGCCGTCGAAGCGCGGCGCCGGGGCAGTCTGCAGGAAACCATCCGCCTCCACATAGACCCCGCGCGCCACGTTATGGGGATGGGCGGCGGCCTCCGCCGGGCTCAGTACCGGCGCAAAGCACACGTCGGTGCCCTCCAGCCGGCGGCACCAGCCTTCCCGGGTATCCGTGGCGAACACCTCGGCCAGATGCCGGTGGAGTTCCGGCCAGGCCTCGCGCTGCCACTGCCGGGCGAAGCGCGGGTCATCGGCCAGCCCCAGCGCCTGCACCAGCAAGCCGTAGAACTGCGGCTCGATGGCGCCCACGGTGATGAACTGGCCATCCGCGCAGCGATAAGTGGCGTAGAAGTGCGAACTGTCGTGGAGATTGCGCCCGCGCTCGCCGTGGATATAGCCCTTGGCCGTGGCCCCCAGCAGCAGTTGCAGCATGTGCGCCGAACCATCGACGATGGCGGCATCGACCACCGTGCCGACGCCCGTGCCCCGCGCGCGCAGGATGCCGGACAGCAGGCCCACGGCGAGGTACAGGGCCCCACCACCCACGTCCCCGGTCACGGCGAAAGCGGTCGAGGGCGGCGTCTCCGGTGCACCGTTGTAATAGAGCGCGCCAGACAGCGCGGTGTAGTTGTTGTCGTGGCCGGCCACCTGCGCCATCGGGCCGGTCTGGCCCCAGCCGGTCATCCGGCCATAGACCAGCCGGGGGTTACGCGTCATGCACACCTCTGGCCCGAGCCCCAGCCGCTCCATCACGCCGGGACGCATGCCTTCGATCAGCGCGTCCGCGTCCGCGATCAGGTCCAGCACCAGCGTGCGGCCTTCCGGCGTCTTCAGGTCGGCCATCACCGAGCGCTTGCCCCGGTTGACCAGCTTGCGCGGCTGCCCCGACGCGCCATCGTCAGGCCGTTCCACGGCTATCACATCGGCGCCGAGGTCGGCCAGATGCATCGCACAGAACGGCCCCGGGCCGAGCCCGCTGATTTCCACGATCCGCACGCCTTCCAGCATGGCTGCTCCTGACATCGCTCAAACGACTCCGGCCGACTTCAGCGCCGCAAGATCCGCAGCGGTGACCCCGATCGCGCCATAGACCGCCGCGTTGTGCTCGCCCGTGGCCGGACCACTGCGCGGCGGCGACGGCTGGTAGCCGGAGAAGCGCGGCACCACGCACGGCGCCGGAATCGTGCCGAGGTCGGCGTCTTCGAGCCGGACGATGGCCTCGCGCGCCTGCAGGTGGGGATCGTCGATCACATCGACAATGGTGAAGACCTTGCTGAACGGCACCTCGTGCGCCTTCAGCGCTGTGGCGATGGCGTCATAGGACTGCGCGGCGAACCAGGCCACGATCAGGTCGTCGAGCGGGCCGATATTGCGGATGCGGTCCGGGTTGCGGCGATAGTCGACGGACTCCGCCAGATCGGGCCGTTCCATGGCCTTGGCCAGCCGCCGGAACGTGACGTCCGACGAGGCCACCAGCGAGACCCACTGGTTGTCCGCCGTGCGATACATATTCGACGGCGCGGTGTAGGTCGCCCGGTTGCCGGAGCGCCCGCGCACCTGCCCAAGTTGCTCGTACTCCACCGCCAGCGGCTCCAGCAGGCGCAGCAGCGCCTCGGTGGCGGACAGGTCGATCTCCCGCCCCGGGCCCTCGGGCGCGCCGCGCGCCTCGGCAATCGCCGTGGCAATCGAGAACGCGCCGAACAGCCCCGCCACCATGTCCCCGATCGGATAGTTCATGTGCATCGGCCCGCCGGCGGCCTCGCCGCACAGGTTGGTGAAGCCGCTCATCGCCTCGAAGATCCGCGCGAAGCCGGGGTTGGCGGCATACGGGCCGGTCTGGCCGAAGCCGGTCAGGCGCAGCACGGTCAGGCGCGGATTGGCGCGATGCAGGGTGGCGATATCCAGACCCCATCGATCCAGCGTGCCGGTGCGGAAGTTCTCCACCAGCACATCGAACTCCGGCAGCAGGCGCAGGAACAGCGCCCGGCCTTCCGGCGTGCGGACATCGAGCGAAATACCCTGCTTGCCGCGATTGGTGACCTTCCAGTACAGCGACAGGTCGTCCTTTACCGGCGCCAGGCCGCGCAGCGGGTCGCTGCCGTCCGGCAGTTCCAGCTTGACCACCTCCGCGCCCATGTCGCCGCACAGCGTGGCGGAGAACGGCGCGGCCACCACGGTGGCCATGTCCAGGATGCGCACGCCGCGCAGCGGGCCGCCTTGGGGCGAGTCGGAGGGGGTCCGCTGTGCGGAATTGCATTCGGAGGGGTGCATGTCGTCGCCAGGTAGAAAGGGAAAAAGCGCGGTGAGACGAGGGTGGTCCCGCCAGACCCGCCTTGCAAGCAGGGTTTCGCACAGCGAAACCGTTCCGGTTCATCATTGACTCCCCGACCTGCGGAAACCAACATGAATCCACCCCAGCGCCCCCCCGCCATGGACCCAAACACGATTTCCGGCCTGGCCAGCGCCGACGAGCTGGCCCACGACAGACAGTTCGCCACCAACCTGGCGCGCGGCGTGGAAGTGCTGCGTGCCTTCACCCCGGCCCGGCCGATCCTGGGCAACCAGGATCTCGTGGTCAGCACCGGGCTGCCGAAGGCCACGGTGTCGCGACTGACCTACACCTTGTGCCTGCTGGGCTTCCTGAGCCGGGTGCCCGGTACGCAGAAATACCGGCTCGGTTCGGGCGTGCTGGCGCTGGCGTACCCGATGCTCGCCGCGCTGCCGATCCGCCAGGTGGCCCGCCCCTACATGGAGGCCATCGCGCGGGAAACCGGCTGCACGGTGAACCTCGGCATGCGGGACCGGCTGACCGTGGTGTACGTGGATAGCTGCCGGCTGGACCCGACCAACGTGTACCAGCCGGACATCGGCAGCACCCGGCCGGTGCTGTCCACGTCGATTGGCCGCGCGCTGCTGCTCGGGTGCAGCGCGGAGGAGCGCACGGCGGTGCTGAACCGGCTGCGCGTGGAAGACCCGGAGCGGTTCCGCGTGGAGAAGCCAATGTGGACGGCCGAGCAGCAGCACTTTCCCGCGCGCGGCTTCTGCCTGAGCCCGGGCGAATGGCGGGCGGAGATCCACGCGATTGCCGCGCCGATCCGCATGCCGAAGCAGGAGCCGTTTGCCTTGAACTGTTCGATCTCGGCCTTGCGCGACAAGGACGGGTATCTGGAGCGGGAAGTCGCCCCGAAGCTRCTGGAAGCCGTGCGGCAAATCGAATTCGGCCTGATGCGATAGCGAACCCGCCATCGCGCACCGGCCACCCGGACGGCCCGCAGAGGCCGCCGGACCCATCGTGGACCATCGTCAAATACGGAGACAACCATGTCTGGCATGAAGAATCTGGCCCGCTCGCGTCGCGGGTGGCTCACTGGCGCGCTGCTGATGGCAGCCTCACCGGCCCTCTGGTCAGCGGCCGCTCAGGCAGCGGACAAGGCAGCGGATAAGGCCAACGAGAGCGCGGCGCGCTTCCCGGACCATCCGATCCGGATCATCGTGCCCTTCTCCGCCGGCGGCGTGGTGGATTCCGTAACGCGCGTGGTGGCGGAGCGGATGTCGAAGACGCTGGGCCAGCCGGTCATCGTCGAGAACAAGTCCGGCGCCGGCGGCGCCATCGGCACGGACGGCGTGGCCCGCTCCACGCCGGACGGCTACACGCTGCTCGCGGTCAGCCCCAGCCACGCGGTGGCCCCGCTGCTCAACGCCAGCATCACCTGGAACGCCGAGCGCGATTTCCGCGCCATCGGCGGCTTCGGCATGATTCCCAACGTGATCGCCGTGCCGGCCAACTCCAGCGCGCAGACGCTCAAGGCGCTGCTCGACGATGCCCGCGCCCACCCGGACAAGCTGACCTATGCCAGCGCCGGCGTCGGCACCTCCAACCACCTGGCGGGCGCGCTGCTGGCGCAGAGCGCCGGGGTGCAGATCACCCACGTGCCCTACAAGGGCCAGCCGGAGGCGCTGACGGACCTGCTCGGCGGCCGGGTGTCGATGATGCCGCTGACGGTGGCCATCGCCCAGTCGCACGTCAAGAGCGGCAAGCTGCGTGCGCTGGCCGTGACCTCCACCAAGCGCTACCCCGGCATGCCGGACGTGCCCACGGTGGCCGAGGCAGCCAACCTGCCCGGCTACGAGGCCGGCGGCTGGTTCGGGCTGGTGGCGCCGCGCAAGACGCCGGACGCCGTGGTGCGCAAGCTGGCCGATGCCGTGGCCCAGGCCGTGGCCGCGCCGGATGTGGCCAGCCGGCTCCAGGACCTCGGCATGGACGTGACCCCGCAGACCGCCCCCGCCTTCGACAAATACGTCGATGCCGAATCGCGCAAGTGGGCCCGTGTGCTCAAGGCGTCCGGCATCACCGCCCAATAATCCTTTCCCGAGAGGCGACCTCCCATGATTACCAACCCTTCCGCCATGAACACGCTGCTGGCCGACATCCGCCGCTTCGTGCTGGAAACCTGCATCCCGCTGGAAGCCGAGATCGATCGCACCGATGTCATTCCCGAGCCCGTGGTGGAACAGATGCGCGCGCTGGGCCTGTTCGGCCACAGCATTCCGCGCGAGTACGGCGGCGCCGGCCTGACGGCCGAGGAGTTGACGCTGGTCAATATCGAGGTGTCGCAGGCGGCCACGGTGTTCCGCGCCCGCTTTGGCGGCAATACCGGCATCGCCTCCGAATCGCTGGTGGCAGACGGCACCGAGGCCCAGCGCACGCGTTACCTGCCCCGGCTGGCCTCCGGCGAGATCACCGGCTGCTTCGCGCTGACCGAGCCCGAGGCCGGCTCGGACGCCACCTCGCTGCGCACCGTGGCCGTGCGCGATGGCGACCACTACGTGCTCAACGGCAGCAAGTGCTTTATCACCAACGCGCCGCTGGCGGACCTGTTCACGGTCTTCGCCCGCACGGACCCCAACACGCCGGGCGCGCACGGCATCAGCGCTTTCCTGATCGARCGCGGCACGCCGGGCCTGAGCACCGGGCCGGCGGAGCGCAAGATGGGCCAGCACGGCTCCCCGGTGGGCGATGTGTACCTGAAGAACTGCCGCGTGCCGGCTTCGGCCATCGTCGGCGAGGTGCCGGGCCGTGGCTTCAAGACCGCGATGAAGGCGCTCAACAAGCAGCGCATCAACCTGGCCGGGCTGTGCATCGGCCCGGCCATCCGGCTGGTGGACGAAATGGTGCGCTACGCCGCCACGCGCGAGCAGTTCGGCCGCCCCATCGCCGATTACCAGCTGGTGCAGCAGATGATTGCCGACAGCAACACCGAGGTGCACGCAGCGCGGGCGCTGGTGCTGGAGACGGCGCGCAAGCGCGACAACGGCGGCGACGTGACCATGGAGGCGTCCATGTGCAAGCTGTTCGCCTCGGAGATGTGCGGGCGCGTGGCGGACCGCGCGGTGCAGGTCTTCGGCGGCAGCGGCTATGTGGCGCGCACCGTGGCGGAACGCTTCTACCGCGATGTGCGCGTATTCCGCCTCTACGAAGGCACCACGCAGATCCACCAGCTCAATATCGCCCGGCGCACGATGGACGCGCGCGGCCGGGCGCTGGAGCTGGGCTGAGCCTTTATTGGAGGGTCACGCCGGCCTGCTTCACCAGTTTCTCGGTGCGCGGGATCTCCGCATCGACCATCGCCGTGAAGTCGCCCACGCTGCCGCCGCGCGGCTCGGCGCCGGTGACGGCCAGCTTCTCGCGGAAGTCTGGCGAGTTCAGCAGCTTGTTGATCGACACGTTGAGGCGGGTCACCACGTCTGCCGGCGTGCCCTTGGGCGCGACGATGCCGTACCACGGCGCGATGTCGAAGCCCGCATAACCCTGCTCGGCGATGGTCGGGATCTCGGGCGCCTGCGGCGAACGCTTGGCGGTGGACATGCCCAGCGCGCGCAGCTTGCCGGACTTCACGAACGGCAGGCCGGTCATGATGGTGTCGAAGTACATCGACACCTGGCCCGAGAGCAGCGCGGGAATCGCCTCGCCGGCGCCCTTGTAGGGCACGTGAACGATGTCGATGCCGGCCACGGCCTTGAGCATTTCCCCGGCGATATGCGAGGTGGTGCCCGAGCCGAACGAGGCATAGGTCAGCTTGCCGGGGTTCGCCTTGGCGTAGGCGACCATCTCCGGCAGCGTCTTGAACGGCAGCGACGGGTTGGACAGCAGGATGTTCGGCGTGATCGCCACCACGGCCACCTTCTCGAAGGCATCCGGGTCATAGCTGAGCTTCTTATATAGGAAGCGGTTGGTCACCATCGACGCCGGCCCGGACATCAACAGCGTGTAGCCGTCGCCGGGCGCGCGCGCCGCGGCCTCGCTGCCGATCATCGCGGCAGCGCCGGGCCGGTTCTCCACCACGAAGCTCTGCCCGTACTCCTTACCCAGCCCCACGCCAAGCTGGCGCGTGATGAGGTCCGTGGCAGAACCCGCCTGGAACGGCACGACGATGCGCACCGGCTGGGTCGGCCAGTCGCGCGCGGTCTGCGCCATGGCCGTGGAGGACATGGCGAGCACCGCCAGCACGGAAGCCGTCATGAGTGCCCGGAAACTCGTCGATCTACTAAAACGCATGGTTGGTCCCTCGTGGATTTTGCGCAAGTTCGCGCTGGGTGTTATCCGCAACATGCGTGCCACGCTGAATCGGCACGCTTCAGGCTAGCGTTGAAATGCGTGTTTCCCGCCCCCTTCCGCGTGGGGGAGTTGGCCGGGGCGATGCACCGGGTTGGCGCGGGGCACGCTTGGCGTGCCCCGCCATGGCGTCTGACTTACTCGACCATGGCTTGCGCCAGCACGCCCAGCGCGGCGTCGAACTGCGCCTGCGGAATCGTCAGTGGGTAGAGGAAGCGGATCACATTGCCGTAGGTGCCGCACGTCAGCAGCAGCAGGCCGGCGTCCAGCGCGCGGCGCTGCACGCGCAGCGCGTGCTCGGCGCTCAGCGCGCCCGTGGCGGGGTCGCGGAACTCGGCGGCGATCATCGAGCCCAGCCCGCGCACCTCGGCCAGCGCCGGGCAGGTGGCGCGCAGCGCGGTCAGGTGCTCGCTAAGCTGCCGGCCCAGTGCGTTGGCACGCTCGCACAGCTGTTCCTCGGCAATGGTGTCGATCACCGCGTGCGCAGCGGCCACGGCCAGCGGGTTGCCCGCGTAGGTGCCGCCGAGCCCGCCCGGCAGCGGGGCATCCATGATGGCCGCGCGGCCACACACCGCCGACAGCGGCATGCCGCCGGCGAGGCTCTTGGCCATCGTCACGAGATCGGGCCGCACGTCGTAGTGCTCCATCGCGAACAGCTTGCCGGTGCGGCCGAAGCCGGTCTGCACCTCGTCGGCAATCATCACGATGCCGTGGCGGTCGCACACGGCGCGCAGGCCGCGCATGAAGTCGGCCGGGGCCGGCTGGAAGCCGCCCTCGCCCTGCACCGGCTCCACGATGATGGCCGCCACGCGATTCGGGTCGATATCGGTCTTGAACAGCCCTTCCAGCGCCTGCAGCGCCTGCGCCGTGCTGACGCCGTGCAGCGCGTTGGGGAACGGCGCGTGGAAGATGTCCGACGGGAACGGCCCGAAGCCGACCTTGTACGGCGCCACCTTGCCGGTCAGCGCCATGCCCAGCAGCGTGCGGCCGTGGAAGGCGCCCGAGAACGCGATCACGCCCGGGCGGCCGGTGTGGGCGCGCGCGATCTTGACTGCGTTCTCCACGGCTTCCGCGCCCGTGGTGAACAGCGCGGTCTTGTTCGGCCCGGGCACCGGCGCCAGCTCGTTGATGCGCTGGGCCAGCGTGACGTAGCTCTGGTACGGCACCACCTGGTAGGCGGTGTGGGTGAAGCGGTCCAACTGGGCGACGATGGCCTGCATCACACGCGGATGCCGATGCCCGGTGTTCAGGACGGCGATGCCGGCGGCGAAGTCGGTGTACTGACGGCCCTCCACGTCCCACAGGGTGGCGTTCTCGGCCCGGTCTGCATAGAAATCGCACATCACGCCAACGCCTCGCGGCGTGGCCTGGGCACGGGATTGGTTCAGTTCGCTGTTTTTCATGGGTCCGAGGTCTTGGGGCAGGGAGTGACAGGTGTGACGTGCATTCCAATCCCCTTTGGCTCTACAATCCAGCGCCACTTCGACAAATCAGATGGTGCCAATGTGAAATCGATCTGCGGCGACCTGCTGCTCCAGCGGCTCGGCCAGCCGACCGACCAACCGCTCAATCGGGCGCTGTACGCCTGCATCCGGGGGGCGATCCTGGACGGCAGCCTGGCGCCCGCCACGCGCCTGCCGCCCCAGCGCGACCTGGCGGCGGAGCTGGGCCTGTCCCGCAACACGGTGATGTTTGCCTACGAGCAGTTGCTGGCCGAGGGCTACCTGCGCGCCCGCACGGGCAGCGGCACCTTCGTGGCCGACACGGCACCCGAGCGCTACCTGAACGCCACCGCCGCCGACAGCGCGCCGGCCACGGCAGACGCCATGCCGGGCCTCTCGCCGCGCGGGCAGCGGCTGGTCTCGAGTGCCTCCGCATCGCCCATCCAATGGGGCGCTTTCATGCCCGGCGTGCCGGACCTGACGCGCTTCCCGCATCGGCGCTATGCCCAGATCGCCGCGCGGCTGTGGCGCCGGCCGCAGCCCGAATGGCTCAGCTACAGCCACGGCGGCGGCCTGCCGGCCCTGCGCGAGGCGGTGGCGGCCCACCTGCGCGTGGCGCGCTCCGTGCGCTGCGATGCCGATCAGGTGCTGATTACCGAAGGCATCCATCAGGCGATCGACCTCGTGGCGCGCATGCTGGGCTCGCCGGGCGATCAGGCGTGGGTGGAGGAGCCGGGCTACTGGGGCATCCGCGGCGTGCTGCAGGTCAGCGACATCGGCATGGTGCCGCTGCCCGTGGACGCCGAAGGGCTGTGCCTGCCCGATGCGGACGCCAGCGCCCCCGCGCCGCGCTTTATCTTCGTCACGCCCTCGCACCAGTATCCGCTGGGCGCCGTGATGAGCCTCCGGCGGCGGCGCGCGCTGCTGGAGTTCGCGCGGCGGCACGGGAGCTGGATCGTGGAGGATGACTACGACAGCGAATTCCGCTTCTCCGGCCAGCCGATTCCGTCGCTGCAGGGTATGGAGCCGGACGCGCCGGTGCTCTACATCGGCACCTTCAGCAAGACGCTCTACCCCGGCCTGCGCATGGGCTATCTGGTGCTGCCGAAGGGGCTGACGGAGGCCTTCCAGACCGCCCATTCCGACCTGTACCGCGCCGGCCACCTGATGACGCAGGCCACCGTGGCCGAGTTCATGCAGGCCGGCGACTATGCCGCGCACATCCGCCGCATGCGCCCGCTCTATGCCCGGCGGCGCGCGGTGCTGGCCGGGCTGATCGAACGCTACCTCGGGACGGAGGCGCTGCACGAACACGCGAGCAACGCCGGGCTGCACCTCGTGCTGCGCCTGCCCGACCACGTGGACGATGTGGCCCTGACGGCGGACATCCGCGCGCGCGGCATCCTGGTACGGCCGCTATCGCGCTATTTCATGGGGCCGACGGTTCGGCGCGGGCTGCTGCTGGGCTATGCCTGCGTGCCCGAGGAAGACATCGGCCCCGCCTTCGACGTGCTGCTCGATTGCCTGCTGCCCCGGCTCAGACCGACCTAGGATACAAAGGCTTCGGTAACGTGGTGAGCAGGAGGACGTGATGATTCATGCACATCGATCGATGCTATGCCGGCTGCTCGCCATCACCACGCTGTGGCTGGCCGGCTGTGGCGGTGGCGGCGGCGACGTCCAGATCACCAGCGGCAGCACGCCCGCCACCCTCGCGATCGTCGTGTCCGGCCTGCCCGCCGGCACGCCGGCCAACATCACGGTGACCGGGCCGGGCGGCTATCGGCAGACCGTCGGCCAGACCGTCACGCTTGGCAACCTCGCGGCCGGCACCTACACCGTGACGGCGGCCCCGGTACTGACCGGATCGACGTCCTACCAGCCCTCGCAGGCCGCGCAGACCGCGATGGTGGCCGCCAACACGGCGCCCACTATCGGCGTGAGCTACGGCGCGCCCTCGGACATGCGGCTGTCGCTGAACCAGGTGGCGGAAGGCTTCGCGGCGCCGATCTTCCTCACCGCACCCGCCAACGACCCCCGGCTGTTCGTGGTGGAGCGCGCCGGCCGGGTCCGCATCGTGCGGGACGGCAGCGTGCTCGCCGCGTCCTTCCTCGACCTCTCCATCCTCACCACCACCGACGGCGAGCGCGGCCTGTTCTCGATGGCGTTCGACCCCGCCTACGCCACCAACGGGCGCTTCTACGTCTACTACACCGACCAGAACGGCGCGATCACCGTGGCGCGCTACACGGTCTCGGCCAGCAACCCGGACGCAGCGAACCCCACCGGCACGTTGCTGCTGTCGATTCCGCACCCGGGGGCCAGCAACCACAACGGCGGCCAGCTCGCGTTCGGCACGGACGGCATGCTCTACATCGGCACCGGCGACGGCGGCGGTAGCAACGACCCCGCCAACAACGCCCAGAACAGCGGCACGCTGCTGGGCAAGATCCTGCGCATCGACGTGAGCGGCGCCAGCTATACCGTGCCGGCCGGCAATCCGTTCGCCGGCGGTGGGGGCGGACGCCCCGAGATCTGGGCCACCGGGCTGCGCAACCCGTGGCGGTTCTCGTTCGATGCGAACGGCCTGCTCTATATCGCGGATGTCGGCCAAGGCCAGCGCGAGGAAGTCAACGCCATGCCAACCGCCAGCGGCGGCCTCAACTACGGATGGGATCGTCTGGAAGGCACCGCCTGCGTCGGCGCCACCGCGTGCGACCCCGCCGGTCTGACCGCGCCCGTGTTCGAGTACACCCACGACGCCGGCGGCTGCGCCATCGTCGGCGGCTACGTCTATCGCGGCGCGGCCCTGCCCGAACTCCAGGGCCGCTATTTCTATACCGACCTGTGCACCGGCAAGCTGGCCAGCTTCCTGTACCGCGACGGCGCCGTTTCCGAGCGGGTGGACTGGCCGGTCACCGCCAGCGGCAGCGTCTACTCCTTCGGCACCGATGCCGCGCAGGAACTCTACGTACTGGCCGACGCTGGCACGTCTTCGACGAGCGGCAAGGTGTATCGGGTACAGCGGGCGCCTTAGGGGCGCCTTGCGGGGGGGCGCCAGCGCCACACGCCGTGATGGCGGATAATCCCGCATCCTCACGACGCCCTCCCCACCCCCATGCATGCCAGCGCCACCCGCCGCCTCGACGGGACCACCCTGTTCCTGCTCACCTTCCCGCCACTGGCCTGGGCGGGCAACGCCATTGTCGGGCGGCTGGCCGCCGGTACGTTTCCGCCCCTCACGCTGAATTTCGTGCGCTGGGTACTGGCCGGGACCTTGTTGGGGCTCTACGCCTGGCGCGGGGTGGTGGAACATCGGGCCACGCTGCGCCGGCATGCGGGGCTGCTGACGGCGATGGGCGTGCTGTCGATTGCCAGCTACAACGCGTTCCAGTACCTCGCGCTGACCACCTCGACGCCGATCAACGTCACCTTGATTGGCGCCTCCACGCCGCTGTTCCTGCTGATCATCGGCGCGCTGTTCTTCGGGGAGCGCATGCGGCCGTGGGCTGTGGCGGGGGCGCTGCTGTGTCTGGTGGGGGTGTCTTTCGTGCTGGTGCGCGGGGAGTTGGGGCGGCTGGCGCAGCTCGACTTCGTGCCCGGCGACCTGTACATGCTTGCGGCGACCATCGCCTGGAGCGCCTATACCTGGCTGCTGCGCAAGCATCGCCCGGACCTGCCGCTGCCGGTGCTGCTGTTCGCGCAGATCGTCACCGGCGTGGTGGCCAGCGTGCCCGTCACGGCGTGGGAATTGATGACGCTGTCGACGCCCATCCCCTGGAACGGCAAGGTGATGGGCATCCTGCTTTATGTGTCGACGATTCCCTCGCTGCTGGCCTACTTCGCCTGGGACCGCGCCATCGCACGGGCCGGCGCGCAGTTGCCGGTGTTCTTCATCACGCTGACGCCGGTGTTCGCCGCCCTGCTCTCCACGCTGCTGCTCGGCGAGTCGCCCCACTGGTATCACGGCGTGGGGCTGCTCACCATCGCCGCAGGCATCGGGCTGGCGCAGCGGCGCTGAATGACGCTGAAGGGTGCTGGCTAGCGCCCCAGCCGTTGATGGAAGGCCATCAGCGGCGTGGCCGTCAGGCCGTGCAGGACGATGGAGAACACCACGGTGCACAGCGTGGCGTGGATCAGGAAGGGGCTCCATTCCTCGCCGGCGGTGTGCGTCAGGGCATAGGCCAGGTAGTAAAGCGAGCCGATGCCGCGAATGCCGAACCACGCGGTCAGGCGCCGCTGGCCGCGCGCCATGGGCAGGTCGAAGGTGGACGCATAGACCGATAGCGGCCGGATCAGGCAGATCAGCAGCAGCGCCAGCACCACGTACTGGGCGTGGAAGACCTCCCGGGTCAGCATCGCCCCGATCAGCAGGGTGACGCACAGCTCGGCCAGCCGTTCGATATTGAACGAGAACTCCGAGGCGGTATGGGTGAGGTAGGCGGCGGCCTTGCGCTCGTGCGTGGAGGTGGTCTCGACATCGGCCGTATGCAGCGGTCCCAGCACCTCCGCCGGCGAGGTGGCGGGATTCTCGCGGCGCTCCACCTGCCGCATCGCCAGCCCCGCCGCGAACACGGCCAGGAAGCCGTAGGTGTGCAGCAACAGCGCGGCGCCGTAGGACACGCCGATCAGGCCCAGCGTGAGGAAACTCTCCAGCCCCACCGCCTCATGGAAGCGCAGCCGCAGGACCAGGATGGTCTTGCTCGCCAGCCAGCCCAGCAGCCCACCGATTGCCAGCCCGCCGAGGGTGCTCCAGACCAGATCGACCGCCATCCAGCGGCCGCCCCACGCGCCCAGTTCGTGGAAACCCAGCAAGCCAAGGCCGAGCATGACGAACGGGAACGCCGCGCCATCGTTCAGGCCGCCCTCACCCGTCAGGCTGTAGCGCACCACGTCGCGATCCTCGGTATCGGCCATCTGCACGTCCGAGGCCAGCACGGGGTCCGTGGGCGCCAGGATCGCCCCGAGCAGCACCGCCAGGCCCAGTGGCACCTGCAGCCAGCCCACCGCCACGGCGCAGACGCCGCCGATGGTCAGCAGCATCGCCACGGTGGCCAGCCGCACCGGCAGGCGCCAGACGCGGTACGTCATCTGCACCCGCAGCCGCAAGCCCACGCCGAACAGGGCGACGAGCACGGCCAGCTCGGTGATCCATTCCAGCACCTTCACGTGGCCCGGGTCCGTCAGATCGAGCACGATCAGCCCGGCCCCGCCCGGTCCCAGCGCCATCCCCACTAATAGATACAGGCCGGACGGGGACATGGGCAGGCGCTTCACCATGGAGTCGATCAACCCCATCGTGATCAGCAGCGCGCCAATGACCAATGCCCAGGTCGCGAACAAGCTGGCTCCTCTATTCGATATATCCCGGTCGAGACTTTCACAGTAGGCGGCGCGGCGGGCGGGCGCTGTCGGGCGGACCCCGTAGCGCCGTGTCAGTGAAGACCTCCCGACACTGGTGCGTGCGCGCACCACGCAGGGGCTTGCGGATGGCCGGCAGGGTGTGGGTGGCAGGCCGAAGGCGCCCAGCAGCCGGTCACGCGTGAACAGCCACGTGGTTAATCGACTGATTTCATTGACATTTTCCACGTCTGACCGGGCCTCCCCCTGCCCAAAAGTGCCTTTGGCACGGTGATTGCTATCTTGTATCCAAGATTGGATTTCAGATAGGACACTCATGCGTACCTCTACCTCGGCCACCACAGCGGCCACGACAGCCGCCCCCGGCGAGGCCGATGCGGCGTGGATCGCGCGGTTCGATACCCCGGTCGTCGCCCCGCACCCGGAGCACGCCCCGCTGGCCGGCCTGCGTTTTGCGGCCAAGGACAATATCGACGTGGCTGGCGTGCCGACGACCGCCGCCTGCCCCGAATTCGCCTACGTGCCGGACGCCCACGCCACGGTGATCGCGCGCCTGCTGGGCGCCGGCGCGGCGTTGGCCGGCAAGACCAACCTGGACCAGTTCGCCTGCGGCCTGAATGGCACGCGCTCGCCCTACGGCGCCGTGCCCAATGCGTTCGATCCAGCCTATGTCAGCGGCGGGTCGAGTTCCGGTTCGGCGTACGCGGTGGCCAGCGGTGAGGTTGACTTCGCGCTGGGCACGGACACCGCCGGCTCCGGCCGGGTGCCCGCCGGGCTCAACAATATCGTCGGGCTGAAGCCGAGCAAGGGCCTGATCTCCGCCCACGGCGTGTTCCCCGCCGCGCAGAGCGTGGATTGCGTGTCGATCCTGGCGCGCACGGTGGCCATGGCGGTGCGCGTGCTGGAAGCCGCAGCCGGCCATGACCCGCAGGACCCGTACTCGCGCGCGCTGCCGCTGGCGCGCACGCCGCTGCCGGCTGCGTTCCGCTTTGGCGTGCCGGCCGAGCCGGAGTTTTTCGGCGATGACCTCGCCCGCCGGGCCTTCGACGCCGCCGTTGCCGCGCTGGAGGCGCTGGGCGGTCGCGCGGTGCCCATCGACTATGCCCCGCTGGCCGAAGCCGCCGCGCTGCTCTATGACAGCGCGCTGGTCGCCGAGCGCTACGCCGCCGTGCGCCCCTTCTTCGACCGCGCGCCGGGCGCGGTCATCGAGCCGGTGCGTTCGATCCTGGCCGCCGGCAGCCGCTACAGCGCCGCCGATGTGTTCGATGCCCAGCACGCGCTCCAGGCCCTGGCCCAGCGCGCGGCCACGATGTGGCAGGACATCGACGTGCTGTGCGTGCCCACGGCGCCGACGCATTGCACCATCGCCGCCATGCTGGCCGATCCGGTGGTACGCAACCGCGAACTCGGCCACTACACGAACTTCGTCAACCTGCTCGACTACGCCGCGCTGTCCGTGCCCGCTAGCCTGCGCCCGGACGGGCTGCCGTTCGGCATCACGCTGATCGGCCAGGCCGGCAGCGACTGGCAGCTCGCCGACCTGGGGCAACGCTTCCACCACGCCACGGGGCTGACGCTGGGTGCGACGGGCGAGCCGCTGCCCGCGCCGGTGTCCATTGCCGGGCTGGCCCCGTCCCCCGCCACTCATCTGCCGCTGGCCGTGGTGGGCGCCCATCTCTCTGGCATGCCGCTGAACGGTCAGTTGACCGAACGCGGTGCGACGCTGGCCGAGGCCACCACCACCGCGCCGCACTATCGGCTGCACGCGCTGCCCGGCACCACCCCGCCAAAGCCCGGCCTGCGCCGCGTGGACGCCGGGGAGGATGCCGGCGCCGCCATCGCGGTGGAGGTGTGGCAGGTGCCGCTCGCCGCCGTCGGCAGCTTCCTGGCGCTGGTGCCGGCCCCGCTCGCGCTGGGCAGCCTCGAGCTGGCCGATGGCCGCTGGGTCCATGGCTTCGTCTGCGAAGGCCATGCGCTGCACGGTGCGCCCGATGTCAGCGCCCATGGCGGCTGGCGCGCCTATATCACGTCGCTCTCCGCCGCTTGACCGTCTTCCGAATCCTCAACATTCACGCACAGGAACCTGCCATGACCCGCTCCACCTCCCGTCCCGCCACCGTCTCCCCCTCGCGCCGCCGCGCGCTGAAGGCCGGCGCCGCCGCGCTGTCCGTGCTGGCCGCGCCGGCCATCGTCCGCGCGCAGGGCACGCCCAAGCTGCGCATCGGCTACTGGCCGGTCGCGTCGGGCCTGCCCTTCTTCGCCGCCGTCGAAAAGGGCTATTTCAAGGAAGCGGGGCTGAACGTCGAGCCGATCAAGTTCGCCAGCCCGCAGCAGGTCATCGAGGCCATCCTGGCCGGCCGCTGCGACGGCAGCGCCAATGGCACCGCCTCGGCCGCGCTGGCCATCGGTGACATCGCCCAGCCCGGCCTGCTGAAGATCTTCTGCACCAACCCGACCAACGCCAAGTTCGTGCTCGACGAGTTCCTCGTGGCCAAGGACAGCCCGATCAAGACCGTGGCGGAACTCAAGGGCAAGCGCGTGGCATGCGGCCCGGGCCTGCAGAACGTGGTGCTGGCCAAGACCATGCTCGAGCGCGCCGGCGCCGGCAAGATCAGCGTGACGGAGCTGCCGATTGGCCAGCACGTGGCCGCGCTCGCCGCCGGCCAGATCGATGGGGTCTACTCGCTCGAGCCGACCGGCACCATCGGCCGGCTCAACGGCACCACGCGCACGCTGGAAGCCGGCGTGGTGGCGCGCTACATCCTCGGCGACCCGATGGCCCCGTGGCATGGCGGCTCGGCCAGCCTGACCACGGAATTCCTCGGCAAGAACAAGGACGTGGCCAAGGCCTACCTCGCCGCCTACCGGCGCGGCGTGGTGCTGGTGCGCCAGAACCCGACCGAGGCGCGCCCCTTCCTCAAGGGCTATACGGCCATCGAAGGCGCGCTGACGGCCGAGGTGCCGATGGCTGACTACCTGTTCTTCGACGAATTCAAGGCCAGCGACGCCGCCCACTTCCAGAAGTTCTACGACCTGTTCACCGAAAAGGGCATCTTCTCGCGCAAGGTGGACGTCAACACGCTGCTCTACAAGGCCTGACGACCATGTCCGAACTCTCCGATACCGCCGCCGTGCCGGGCACGGCCCCGCCCGCCGGCCAGTCCTGGGCGCCCCCGGCCTCGCACGACGCCGCGCCACGCCGGCCCCTCGGCGACCGACTCTTGCCGATGGTCGGCCCGCTGGTGCTGTTCTTGATCTGGGACCTGGTGGTCCGCTTCGGCCTGATCAAGCCGATCCTGCTGCCGAGCCCCGGCGATACGCTGGTGGCGCTGGCCACCGGGCTGGCCGGCGGCGAGCTGCTGGCGGACTTCGCCGTCACCGTCGCGCGGACGCTGCAGGCGTTCGCCATTGCGGCGGTGGTTGGCATGCCGCTGGGCGTGCTGCTCGGCAGCAATGAGCGGGCCTACCGCAGCGTGGAGTTCCTGATCGACTTCTTCCGCTCCACGCCGTCTTCCGCGCTGATTCCGCTGTTCCTGCTGATCTTCGGCGTGTCCGACATCAACAAGATAGCCATCGCCGCCTTCGGTGCCCTGCTGATCGTGGTCTTCAACAGCGCCTATGGCGTGATCAACGCGCGCAAGCAGCGCGTGATGGCGGCGCGCGTGATGGGCGCCTCCCGCTGGCGCATCTTCCGGGACGTGCTGGTCTGGGAGAGCCTGCAGCCGAGCTTTGTCGGCCTGCGCTCCGCCGTGTCGATGGCGCTGGTCATCGTGATCGTCGCGGAGATGTTCATCGGCTCCGAGAACGGTCTCGGCCACGCCATCATCGATGCCCAGCAGGTGCTCAACGTCAAGACCATGTACGCGGCCATCCTCGCGGCCGGCGCGCTCGGCTACGTGCTCAACATCGCGTTCCTCGTGCTGGAACGCCGCATCGTCCATTGGAGTGGAAGGTAACCATGACCACCGTTCTGTCCCCTGCCCGCCACGCCGACGTGCCGGTGCCGCCGTTCCGCCCCGGGCCGCCGGGCACCCACATCACCATCCGCGGGCTGACCAAGTATTTCGCCGGCTGGCCGCTGTACGAGAACTTCGACCTCGACATCCCGAAAGGCAAGATCGTCTCGGTGTTCGGCCCCAACGGCTGCGGCAAGAGCACGCTGATCAACATGATCGCGGGGCTGATTCCGATCGACCGGGGCGAGATCCTGTTCGACGGCAAGTCGCTCAAGGACACGCGCATCGGCTACGTGTTCCAGAACTACCGCGAGGCGATGTTCCCGTGGATGCGGACCATCGACAACATCGCCTATCCGCTCCTGCTGGAGGGCCGCAGCAAGGCCGAGGTGGACCGGCGCATGGCGGAGCTGGTGGCGTCCTTCGACGTGAAGTTCGACCTGAACCGCTACCCGTACGAGCTGTCTGGCGGGCAGCAGCAGACGGCGTCGATCATGCGGGCGTTGGCGCCCCGGCCCGAGGTGCTGTTCCTCGACGAACCGTTCTCCGCGCTCGACTTCGAAATGACGCTGTTCATCCGGGAGAAGCTGCAGGAGGTGTTCATGCAGACCGGCACGACCATGCTGCTGGTCTCGCACGACCTGGAGGAGGCGGTGTACCTGGCCGACCAGATCCTGCTGCTGACCAAGCGCCCGACGCGCGTGGCCGAGATCCTCGACTACGGCGACGCGCGGCCACGCACGGTGGAGACGCTGTCGCAGGCGAGCTTCGTCGCGGCCAAGCGGCAGAGCCTGGAGATCTTCCAGCGTGAAGTCAGGCGCTGAAGCGTGCCCCCGGGGCCGGTGGCGACCCGGCCGGCGCCGGCGCATAATGGGCGCCAGCGCCGGCCCAGCCTTCCCCATGAGACCCGCACCGCGCCTATCCCCATGAATGCCATGCCCCCTACCGATGCCGGGCGCACCTCGCGTGCCGACGATGTGTACGCGCTGCTGAAGCGCGATATCGCCGACTTTCGCCTCGTGCCCGGCGACCGCTTCACCGAGAACGAAGTCTGTGAGCGGCTGGGCGTGTCACGCACGCCGGTCCGCCAGGCGCTGTTCCGGATGAAGCAGGAAGGATTCGTCGAGGTCAGCTTCCGCGCCGGCTGGCGCGTGCTGCCGTTCGACTTTGACAAGTTCGAGCAACTGTACGACCTGCGCATGGTGCTGGAGACCGAGGCCGTGCGGCGGCTGTGCGCGATGGCGCCGGACAGCAACCAGGAGGCGCTGGCCGCCCTGGCGGCGATCTGGCTGGTGCCGCCCGAGGCGCGGCTGCCCGACATGGCGCGCGTGGGCGAACTGGACGAGGCTTTCCACTGCACGCTGGTGGAGGCTGCCGGCAACCCCGAGATGGCGCGCGTGCATCGCGACGTAACCGAACGCATCCGGCTGATCCGCCGGCTGGACTTCACCAAGCCGGCGCGCGTGGATGCCACGTATGAAGAGCACGGGCGCATCCTGCGCGCCGTGCTCGCCCATCGGTCGGATGAAGCCTGCAGGCTGCTGCGCTCGCACATCGGGGCGAGCCAGGCGGAGGTGCGGAAGATCACCCTGCACGAGGTCTACCTCGCCCGCAGCCAGGCGCGGGGCGAAGGGAAATGAACGGCCCCTGCAGCTTTTGCGGCGCGCCACTACAATGGCGCACACCCGGCCTGGAGCCGGGCTGACCTGGGGAGTCGAACATGCGGATTCTGGTAGTCGGAGCGGGTGCGATTGGTGGGTATTTCGGGGCGCGGCTGCTGCAGGCCGGGCGTGACGTCACGTTCCTCGTGCGGCCCCGGCGCGCGGCCCTGCTGGCCGAACGCGGCCTGCGGATCATGAGCCCGCACGGCGACGTGCGCGTGGAAGACCCACCCACCGTGCTATCCACCCAGATCACCGAGCCGTACGACGTGGTGCTGCTGAGCTGCAAGGCCTACGACCTCGACGGCGCCATGGACAGCTTCGCGCCGGCCATGGGCCCCGGCACGGTGGTCATCCCGATGCTCAACGGCATGCAGCACCTGGACAAGCTCGATGCGCGCTTCGGCGCCGAGCGCGTGATGGGTGGCCGCTGCATGATCTCCAGCACGCTGGACGAGCAAGGCACCATCCTGCATCTGTCGGCCTTCCATATCCTCTCGTTCGGCGAACGCCCGGCTGGCAATACCGAACGCGCGCGCGCCGTGGCCGCCTTGCTCGAGAACGCCGGTTTCGACGTGCAGCGCAGCGAAGCGATCATGCAGGACATGTGGGAGAAGTGGCTGTTTCTGGCGACGCTGGCCTCGTCCACCTGCCTGATGCGGGCGACGATTGGCGACATTCTGGCCGCACCGCGCGGGCGGGAGACCATTGCGGCGCTGCTCGATGAGTGCGCGGCCATTGCGGCCGCGAACGGCTATCCGGCGCGGGCGCCGGCGCTCGAGCAGGCTCGGGCGACACTGTTTGCGGAAGGTTCACCGCTGATGGCGTCGATGCTGCGCGACCTGGAGCGTGGCGCTGCCATCGAATCGGACCAGATCGTGGGAGATTTGCTGGCGCGGCGCGGCAAGACGCCGGCGCCGACCCTGGAACTGGCCCTGACGAGTCTCAAGGCCTACGAGGCGCGCCGCGCACGCGGCTGACGCCTCGGGAACTCAGACGCCGAAGCCGGGCGCGCCGAATTTCGTCAGCAGCTGTTCGATCAGCGCCATGTCTTCGGTGCGCGGCGTGCGGTCCTCGACCACGCGGGACGGCCCGCCGTAGGTGGCGCTGACGTGCCGGCGCACGGTCAGCACGTCATCGGCCGGCGGGGCGATGTTCACGGCATCGCCCGGCTCATGCCGGTAGCTGCCGTCCATCCAGCCCTTGGGCGTCAGATGCATGATTTCCCATTCGTCATTGGCTGACATGACGGCCTCTTCCAGGTCGGGATGGCTCATGACTGCGCTCAATTCTTGTGCCGGTAGTTGATGCGGCCCTTGGTCAGGTCATAGGGCGACATTTCCAGCGTCACGCGGTCGCCGGCCAGAATCCGGATGCGGTTCTTCTTCATGCGGCCCGACGAATATGCCCACACCTGGAAGCCGTTTTCGAGAACGACGCGGAAACGGTTATCGGGCAGCACTTCGGAAACGTGGCCGCCGAATTCGACGAGATCTTCCTTAGCCATGACGGGCTCCTTGATTAGCGTGGGCAGTGGCGCCCGGTTGATGGTGTCGCGCAGCCAGGCGCGTGATGGCGCCTTCGCCGGCACAGCGGGCGGCATGCTTGGCCCGGGCGGCGGTGCGGTAGGTGTCGTGGCGCATGGCCACGTTGGCCACCACGCGTTCCATGCCGTCCTTGTATTCGCGGATCAGGTAGGCCGCGAACCAGACGCCTGGCTCTTGCTCGATGGGGTACACGGCAACCGTGTACGGCGATTCAATGATTTGCGTTTGCTGCAATGTGATGTGATGTCTCGTTTCGCGTGAACGCGCATGCGCAGGCTGGGCACCGATGTGCGCCTCTGCTTGCCAGTTGGTTCCAACGCGATGGGAAGGGGGTCAATGTGCGCGACACGCACTGAGGCGCATGTCGTCGCGATTGACGCGGAGTGACCGTGCTTGCGTAAGCTGGCGCGCTGGTACGGGGCGTGCCGGGTACGGAGCGGACTTGCCGCCGGTCATTATGGTGACGGGCCACGTGGCCCGGATCGATTCGGGTGTACGCCCGAAGGGTGCCAAAACTGAGTCTTTGTAGTGATGTCGGCACCCGGTCCTGTCGTTTGGAGAGAGGACCAAGTCCGGCATTATAACAGCTTCTTGCCTTGGGCCCTGATGCCATCGAACACGGCCCCGGCCACGTCCTGCGGAAATTCCCGGGGAAGGCGGGCCGCGACGGCGGCGATCGCCGGGTCCATGGCGGCAACGAGTTCGGCGATCATCGACTCCACCTCCGCCTCGGGCAGCCCCACCTGCCGCCCCTGCGCAATCCAGTGCCGACGCTGGATCTGGGCCAGCCGGTAGTAGTTCTGCGAGCCCCGCACCGCCATGGCCATGCGCGCCTTCTGTATGGCGAGTTGATTGGCGCCGCCCCCGACGATGGGATGTGCCGAAAGCACGTCATACAGCGGCGTGGCCCAGTAGCGACCGCCCGGCCCGATGCTCAGGCTGAAGTTCTTGGCATGCCCGTCCGTGGCGGCGAGCATCCAGAACAGGATCTGCGTCTTGAAGAAATTGCGACGATCCGCCTCGCGCGCGTCGGAGCCGGCCAGGATCGCCATGATGTCCGCGATGCCCGGCCCGCCATCGGCCTGATACTTGGCCAGCGGGGACATGCCCATCGCCTGGCAGAAGTCCTCCTGCGGCAGGCGCAGGATCCACTCGCCATCGGGCGCCACGCGCCGGTCGAAACGCTCGACCACGAGCGCCTTCTGATCCTCGAACATCGCCATCTCGCACGCCGCGATGGGCAGGCCGAAGGCCTCGACCAGCTGCGCGCAAAGCCATTCGTTCTCGACGGACGTGCGCATGTCCGCGCGCATATTGCCTACCAGCCCGAGCGGCAGCTTGAGGATATGGGTCGTCGGCGTACTGCCGTGCGGAACGAACCATTGGCCGTCCCGGCGCAGCAGCGCGGTCTTTTCCTGCGCGCCGGCGATCGACAGGCGCAGGTCGGCATCGTCGCCATGCTGGCCGAGGGGCGATCCACTCGTGGTGTCGCGCAGCAAGCGGGCGATGTGGGCGTCATCAGCCGGGCTGCCTTCGATGACGCGCAGTTCTTCGGGTACCTCGCCTTCGGGGAGCAGCTGCAGCGCGCCCACGCAGTCGCGGCCCAGCGCCGTGAGCAGATCGAACGGACCGATCCCACGCGTGCGATAGCGCTGCGCGAGCCGCCGGCGGATGGCGTCGCTATCCGGCAGCAGGTTGTCGAAGTAGTCCGTCACCACGCGGCCGCGATACGGCGCGTTGTCTGACCGGAACGGCATCGAAAGCGACAGCGGCCGGCCTTGCGCGCTGTGGATCCAGCGGGCCGCATAGTGGAAGGTCTCGCCCTCGCTGCCCTGTGCCCACACGCCCGTGAAATGGCCGTTCATCCAGACGCCGAGCTGGCGTCGCAAAGGTCGACGTCCCATTACCAGGGCTCGCTTGGCGGGGGCTGGCGGAGCATGGAGCCGCCGCCGCGATAGTCCTCGTCCCCATCGGTCGACAGGAGCATTTCCACGTCCAGCGCCTGCAATACCGCATGCAGCCGCTCCACGCTGACGCGCGCCGGGTTGGCTTCCAGCCGGGCATAGGTCTGCTGGCTCACCCCCAGGCGCGCCGCGAGTTGCGCCTGGGTCAGCCCGCGGGACTTGCGGAAGCCCTGGAGGATCGGCCGTAACTGGCTGATGATGCGGATGGGATACATAGTCGGATGTATGCTCGGATGGGGGCGCGAATACAGCTAGGAAGTTGTAAAGCCGTTTTACGCCATTTTGGCTGTATTTTCAAGATACAGCCTATCGGGCGTAAAACGGAAATACAGCCATTAAGCTGTATCGACGCGGCCCATCGGGCACGCCGTGGTACATTCCGGCCCCATATCCCTCCTGATTGCATGACACGCCCCGATGCCCGTGCGTCCCGATCCGTCCGCCGCCAAGCCGCCCTCGATGAACGTCAAGACCGCCCTGCGCGTGCTCGAGATCATCGAGACCTTTGCGCGCGAACGGCGCGCGCTGTCGCTCTCGGAGCTCTCCCGGCTGCTGTCCGTGCCAGCCTCTAGCTGCCTGGCGCTGATCCGCACACTGACCTCGCTAGGCTATCTCTATGAGACGGCCCGCAGGCAGGGCTACTACCCCACCGGCCGGCTGCTGGCCATGGCCCAGCAGATTGCCCGGCACGACCCCGTACTCGATCGCGTGCACGGCACCATGAGCGAATTGCGCGAAGCCACCGGGGAGACCATCGTTATCGGCAAGCTGCATGAGGGCCACGCGGTGGTGTATCTCGATGTGCTCGAATCGCCGCACGCGATCCGCTACATCGCCACGGCCGGCGAGCGGCGCGAACTCCATGCGAACTCGATCGGCAAGGCGCTGCTGGCCGCCATGGACGACGCCGAGCGCGCCGCCCTGCTCCCGCAGCTTCCCTTCCAGCCGTTCACCGCGCGCACGCTAGCCACGCCGGCGGCGCTGGAGGACGACCTCCGGCAAGCGCGCGAGCGCGGTGCGTTCGTGAATCTCAGTGAGTCGATGCCTGATGTCGGCGCGCTGGCCTGGCCGGTGCGGTTGTCGGGCGAGAGTTACGCGATTTCGATTGCCGGCCCGGTCTACCGGATCGAGCCGCATCTGGAGCGCTACGCGGCCATCCTGCGCGCGGCGTGCGCGGCGCTGGAGAAGATCTAGCCAGGCGGATCTAGTCGATCTGCTGCGCGCGGAGGCGCCATCCGGCCGGATTGGGCACCGACACCGAGGCCAGCGGCGCCGAAGCCGTCAGCGCCAGCACCGCGTCATCGCGCCGCCATGTGATGCCATTGGCGTGCGCCATCTGCACCGGCACGGCTTCCACCACGTGGCCCATCATGGTCCGGAACAGATTGCCGCCGTGGCACTTGATCCAGGCTTCCTTGAGCGTCCAGAGCTCGTAGAACGCCTCCAGCTTCGCCAACTCGTCACCCACGTCCAGCAAGGCCGGCAACGCGTCGCGCTCGGCCTCCGTGGTGGTGGCCTCGATCAGCGTGTCCAGGTGCTTGCGCGGCTGCATGTCCTCGATGTCGATGCCAACCGGCAGGTCGGACACGGCGCAAGCGAGGTGATCACCCGAATGGGCAATCGACAGGAATACCGGCGTGCCGACGGCCCCCCTGGTATGGGTCGCCAGCGGCGGCGCATCCTCGGCGGCCGACAGCGACCATTCCGCCGCCTCCCCGCCGAACGTCACCGCCAGCAGCCGCCGGGCGAGCCAGCGGCCCGCTGCGAACTGCTCGGCGCGGGCCCGGGCACGCATGGCGGCCAGCCGCGCCAGTTCCTCGGGTGACATCCAACGGCTGACGGGCGGCGCCATGGCCGCGAATGCCATGACCGATCCTGTGCGCAGCGCGAGCGGCATGGCAATCGTCCTGAAAACGTCTCAAACAGGTCCCGTCGATGGCGCCTTACTTGGCGGCCACCTTGGCGTAGGTGCCCTTCAGCGTCACGCCCACCACCACGGCGCCGGCGTGGCATTCGTACTCGGTGTTGCTGGCGTTGGTGTCCTTCTTGTAATAGCTCACCATGTCCACCACCGCATTCACGCCCAGCGACTTGGCCTTGTCCTGGAACGAGATCAGCGCCGAGAGCGCGGCCCAGCGGCACGCTTCCTCATCGGCCTTGCCCACGCCGTTGGTCTTTTTGTTCGAGACGTCGCTGTCCTTCTTCTCGAGCACCTTCGGCGTCTTCTGGCCGGCCAGGTAGAACGCAACCGATCCGTCGAGCTTTTCCTTGGCTTCCGGCATGTTCAGGACGTCCTGGAACGGCAGCATGTACTTGGTGTCGCGCGCGGCGGCAGGGGTGGACAGCAGCGTGCCTGCACAGGCGAGGGCAACCAGCGGGAGAGCGAATTTCATTGACCTTCCTTTGTTCTTGATTGTTAAGGGATGAAAACGGCGGTACGGCTCGGGTACGGCTTCCTGCTCAGGCGTCCCAGCGGCGGAACACCAGCGAGGTGTTGATGCCGCCGAACGCGAAATTGTTGCTCATCACGTACTCGGTGTCGAGTCGGCGGCCTTCGCCCATGATGTAGTCCAGCGGCGCGCAGCGCGGATCCGGGTTGACGAGGTTCACCGTGGGCGCGAACCAGCCGTCGCGCATCATCTCGATGGTCATCCACGCCTCCAGCGCCCCGCACGCGCCCAGCGTATGGCCGAGGTAGCTCTTCAGCGAGCTGACCGGCACGGCGCCACCCAGCACCGCGTGCGTGGCGTGGGATTCGGCGATGTCGCCATGGTCGGTGGCCGTGCCGTGCGCATTGACATAGCCGATGCGATCCGGCGCCAGCCCGGCGTCCTCCAGCGCCTGCCGCATGGCCACGGCCATCGTCGCGGCCTGCGGCTGGGTCACGTGCGCGCCGTCGCTGTTGGTGCCGTAGCCGACGATCTCCGCCAGGATGCGCGCGCCGCGCGCCTGGGCGTGCTCCAGTTCCTCGAGCACCAGCGTGCCGGCGCCCTCGCCCAGCACCAGCCCGTCGCGGTCTGCGTCGAACGGGCGCGGCGTGGCCTCGGGGGCGTCGTTGCGCGTGCTGGTGGCGAACAGCGTGTCGAAGACGGCCGCCTCGGTCGCATCCAGTTCCTCGCCGCCGCCAGCCAGCATCGCCACCTGCCGGCCCGCGCGGATCGTCTCGTAGGCGTAGCCGATCCCCTGGCTGCCGGACGTACACGCGCTCGACGTGGTCAGAATCCGTCCGGTGATGCCGAAGAACACCCCGATATTGACCGCCGTGGTGTGCGGCATCATGCGGATATAGGTGGTGGCGCTGATGTCCTCGGTGGTGCGCTCGCTCATCATCCGGCCAAAGTCCTGGATCGCGGACGGCGTGCCCGTGGACGAGCCGTAGGCGATGCCCATCTGCCCGCCCGTGATGATCGAATGGCCGGTCAGCCCGGCATCCGCCAGCGCGGCCTCGCTGGCCAGCACCGCCATCAGGGCGACCCGCCCCATGGACCGCGTGGCCTTGCGCGTGTAGTGGGCCGGCAGCGCGAACGGCGGCACCGGTGCCGCCAGCTGCGTGTTCAGGCCCTTGATGTCGGCCCACTCCGGCATCTGCACCACGGCATTGCGGCCGCTGGCCAGGCGCGCGCGCACCGTGGTCCAGTCGTTGCCCAATGCGCTGATTGCGCCCGCGCCGGTTACGACAACCCGCTTCATCCGAACATCCCCCCGTTCACCGAAATCACCTGCCGTGTAATGTAACCGGCATCCGGCGAGAGCAGGAAGGCCACCGTGGCCGCCACCTCGTCCGGCGTGCCCATGCGCCGCGCGGGAATCATCTTCAGCGCTTCCTCGCGCACATGCTCGTCCACCATTTCCGTGTCGATCAGCCCCGGCGCCACGCAGTTCACCGTGATATGGCGCTTGGCCAGTTCGATGGCGAGCGCCTTGGTGGCGCCGATGATGCCGGCCTTGGCGGCGCTGTAGTTGGTCTGGCCGCGGTTACCCACCAGCCCGGACACCGACGACAGCGTGACGATGCGGCCCGGCTGGCGGCGCTGCACCATCGGCATCACCAGCGGATTGAGCACGTTGTAGAAGGCGTCGAGATTGGTATGCACCACCTCATCCCATTCCTCCCCGCTCATGGCCGGGAACGCCGCGTCCCGCGCGATGCCAGCGTTGCAGACCACGCCGTAGTAGGTGCCGTGTTCCTCGATGTCGGCATGCAGCACGCCGGCGGTGGCCTGGCGGTCGCTGATGTCGAAGGCCAGCACGCGCGCGTTGCGGCCGAAGGCGCGCACGGCGTCGGCCACGGAGTCGGCGTCGTCCCGGCGGGCGCGGCAGTGCACCACCACGTCGTAGCCGTCGCGCGCGAGCCGCAGCGCAATGGCGCGGCCAATGCCGCGCGAGGAGCCCGTGACCAGCACGGTCTTGTTCGTCATGCTTGCTGCCCCTGGAGAAACGCCTGCGCGTCCGCAGGCTGGAAAACGGAAACATTGGCGCGCGCCACGTCGCGGCCATCCATCTCGAGCGTGCAGGCGAACATGCCGAGGCCGTTGTCCCCGATCAGTTCCACCTGGGTGCGGATGGTCAGCACGCTGCCCACCGGAAATGCGGGCACGTCGCAGGCATAGCGGCGCGAGCCAAGCAGGAAGCCCAGCCCCGGCGGGCGGCCCGCCGCGCGCTCGCGCACACCGGCCCAGGCGGCAATCGTCTGGGCCATATATTCGATACCGACCCAGCCGGGCATGCCGGCATCGTCCACGAACAACTGCGTGGCGCGCACCGTGGCGCGGGCCACGCAGTACTCGCCATCGGCCTCAACCAGTTCGTCGATCAGCCGCATGGCGCCCGCGTGGGGCACCACGTCGGACACCGGCGGCAGGAGTGGCGTGAAGTCAGGCTTCGTGTCAGATGTCGTCACGTCAGCCCTCCCCCATCACCAGCACGCTGTTGCTGCCGCCGAAGGCGAACGAATTGCTCATCACGTAGCGCGGGGCCCGGCCCAGCGACTCGTCCGCGCCCACCACGTGCAGCGGCGGCAGCGTCGGATCGGCCGCGCCGTCCCACCAGTGGGCCGGCAGCCGGCCACGCGGGTTGTCGGTCATGGTCAGCACCATCAGCGCCGCTTCCACGGCGCCGGCAGCGCCCAGCGTGTGCCCGGTCTGCGGCTTGGTCGAGCTGACCGGCACGTCGTGCCCGAGCAGGTCCGCCACGGCGCGGGATTCCATCGCGTCGTTCTGCTCGGTGGCCGTGCCGTGCAGGTTCAGGTAGTCGATGTCGGCCGGCTGCACGCCAGCGCGCGTCAGGGCCTCCTGCATGGCGGCGCGGGCGCCCGCGCCGGCCGGGTCGGGCGCGGACATATGGTGTGCATCGGACGTCTCGCCCCAGCCAGCCAGCCGCACCGGCCCGGCGTCGCACGACATCAGGAACAATGCCGCGCCCTCGCCCAGGTTGATGCCGTGGCGATGGGCCGACAGCGGATTGCACCGCTCCGCGCTGACTGAGTCGAGCGAGCGGAACCCGGCGATCGTGAACGCGCACAGCGTGTCCACGCCACCGGCGATGGCGACATCGGCCATGCCCTGTTCCAGCAGCCGCGCGGCGGCGGCCAGCGCCTTCGCGCTCGACGAGCACGCCGTGGAAATCGTATAGGCCGGCCCGGCCGTGCCCAGCGCCAGCGCGAGGTACTGCGCGGGCGAGCCCAGCTCCTGCTGGCCATAGTGGAAGGCATCCGGCCACGTGCCGGCCGCGTGCCGCGCGCGCACGGCCAGCTCGCCGTCGCTGATACCCGAGGTGCTGGTGCCGAGCACGATGGCCACGCGGGTCGGACCCACGCGGGCGATGGCAGCTTCCACGGCGGGGCGCAGCGCGTCCAGCGTGCGGTCCAGCAGCGCATTGTTGCGGCTGAACAGCGCGGGGGCGATGCCAGCCGGCAGGTCGGTGGCGGCCACCGGCTCGCGCACGGTGCCCAGGTGCAGCGGCGTGCCGGGCGTGTAGCGGTCAGTGACTTCGCCGCCCGTCGGGCCGTCCGTGCGCCACAGCGCGGCGCGCACGGCGTCGTTGCCGCTGCCCAGCGCGCAGATGACATTCATCGCGTTCAGGAAGATCGTCATGGCCGTGCTCCTTCGCCCTGCAGCGTGCGGATGGTCAGCCGGTAGCCGTCGCGGCGCTGCACGAATTCCGTGGTGGCGGCGTCGGGATAGCGGATCTCGGCCACGAGTTCGTCACCGGCCAGCAGGCGGCGCGTGGCCGGCGTGGCGTCCAGGCGCCAGCCCGGCGGCAGCGCCGCGCGAATGGCCGCCACGGGCCAGAGCGACAGCTGCAGATCACTGAGGATACGCTCCGGCACGAGTTCCGCGGGCGCCCATGGCGCGCGTGTCACGTGCAGGTCACTGCCGTCCCAGTCCAGCCGGGCCAGCACCTGTCCGCCGGCCAGCGCGGCCAGCCGGGTGTGGCCGGCGTCGGCCTCCAGCAGCGCGAGGATGTCCCGCGTCTGCTCGCCCTGCGGCGACGGATAGCGCACCGTGATCTGCTGCTGCAGATGCAGGGTGCGACCGAGCGACGCGGGCGGCAGGCGCAGCAGCGGCACCGCCGGGCGGCCCGCTTCCGCCACGGGCGGCGTGGGGCCGGCCGGCGGCGTCGCGGCGCAACCGGCCAGCACGGCAAACGCCGCGCCGGCCAATATCGAACACGTCAGCCTCAGACCGCGCAAAGCTGCTCCAGCACGTTGAGGCGCCGCCGGGACTCGGCCACGAAGGGGTTGCTGCGGTCCCAGGCGTAGCCGGCCAGAATCGACGAGATCATCCGGCGAATCTCGGGCGTGGCGTTCGGATGGAAGATCAGGGTCTGGAAGCGGCCTTCGTACCAGGCTTCGACGAAGGTGCGGAAGCAATCCACGCCGGCCTTCAGCGGCTTGGCGTAGTCGGCCTCCCAGTCCACGGTCTCGCCGGCCAGCTGGCGGGCGAGGCAGGCGGTGGCCAGGCTGGCCGATTTGAAGGCGATGGTCACGCCCGACGAGAACACCGGGTCCAGGAACTCGCCGGCATTGCCGAGCAGCGCGTAGCCATTGCCCCAGAGCGAGCTGACGTTGGCCGAATAGCCGACGATCTGCCGCGCCGGCGTGTCCCAGTTGGCGTCGCGCAGCAGGTGCGCCAGCCCCGGTTCCTCGCTGACCAGCTGCTTCAGCTTGGCCATCTCGTCGCCCGGATACTGGTCCAGGAAGGACTTCTCCGCCACCACGCCCTGCGAGCAGCGGCCGTTCGAGAACGGAATGGTCCAGTACCAGACATCGACATGCTCGGGATGCACGCCGATGCGGATCTTGTTGCGGTCGAAGGTGCCGGGCGCCACGCGGTCTTCCACGTGCGTGAAGATGGCTGCGCGTACCGGGAAGTTCGACGGGGACTCGAGCTTCAGCAGGCGCGGCAGGATGCGACCGAAGCCGGAGGCATCGAGCAGGCACTTCGCCTGCACGTTGTACGCCTGCCCGTCCGGGTCGCGCACTGTGACCACCGGCTGCGCGCCGGTGACATCCACCGCTTCCACCACGTGGCGGAAGCGCACCTCGGCGCCCTGCTTCTCGGCCTCGCGGATCAGCACGTCGTCGAAATGCGCGCGCTGCACCTGGTAGGTGGTGCCCCAGCCCTTGGAGAACTTGTCGCGGAAGTCGAATTCCGTGTAGCGGTCGCCCCGGGCGAAGGCGGCGCCGTTCTTGTACTGGAACCCGGCCTCCACCACGGCCTGCAGCATGCCGGCTTCCTCGATGTATTCCATGCTCTGCGGCAACAGGCTCTCGCCGATGGAGAAGCGCGGGAACGTCTCCTTCTCGATGACCAGCACCTGGACGCCGCGCTTGCGCAGCAGGCCAGCCGCCACCGAGCCAGCGGGCCCGGCGCCGACGATCAAAACCTCCACCTGTTCCGTTTTCATATGGATCAACCCTGTTCAGCTTGTTGTTGTGAGGCATGCCGGGCGAATGGCCGGAACCATGGCGACAGCACCCAGACCGCGCCCACGCCCGAAAGCATGGTCATGCCGAACGCATGCAGCGCCGGCGTGGAAGACAGTGCGAGCAGCCCGAACGCCAGCAGCGTGCTGGCCGCCCCGAGCACGATGGCGGTCCAGGACACGCCATCGCCGGGATGCTCGAGCAAAAATATGCCGTAATCGACACCTACGCCCAGCAGCAACGCCAGCGCCAGCACCGAAAACAGTTGCAACGGCACGCCGAGCCAGCCCAGCACGGCCACGCTGAAGGCGGCGGCCAGCAGCGTGGGCGCCAGCGCGCGCCAACCCTCGCGGCCATAGCGCCACGCCAGCAGCAGGGCCACGCCGGCCGCACCGGCCAGCAGCAGCCAGCTCATCAGCACGCGGTAATGGTGCAGCAGGAAGGACAGATCGGCGATGCGGTCGGCCCACTCGGCACCCTGCACCGTGTTAACGGCGGCGGCGATGCCAGACATGACTGCCGGATTTTCCAGCCCGCGCAGCAACATCACGCTGGCGTAGCCGCTGCCCTCGCGGTCCAGCCACAGATGACGCAGCGTGCCCGAGACCGGATTGGCCAGCCAGGCGGGCAGCGTCAGCACGGCGTCGGCCGGGGACGCCGCCGGCGCGGCAATCGACCCACCCAGCGTGCGGGCCACCCGCTCGCGCACGGCAGCTTCTTGACGGCCGGCCAGCGCGGCGTCCGCGCGTTGGCGGGCGGCGGACGGCACCCAGTCGGAAATCGCCAGGAAGCCGGCCAGCTCGCCGCGCCGGATGGCCGGCGCCAGCGCGGCCTTGACGGCCTCCTCGCGCGCCAGCACCTCGTCCGGCGTGGCACCGCGTACGAGCACGAACTGCGCGGGGCTCGGCGTGCCGAGCAGGCGGCCCGTGAGGCGCTGCGCCTCGATCAACGCCGGCGGCGAGCTTTGCAGCTGGCGCACGTCATCGACAACCCGCACCTGCCAGATCCCCGGCACGATAAACAGGGCCAGCGCCCCGAGCGCCAGCGCCGTGCGCCGGTCCGCCCGCACGCGCGGCCAGCGGGCGAGGCTCTGGGCCAGCCAGCTCGACACCCGCGTGGGCCGCAGCGCGCCCCGGTCCAGCAGTGGAAACCAGAACACCACGGTCAGGAACGCGGCGACCAGCCCCACCGCCGAGAACAGCGCCATCTGGCGCAGCCCCGGGAACGGCGCGATGCCGAGCGCCAGGTATGCCACCACGCTGGTCGCCAGCGCCAGCGCCATGCCCGGCAGCAGATGGCGCATGACCGATGGCGGCGTGGCGCGCGGCAGCGCCTGCCGCGAGACGAAGTAATGGATACCGAAGTCCTCCGCCACGCCCACCAGGCTGGCGCCGAACACCAGCGTGATCAGGTGCACGCGGTCGAAGACGATGGCCGTGGCCGAGATCGCCGCCGCCGTGCCGATGGCCAGCGACAGCCCCACCAGCACGATCGGCCGCAGCGAGCGGAACGCCAGCCAGACCAGCAGCAGCACCGCCGCCAGCGAGCCCCAGCCGATCACGTTCATTTCGAAATTCGCCTGCGCGGCGGCGGCCTCCGCGTGCAGCGGAATGCCGGCGGCCACTACGCGCACGTCCGCATCGCCCTGCCGCGCAGCGGCCTCGGCGGCGCGCAGCAGGTCGCTGTAGTCGGTACTGCCGCTGACCGAGAATGCCGGTTTGGTGATGTGGTACGTCAGCAGCACCCACTCCTTGCCATCGCCGGACAAGGCGGCCAGCCCGTCGCGCTCCTGCACGCGCGTCACGGCGGCGCGGGAGAGCCACCAGTCCTGCCACAGCCCAAGCGGATCGGCGGCCCAGTCGGTCAGGCGCGGCCCGGTGGAGAGCTGGTAGAGGCGCGTCAGCGCCTGCTGGGCGAGTTGGTCCGGATGACCTTGCTGCAACTGCTGACGCTGGGCGTCGGTGAGCAGGCGGTCCCGCCACGGGCGATAGAAGTCGAGCGCCTTGTCGAAGTCGAACGCGGCGATCTTGTCCACCGGTTGCAGCAGCGTGCCGCCCTGCGCCGTGGCTTGGCTGAAGCGCTGCGCGGCGGCGCGCGTGCGCGCCCAGTCCGGGCTGCCGACGAGCACCACCACCTCCTGCGCCACGCTGTCGGCCAGCCGGCGCAGCACGCGGTCCGCCGCAGCGGTGCGCTCGCTGGTCGGCAGCAGCGCCATCACATCCGTATCGAGCCGCGAGCCGCGCCAGAACTGCACCTGATGGGCGATCATCGCCAGCACGATCAGCAGCCAGACGATGGCCAGCCCACGCGCCAGCCGCGTGATGCCGCCCTGCATCGCCACGCCGCCCGCCACGTTACTCAAAGCGCTGCTCCTCGGCCGGGGTCAGCCTGGCGGCGGCGGCTGGGTCGATCATGCGGACCACGGTGCTGTCGCCGCCGGCTTCCTCGAGCCGCACGTCGCGCACGAACTTGTCGCCGGCCAGCTCGATCCGGGTGAACACGCGCCGCATGCCGGCATCCTTTGGGATCAGCGTCAGCGCCCATCCGGCGCTGCCGGCCAGCTTGCCGGTCACGTCGAAACGCGCGGACAGCCCGCGCAGGTCGCCGCGCAGCACGGCGATCATCGACTCGCCGACCACGCGCATCGCAGGCTGGGATTCGGCTTGCATCCGCTGCTGCACGCTGCCATCGGCGCCGCGCATCACCAGCTTCTCAGGGGTGACCAGCAGGCTCGACGGGAACGGCTCGCGCGTCTGCCAGACCACGCCACGGCCGCGCGCGAGCACGAAATCGCCCCGCGAGACCAGCGGATTGCTGAAGCCGGACAGCCGGCGCGTCTGCTCGAACCGGCCCCGGATCACGGGCGCATCGGCCAGCCGCTTGGCCACCGAGGCCAGCAGGTCGTCGGCATGGGCCGGCAGCGCCGGCAACATCACCACCAGCGCCAGTGCGCCAGCAGCGGCCAGAACCTGGCGGCGCCTCACGACGGCACCCCGAGCTTCTTCAGCAGCACCGGCGGGCAGACGTAGAGCATCTCCTGCGTCGTCATGTCCACGGCTACCTGGATCGAATAGCCCTTGGTCAGCCGCTGGCCAGACGCCGCATCGCGGATCTCGTAGTCGATCTTGAGCCGGTTTTCCCATTCGACGATGGTGGCGCGCACGATCATCGACTGGCCGTAGACCAGCGGGCGCACGTACTTGACGCGCAGGTCCACCACCGGCCACGCGTAGCCGGAATCGCGCATCTGGGGGTAGTCGTAGTCGATCTGCTTGAGCAGCGCGCAGCGCGCCACTTCGAAGTAGCGCACGTAGTTGCCGTGCCAGACCACGTTCATCGGGTCGAGGTCGTGGAACGCCGGCGTCAGCGTGATCTCGTGGCTGAAAGCTTTGGACATAGGTCTCCGGTGGGCGGCGCGGCTTAGTGCGCGTCCTGGCGCGCGTCCTGCGCGTCCTGGCGACCGGTACGGACCGGATCGTCCGCCCAGAAGTCGTAGAAGTTGAACCAGTCGAATGGCGAGCGCACCAGCAGCGCCTCCAGCCATGCGGCGTAAGTCGTGGCCAGCGCGGTCAGCGCGGCGTCACGGCTCGCACGTGGGAGCGTCACCGCGCGCGTGAGTTCCGTGAAACGCAGCAGATGGCCGTCGCCATGGCGCACGCAGCCCATGGCGTACAGCGGGCAGCGCATCAGCCCCGCCAGCACGTACGGGCCCACCGGGAAACGCGCCGGCGCGCCCAGGAACGGCACGCGCACCGCCCGGCCGCCGTGCGCGGGCGCGCGGTCGCCAGCAATCGCCACGAACTCGCCCGCCTGCACCTTGGCCGCCAGTTCCAGCGCCGTGGCGGGCGAGATATCGTCCACCTGATAGAGCTGGAGGCCCGATTTGGGATCGAGCCGCGACAGGATCCGGTTGAATCGCTCGGCATGGGCGGTGTGCACCAGCACGGTCAGCCGCAGCCCCTGCCGCTGGTTGGCCAGCACCCGGCACAGCTCCAGGCAGCCCATATGCGCGGTCATGATGATGCCGCCCTGCCCGCTGGCGATCTGGTCCAGCAGCACCTGGTGGCCTTCCCGCGTGACGTTGCCGAAGCGGTACTGGCCGCCGATGGACAGCAGCTTGTCCAGCAGCGTGTCTGCGAACGAGAACAGGTGGCGCAGCGTATGGCGCCAGGTGGGCTGCGCGCCGATCGCGCCGGCGGTGGCCTCCATGCGCGTGAGGTAGTCCATCGACGCCCGGCGCGCCAGCGGATGCGAGATCCAGTAATAGGTGACCACCGGGTACAGCACCGCCCGGAACAGCGTGCGGCCGAAGACGCGATAGAGCCCGTACAGGCACCAGACGCCCCAGACGCACGTGGCCTCGCCGATGGTGCTCCAGTGGCGCGACGGCGTGCGGCGCGTGGCGGCGTCAGCCGTAGGCTTCGCCGTGCTCATGCCGGCCTCACCCTGCGCCAGAGCAGGCGCGGCAGCCGCCACACCATGCCGAAGAACAGCCGCGTATGCATGCGCGAGATCAGCACGTTGTCGCGCCACGCCTGGAAGTGCGAGACGCCATCGGACGGATACGTCACGCGCGTCGGCACGTTGACGATGCGCACGCCGCGCCAGACCAGATGCACCAGCACCTCGGTGTCGAACTCCATGCGCCGGCCGAGGTCCACGTCGCGCATCAGGGCGGTTACCGCCGCCAGCGGGTAGACCCGCAGGCCGCACATCGAATCCTTGATCTGGAACGAGAGCGTGTTGATCCAGACCCAGATGTGCGTCAGGTAGCGCGCGTAGAGCCGCAGGCGCGGCACCGAGTCGTCGTAGACCGGGTGGCCGCAGATCATCGCGGCAGGCTGGGCCTGCGCCAGCGCGGTGAACTGGGGAATGCAGCCGGCGTCGTGCTGGCCATCGGCATCGATCTGCAGCGCGTGCGTGTAGCCGAGCCGCGCGGCTTCCGTGAAGCCGGCCATGATCGCGCCGCCCTTGCCCTGATTCACGGACAGGCGGATCAGGCGGACGCGCTCGGGGTGCGCGGCGGCAATCTCGCGGAGCACCTGCTCGCAGGCGGGGCTGCTGCCGTCGTCCACCAGCAGGCACGGCAGCGGATGCGCGAGGATGGCATCGACCATGGCGCCGATGGCGCCTTCGTGGTCATAGACCGGCACGAGCACAACCGGACGGAACGGCGTCATGGCGTATCGGGATGAAAAACGATCTTGCCGCTGGCGTGCGGGCCGGTGTCGGATGTCAGCCGGAAGCCGAGCGCGAGGGCGTCTGGCTGCCACGTCAGCGCCATGCGCACCGTGGTGCCAGGCTGGATCACGGCCTGGAACTTGAGCGTGTCCAGCCGCGCGAAGCGCTCGCGCGGCGGAATCGGCAGCCGCTGGGGCGCCAGCGCCATCACCCAGTCCACCTGGGCCACGCCCGGCACGATCGGGGTATCGGGGAAGTGGCCGTCGAAGATCGCCAGGTCATCGGTCACCTCCAGCGCGGCGGTGGCCGAGGTGGCCGAATTGGCCTCAGCGTCCAGCCAGTGCGCAGCCGGCACCGTGCGGCGGAACAGGTCGCGCAGCATGGCTTCGGTGGTCTTGCCCTGCGCGTTGCACGGCAGCGCCGGCACGAAGGCCCAGCGACGCGGCAGCGCCACCGGGTCCACGGCGTCGGCCAGTTGCGCGCGCAGCGCGGCGGTCAACGCGGCACGCCCATGGGTGTCGAGGAGTGCCTGTCCGGCGTCGCCAGGCACCACGGCGGCGGCCACGCGGGTGCCGACATCGAGTTCGACCATGACGACCCGCGCCTCCCGCACCAGCGGCGAGGCGGCCAGCCGCTGCTCGATCTGCGTCAGCGAGACGCGTTTTTCCTCGATCTTGACGATGCGGTCGGCGCGACCTGCCAGCACGAAGCTGTCGTCGCCGGCGGGCAGCGCGCGGTCCGCGCAGACGTACCAGTCGTCATCGGCCAGATGCGGCGAGCGCACGGCCAGGAAGCCGTCCTGCAGGCGCCAGGCGATGCCGGGCAGCGCCGTCCAGCGGTCCGCCTGCACGGCGCGCTGGCGCCAGGCGATGCCGCCGGTCTCGGAGCTGCCGAATACTTCGATGGGGGAGCGGCCGGTGTGGCGCAGCGCGTCCGCCGCAGCCTCGGGCGGGAGCGGCCCGCCGGACGAGAACACCGCCTGCAGCACCGGGCGCGTGACGGGCCAGTCGAGCGCATCGGGCATACGCTTCAGGTGCGCCGGGCTGCTGACCAGCACCGCCGGGCGGGCGTCGTCCGCGCAGGCGCGTACCAGTTCCTCATGGAAGGCGAGCCGCGCGCCGGGCATCGGCCGGCCCGCCGCCAGCGGCCAGAGCACCGTGAAGAGCAGGCCGTAGATGTGCTGGTGCGAGACCGTGCTCAGCACGTGCACATCGGCGGGCAGCCGCGCGCCAAAGGCTTGCTGGAGCGTATGGACCTCCGCGTCGAGCTGGGCCAGGCGCTTGTCGATGGCGCCGGGCTCGCCGGTGGACCCCGAGGTGAACAGCGTGACCCAGGTGTCGTGCGTGCTTAGCGGGAGCCAGTCGGCCTCCCCTGCCCCCGGAGTTGTTCCGGGCGCTGGCACCAGGCCGCCCGGCAACTCGCCGGCCCAGCCATCGGCATGGCCGCGCAGCGCCGCGAGCGTCTCCGTGCGGGTATCGCCGGGCAGCACCACGTGCTTGCCGGCATGCCACGCGCCGAACAGCGCGGCGGCGAAATCGGCCGTGCCCTCGAAGTACAGCGCCCAGCGCGCGCCTGGCGCCGCCGCGAAGGCCCGGCGCCACGCCGCCACACTGGCGACGAACGCTGCCGCCTGGGCATCGCCTTGCGCGGCCCGTGCCGCCTGGGCAGCCATCCCGGCGCCAACGCCCGTGAAGCCGGTGAAACCACTGAGCGCGGGCTCAGTCATGACGATTCTCCGCATGCCGCGCACGCGCGCGCTGCCGCACCAGCCATTCGCCGGCGAACATCGCGCCGATCAGGCCATAGGCAATCGCGCCGTTGTACAGCGCCCAGACCCGGTCGCTGGCGGCCAGCGCGGTCACGGCGGCAACGGCGCCATTGCAGATAAAGAACACGCACCAGGCCTGCGTCACGCGGCGCGTATAGGCCACGCCGCTGGGCGGCAGGTTCGGCTCGCGCAGCCGGGCCATGCGTTCCACCAGCGAGGGCGGATGGCGCAGGCTCCAGCCGAACACGCCCAGCATCGCCACGTTCACGAGCACCGGGTAGAGCTTCAGCGGCAGCGCGTGGTCGGAGGCCAGCACGATCAGGGCCAGCCCCGCCGCGAGCACCGCCATCGCCCGCCAGCCGGCCTGGCGGCTGGTGCCGGCGCGCAGCAGGGCGAGCGCGACCAGCGCCAGCGCCATCACGCGCGGCGAGAAGTGCTGCAGACCCAGGTAGATCACCACCGGGTACGACAGCGTCAGCAGCCCCAGCCCCCACTTGCGCCAGGTCATCGGGCGTCAGGCGGTGGCCGGCGAGTCGATCAGCAGCGCAAGCGCCTGCACCACGTCCTGCACGGTGCGCACGGACTTGAACTGCTCGGGCTTGAGCGGCTTGTTCAGCATCGGCTTCAGCTTCACCAGCAGGTCGACGGCGTCGATGCTGTCGATGTCGAGGTCGTCGTACAGCCGCGCCTCGGGCGTAATGCGCTCCGGGGCGATCTCGAAGGTTTCCTCGAGAACCGCCGCCACCCGCGCGAAGATTTCGTCGTGAGTCATGATCTGGCTCCGTATAGCAGTATTGCGATGACCTCGCGGATCAGGCCRGGGCCTGGCCGCGCTGCGACGCCACGAACGCCGCCAGCGCCGAAACACTGGCAAAGCGCGCGCGGATTTCCTCCTTGTCGCCGTTCATGGTGATGCCGTAGCGCTTCTGCAGCGCCAGGCCCAGTTCCAGTGCGTCGATGGAATCGAGGCCCAGGCCTTCGATGAACAGCGGCGCGGTGGCGTCGATATCGTCAGCCGCCACGTCCTCGAGGGACAGCGACGAGATGATCAGTTCCTTGATTTCTTGCTCAAGCGCCTGCACGGCGGATCTCCCTGGAGAAAAACTCGAATAGTGATTGGGTCAGGTGGCGCACGGCCATGGCGTCGTCGGTGCCCGGCGCCACCCACTGCGCGGGTGGCACGTCTGGGTGCACGTCGATGACGAAGCGCGGGCGCCGCACCGGCACGTGGTACCACTTCTCGCCCTTGGTCAGCGTGGGCGGTTCGCAGCGGATGACCACCGGGGTCAGCGCAAAGCCGCCGCGTACGGCCACGTTGGCCGCGCCGCGCTGGAGTTGCAGCGGCTGGCCCGGGCGCGTGCGCGTGCCTTCCGGAAAGATGATCAGGTTGTTGCCGGCCCGCAGCGAGGCGATGCAGTCGTCGACCATCGCCGCGCCACTGTCGTTCTGCACCCAGCCGGTGGCCAGCACCGGGCCGCGCGTGAACGGGTTGCGTGCCAGGCCGGACTTCACCACGCAGTCGGCGCGGCGCGTCAGCGCCATCAGGAACACCACGTCGATCAGCGACGGATGGTTCGCCACCACCAGCATCCCCTCGCGTTGCAGCCGTTCTGGATGGCGGATTTCGTAGCCGATGACGCCGACGCTGCGCATCAGCCAGAGGAACAGCCGGAAGGCATGGTGGATGACATCGCGGCACACGCGCTGGCGCGTCTGGGTGGACCACGGCAGCAGCGCCAGCGCCGGGAACACCAGCACGCGCAGCAGCAGGCCGCCCACGCCGAAGCTCGAGAAGCAGAAGCCGGTGGCGCACACGCGCCAGGCGCGGTCGAGGCGTTCAACCATGGCGCTGCCACCTCCAGACCGCGCGTTCGCCACGGTGGCACAGCTCGGCGTCGCCGGTCAGCATGAATCGCAGCACATCCAGCGCGTGCGGCAGCACCGGATGGGCGGTGTCGGGGTCCGACGCCTCGCGCACATGGTCGATGTCGAGCCGGAACACCGGCTCGCCCGGGCGCGGCTTGCCGATGCGCCAGGCCCAGCCGAACAGGCAGCCGGGCTCATCGGCGAACTCGGCATAGGCCTCGGGCAGCGGCGCGTCATAGCAGACCAGCAGCACCTCGTCCGCCCCATCGGCCAGCAGCGCGCAGGCTTCGAAGGCGGCCGTCTCCACGGTATCGCGGCCAGCCGCCACGGCCTGGAGGTTGGAGGCGTCTCCCCGGTCGATCGTAAACATCGCACCAATGGCGTTGTGGACAGAGAGGCCGAACGCGGTGGGCGACAGTGGCTCGCCGGCTGCCAGTTCGCTGAGCATGTCGAAGGCGCGGCGGGTGTCGCCGTGGCGCGAGGCAAACACGGCCGGCGGGGCTGGCGCGGCGGGGGCCTCGTCGGGCGGGAGGGTGTCGTAGGCGGGATGCAGCGCCGCGCGGCCGATGGCATTGACGCGTCGGCGCAACATCGGGGCCATGGCCGAGAGCGCCGGCAGGTCCGATCCCTCGGGCAGCCATGGCGCAAGACTCCACGCCTGCCAGGCTTCCGGGGATTGCAGTGCCGGCGCACAGGCCGCCCATGCGCGAATTCCGAATTCAATTGCCATGCCGTGCGCGTTGGGTGGAATGTGAGCCCCGCGTCCCCCGCCGTGCCTGGGGCAACGTTGGCCACGCGCGTGTGCGCAGGCCCGCGCGCGACCATCGCACCGGGGAACAGATTCCGTTTTTCCCTGAAATTAGAAGCAAAATCCGAGGATTTCGCCGAAATTAGTTATCGACACCCCGATTTCGCATATACCGCGCTAACGGCGGGTTTCGGCCAAACACTGAGCCGCCCAGTCGAGGGGTGTCCGTGGAGCGTGCTCCGGGCGGTCATCGCGGCAAACTACCGAAATGTTTCAACCCGGCGAACTTCGCCACACTTTTTTTGTCAGGGGCGAATTCTCGCATAAAGCGGCACCCGTAGGAATGGCGCAACAGTAACGGTCCTTCGCAAATGTAACGAGGGCGGGCGCGGCTTTTCAGCCGCCCCGCCCTGTGCTGGGACGCCCCGGAGGACGTGTCGATCAGGCCGCCGGCAGGATCTTCCCCGTGACCTCGCCAAAGCCGACCCGGTAGCCATCGCCCTGGCACCAACCGGTCATGGTCACCGTGTCGCCATCCTCGAGGAAACCACGCTGCACGCCGCCGCTCAGCGCCACCGGTTCGGCGCCATTGCGCGTGGTCTCCAGCAGGCTGCCGCACGAATCGGGCGTGGTGCCGCTGATCGTGCCCGAGCCCATCAGGTCGCCGACGCGCACATTGCAGCCAGACACCGTGTGGTGCGCCAGTTGCTGCGCCATGGTCCAGTACATCGCCTTGAAATTGGTGCGGCAGACCGTGCTGGGCGCCCCGCCAGCCGGTTGCAGCGCGATTTCGAGCGCGATGTCGTAGGCGTTGCGGCCCTGCTGCTGCAGATACGACAGCGGTTCGGGCGACTGTGCCGGATTGTCACGGCGGAAGGGCTCGAGCGCCTCCATCGTCACCACCCACGGCGAGATCGACGTCCCGAACGACTTGCTGTTGAACGGCCCGAGCGGCACGTATTCCCACTGCTGGATATCGCGCGCGCTCCAGTCGTTGAGGATGACCATGCCGAACATGTGCGCGGGGGCATCCCCCGTGCTGACCGGCTCGCCCAGCGCCGACGGCTTGCCGACGATGAACCCCATCTCCAGCTCATAGTCGAGCTTGCGGCACGGGCCGAAGGTCGGGCGCGCCTCGTTCGGCAGCTTGGTCTGGCCGTTCGGGCGACGCAGCGCGGTGCCACTAACCACCACCGAGCTGGCGCGGCCGTTGTAGCCGATTGGGATTTCGAGCCAGTTCGGCAGCAGCGCGTTTTCCGGGTCGCGGAACATGCGGCCGACGTTGGTCGCGTGCTCGCGCGACGAATAGAAATCGGTGTAGCCAGGGATCTCGATCGGCAGGTGCAGCGTCACGCCGGCCATCGGCAACAAAGCCTTGGCGCGCAGCGCCGCGTGATCGCGCAGCGCGGCGTCTTCGCCGGAGAGCAGCGCCGTCAGCCGGGCGCGGGTGGCCTGCCACAGGGGCTGGCCCAGCGCGATAAAGCGGTTGAGGCTGGCCGAGGCAAACGCGCCCTTGGCCGCCGCCGGCAGCAGGCCGGCATCGTCGAGCGCGACGAGGTCCAGGACCTGGTCGCCAATCGCCACGCCCACGCGCGGGGCCTGGCCGTTTGCCGAAAACAGGCCGTATGGCAGGTTCTGGATCGGGAAATGGGTCTGGCCGTCGTTGGCCGATTCGACCCAGCTGGTGGCACGCGTTTGGGTGCCGGTTTGGGGGGCAGTCATATTGGGAATCTTCCGGAAATCAGCGCACGTTCGGGTTGAAATGCTTCTTCAGGCCTTGCCAGCAGGTGTAGTAGTCATGCTGGAGCAGCGCCGACTGGGCCGCGTACGGCGTCGGGCGGATCACGCCCGGCGTCTCGAACATGAACGCCATGGTGTCGGTGATGTGGTGCGGCTGGCTCGTGTCAGCCCCCGAGGCGCGCTCAAAGGTTTCCGCATCGGGGCCATGGCCGCTCATGCAGTTGTGCAGGCTGGCGCCACCCGGTGCAAAGCCCTCGGCCTTGGCATCGTAAACGCCCGAAATCAGGCCCATGAACTCGCTCGCCACGTTGCGGTGGAACCAGGGCGGACGGAACGTGTTCTGCGCGGGCAGCCAGCGCGGGCCGAAGATCACGAAGTCGATGGTGTCCACGCCCGGCGTGTCCGACGGGGACTGCAGCACGAGGAAAATCGACGGATCCGGATGGTCGTAGCTGATCGATCCGATCGTGTTGAAACGGCGCAGATCGTACTTGTACGGCGCGTAATTGCCGTGCCACGCGACCACATCGAGCGGCGAATGGTCGATCTCGGCCTGCCAGAGATTGCCCTGGAACTTGGCGACGAGTTCGAACTTGCCCTCGCGGTCTTCGTAGCTCGCCACCGGCGTCAGGAAGTCACGCGGATTGGCCAGCCCGTTCGAGCCGATCACGCCGAGGTCCGGCAGCTTGAACAGCGCGCCGTAGTTCTCGCAGATATAGCCGCGCGCGGTGCCGTCCGGCAGGTCCACGCGGAAGCGCACGCCGCGCGGAATCACGACGATCTCCTGCGGCTCCACCGCCAGCCGGCCCATTTCCGTCGACAACAGCAGGCGGCCCTGTTGCGGGACGATCAGCATCTCGCCATCGGCGTTGTAGAAGAAGCGGTCCTGCATCGACTGGTTGGCCAGGTACAGGTGGATGCCGCAGCCGGTCATCGCTTCGGGGCTGCCATTGCCGGCCATCGTCACGATGCCGTCGATAAAGTCGGTCGGCGCGGTCGGCATCGCCGGCGGGCTCCAGCGCAGCTGGTTCGGCGACGGCGGCACCTCCTCGAAACGGCTCAGCCAGCGGCCCGGCTCCAGGCGGCTGAACGGCTGATGCATGGCGGCCGGGCGGATGCGGTACAGCCACGCGCGCCGGTTGTGAGCGCGCGGCGCGGTGAAGGCGGTGCCCGAGATCTGCTCGGCGTACAGGCCATATGGCACGCGCTGGGGCGAGTTCTGGCCCACGGGCAGCGCGCCGGGCAGTGCCTCGGTGGCGAATTCGTTGGCGAAGCCGGACAGATAGCCGGCCACCGAGACGTCCGCCATGGCTTCGTTCAGTTGAGTCTGGGTCATGAAGTCTCCTCTCGTGCCCCGGATCGTATTCGTCGTCCGACAAATTACGAATGGTAAAATCAATTTCTCATATCGTAATGATGACGGGTGGACGTGTCAAACCGGGAACGACCCTAAGTCGGTCCTAGGACGACAATAGGCGACCCGGCGGCCGGTTACAGCACTGCCGATGGAAAAGGCGAAGCGGAAATCAGAAGACGCGCAGCGAGATGTGCACGAAAAAGCACGCGGCGCAATGGCAGCGGCTGGGGATCGCGGGCGCGATCGGCATGAAGGACCGGGCATTGCCAGCGCGGCGGATTAGCCGCGCCGGAAATGCCCGGTGGTCTTGCTATCCGCAGACCATGTGGGCGGGTGCCCCCAGGCCCATGGACTGGCGGTGTTACATGGGCTTGTGGCCCTCCCCGGTGCTGGGTCCGGAACCGAACCCGCCCTGCCCCTGCGGCGCTGCCGCGGGAGCCGAGCCGGCCGGCTGGCCGGCCATCGAGGCTGCTGTAACGCCGCCATTGCGGCTGGCGATGAATGCGTTGACGTCGGCTGCCAGATGCTGCGGGGCCAGCACCACTTCCAGCCCCAGCGCCTCACAGGCCGCCAGGAACGTGGACATGCGTGGATCGGCTTGCCCCGATTCGGCCCGAAGATAGGCTTCCCGGGAAATTCCCGCCTTACGGGCGACGTCCTCCTGCTTGAGCTTGCGCGCACGACGCAACGCCCGCAGTTGCCGGAACGGTTCGCTAGCGCCTCTTGGCACGGCTGTACTGTTCATGTCGGTCTCCAGTCACCAGTGAAAAAAAAGTGCGCGGACGTGCATTCGAGTATAGAGCACGTAAAGCGTTCCGTAAGGTCATGTTTGGAACACTTTTACAGATTTCTTATGATGGCTTGATCTCGCCCACCGGAACCTCCTCCAAAAGGCGGATACAGCACAACTTCCTCTCCCCGCCTCCTCATAACGACAACGCACGCTTTGCGTTGACGTCACTTCAGTATCAACGATGTGTGGAATAAGGCAAGTTGACAAACCGACCGGTCGTGCTATTCTCAACCTCATGCAAAAAGGCCAGCTCACCCGTACCGCGATCATCGAACAGGCACTCGCTTCCGCCGCGCGCGTGGGGTTCGAGCAGCTTTCGCTCGCCACGCTGGCCGCGGATACGAATATGTCGAAGAGCGGGCTCTACGCGCACTTCCGCTCGAAAGAGGCGCTGCAGGAGGCCGTGCTCGAGCGCGCGGCGGAGCGTTTCAACGATGTCGTCGTACGTCCGGCGATGCGCCAGCCGCGCGGCGCACGCCGCCTGCAGGCGCTGTTCGACGGCTATATGGACTGGCTAGGTGCCACGGTGACGGAGGGGCGCTGCCTGTTCATGGCGCTCTCCCAGGAGTACCGCGACAAGCCTGGCGTCATTCGTGACAGGGTCGTGCAGGCCTTCAAGGACTGGCACAGCACCATCTGCCGCGTGATTACCGACGCGATGGACGAAGGCGATCTCCGGACCGATGTGGACCCGCGCCAGTTTGCGTTCGAGATGGCCGGAATTGGTATGTCGTTCCAGACATCGTTCAAGTTGATGGCGCGCAGCGATGCCGAGGCGATGGCCCGGCGCGCGTTCGCCCGGCTGCTCGACGACGCCCGAACCACGCGGGAAACCGCCCCGGCCGACGCCTGAAACGGCTCGCCGGCGGCTTCACACCACGGCGTTCCCGGGCACGAACGCAGTGTGTCAGACGGCATTTTCATCGTCATTTATTGCCCGAAAAATAGCACGACTGGTCGGTCGTGAATCATAAAAAAACAGGCGGGAAGCCAGCGAAGCTGGCCGATTTCGCCGGCAAGCCATCGGTTGGAGGTGTTAGCCGTGCCGCAAGTGCTGTTTTCCTCATCCACGCCACGCGCCGCTGGGTCACATCATGTGACGCATGCGGAACCCGTTTCCACCGTCCGCAGGGGGCCGCCCGTGTGGCTCAGACTGCGGTGGCAGGCTGCGAGCCTCCTCCATCCGGGGGGCACCGCCCGCGCGCTGGAGCGCCTATGGTTCACGCCGCCCCGCGCCAAGTCGAGCCCGGATGCACTGCGCCTGATCGATGCCGCGCGCAGCGAATGGGCACTGGTCACCGGCCAGGGCATCAGCCGGCGTGTGCGCGTCTACCGCTGGGGCACCGAAGGGCCGGTGGTCCTGCTGGCCCATGGCTGGGGCGGTCATGCCGGCCAGTGGCATGCGCTGGTCCATGCGCTGCTGGGCGCCGGGATGCGCGTGGTGGCGTTTGATGCGCTATCTCACGGGGCCTCCGACGCCGGCGCACGCGGGCCGAACCAGACCTCCTTGCTGGAGATGGCACGCTCGCTGCTGGCCGCGGCCTGGCAGGTCGGGCCGGTCCATGCAGTGGTCGGCCATTCGCTGGGCGGTGCCGCCGCCGCGCAGGCGATACGCGAAGGCTTGCCGGTGCGCGGCGCGGTGATGATCGGCTCGCCCGCTGATATGGGCGAATCCTGCGCCGCCCTCGCCTGGCAGCTCGGCATTGCGCCGGGCATCCTCGCGCGTATGCGGCAACAGAGCGAACAGTGGCTCGGCACGTCCTGGGCGACGTTCAACGTGCCCGATGTGGGGCGCACGCGGCCGGTGCCGCCGGCGCTGGTAATCCATGACCGCGACGACAAGGAAGTGCGCTGGGAAGACGGCGCCGCCATCGCAGGCGCGTGGCCGGCGGCGCAGCTGGTGACCACGACCGGACTCGGCCATCGGCGCATCCTGCAGGACAAGGCCGTGGCGACCGAAGTGGTCAGTTTCGTGGCGGGACTGGTTGGGGAGAACCCAGTGCGAAGCCTCGCGCGCGCGGTCGCCGCTCGTCCTCTCAGCTAACCCCCTTCTATATAGACAATAAGGGCCGGGTGCTGCGTCAGCAGCCCCGGCCCTCGTTTATGGCGCACCCGCGACTTGGCGGTTAATTGCAGATTAGAACCCGGACAGCACCAGCTTGCCGATAGTCTGGCCACCTTCGAGCTGCGCGTGGGCGCGGCGCAGGTTGGCCGCGTTGATCGTGCCCAGGTTCTCGCCCACCGTGGTTTGCAGGCGTCCCGCATCGATCAGCCGTGCCACCTCGTTGAGCAGGCGGTGCTGCGCGATCATGTCCGGCGTGCCGAACATCGCACGGGTGAACATGAACTCCCAGACGAAGGTCGCGCTCTTGCTCTTCAGCGCGCCCACCGGCAGTTCGCTCGCGTTCTCGACGATCGAGCAGATCTTGCCCTGCGGCGCGATGGCTTCGGCCATCGCCGGGAAATGGCGATCGGTGTCGTTGAAGCAGAGGATGTAATCCACCGCGTCAAACCCAAGCTTTCGCAGTTGCGCGGGGATGTCGGCACGATGGTCGATAATATGGTCGGCGCCCAGGCGGCGGCACCAGGCTTCCGATTCCGGCCGCGAGGCCGTGGCGATGACCGTCAGCCCGCCCAGCACCTTGGCCAGCTGGATGCCGATGGAGCCCACGCCCCCTGCCCCGCCGATAATCAGCACCGAACGGCCGGCATCGTCGCCCTTCGGCGAGACACCAAGGCGATCGAACAGCGCCTCCCAGGCGGTGATGGCCGTCAGGGGCAGCGCGGCGGCGTTGGGGAAGTCCAGCGATGCCGGCTTATGGCCGACGATGCGCTCATCGACGAGGTGAAATTCGCTGTTGGCGCCGGGCCGCGTGATGCTGCCCGCATAGAAGACCGGGTCGCCGACCTTGAACAGCGTCACGTCAGGGCCCACGGCGGCCACGGTGCCGGCGGCATCCCAGCCGAGCACGCGCGGGGCATCTTCAACCTTGTCCTTGGGCGCGCGGACCTTGGTGTCCACCGGGTTCACGGCGATCGCCTCCACCTTGACCAGCAGGTCGTGGCCCGAAGCGGCGGGCTTGTCGATTGCCACATCCACCAGCGCTTGGGGGTCGCTGATCGGCAGGTAACGGGTCAGTCCAATGGCTTTCATTGCAGGCATCCTTTCCAACGTATCGAGGGGATGCCTGCATCCTAACCGTTTCGGATTGCCCTGATTAGCCAGATGAATCCGCAATCACTTTCACGAATTTTCGGAAAATCATCCGGGCAAGGCCAATGCACCGGCCAGCGAATCCAGGATTTGCCCACCGCCGAAGCTCAGCTGCTCGGGCACGGCGCCGCCCAGCGCCATCCGGATCGCGCAGTACTTGAACTCCGGAATCTTGCCGAACGGGTCGAGCACCGGGTTGGTCAGCTTGTTGATGGCCGCCTCGTAATAGCAGAACGGCACGAAGACGGCGCCGCGCGGGGTGCCATCGTCGGCGCGCGCGTAGAGCATCACCTGGCCGCGCCGGGACGCCAGCGTGACCACGTCGCCGGGCTTGCCGCCGAGCGCCGCCAGATCGAGCGGATGGACCAGCGCCACCGGATCCGGCTCGATGGCGTCGAGCACGCCGGCGCGGCGCGTCATGCTGCCCGTATGCCAGTGTTCGAGCTGTCGGCCCGTGATCAGGACCGTCGGATATTCCTGATCCGGACGCTCCGCCGCCGGGATGATGTCTGCCGGCACGAATCGCCCGCGTCCGCTTACGGTCGGGAACGTGTCGGTAAAGATCACCGGCTCGCCTGGATCTCCCTCCGTCTTGCAGGGATAGGTCACCGCATGCTCGCGCTGGAGCCGCGCCCACGTCATGCCGCCGATGCTCGGCATCGCGTGTCGCATTTCGTCGAAAACCAAGGCCACGGGCGCCGCATCGCGGGTGGCATGTCCATAGTCCCAGGGCAGCCCGAGCCGCGCAGCCAGTTCGCACAGAATCCACAGGTCCTGACGCGCCTGCCCGGGCGGGTCGATGGCCTGCCGGCCAAGCTGCACGGTGCGATCCGTATTGGTAAACGTGCCGGTCTTCTCGGGGAAGGCCGAGGCGGGCAGCACCACATCGGCCAGGCAGGCGGTCTCGGTCAGGAAGATGTCCTGCACCACCAGATGGTCGAGCGCGGCCAGCGCCTCGCGCGCGTGCTGGGCGTCCGGGTCGGACATCGCCGGGTTCTCGCCCATGATGTACATGCCGCGCACGGTACCCGCTTCGATAGCCTGCATGACCTCCACCACGGTCAGGCCCGGCTGCTTGTCCAGCGGCATGCCCCACAGCGCCTCGAAGGCGGCATTGGCGGCGGGGTCATCCACGCGCCGGTAGTCCGGGAACATCATCGGGATCAGCCCCGCGTCGGACGCGCCCTGCACGTTGTTTTGCCCGCGCAGCGGATGCAAACCCGTGCCCGGCCGGCCGATCTGGCCCGTCATCAGCGCCAGCGCGATCAGGCAGCGCGCGTTATCGGTGCCATGCACGTGTTGGGACACACCCATGCCCCACAGGATCATCGATCCCTTCGAGGTGGCATAGAGCCGGGCCACCTCGCGGATGGTTTCCGCGTCGATGCCACAGACCGGGGCCATGACTTCGGGGCTGTACGGGGCCACATTGGCCGCCAGCGCCTCGTAGCCGGCCGTGCGCGAGGCAATGAATTCGGGATCGACAAGTCCTTCCTCCACAATCACATGCATCATCGCGTTCAGCAGTGCCACGTCCGTATCGGCCTGGAACTGGAGGAAACGGTGCGCAAAGCGCGCCAGATCCGATCGGCGAGGATCGGCGACGATCAGCTTCGTACCGTTGCGCACCGCATTCTTGATCCAGGTGGCCGCCACCGGATGGTTGACCGTGGGATTGGCGCCGATCAGCAGCACCACCTCGGCCTTGCCGACATCCATCACCGGATTGGACACCGCGCCCGAGCCGATCCCCTCGAGCAGCGCCGCCACCGATGAGGCATGGCACAACCGCGTGCAGTGATCGACGTTATTGCTGCCAAACCCGGTCCGCACGAGCTTCTGGAACAGATAGGCTTCCTCGTTGCTGCCCTTGGCCGAGCCAAACCCCGCCAGTGCGCGGCCACCCAGGGTGTCCCGGATGCGCGCAAGCCCGCCGGCGGCCAGCGCCAGCGCCTCTTCCCAGGTGGCTTCCCGGAATACCTCCATGACGCGATCGGGATCCAGCACGATGTCGCCGGATTTCGCCACGCCTTCGCGCCGCACCAGCGGCACCGTCAGCCGGTGCGGATGCTGGGCGTAGTCGAAGCCGTAGCGCCCCTTCACGCAGAGCCGATTGTGGTTCGCCGGGCCATCACGCCCTTCCACGAACAAAATGCGGTTGTCCTTGACGTGGTACGTGAGCTGGCAGCCCACGCCGCAATACGGGCAGACCGAATCCACCTCGCGGTCGGGCACCGCCAGCGCCACGTTGCGTGCCGGCATCAGCGCGCCGGTCGGGCAGGCCTGCACGCACTCGCCACAGGCCACGCAGGTGCTGACGCCCATCGGATCGGCCATATCGAAGACGATGCGCGCATGATCGCCGCGAAATGCCAGCCCGATCACGTCATTGGCCTGTTCGTCGCGGCAGGCACGCACGCAGCGCGTGCACTGGATGCAGGCGTCGAGGTTGACGGCGATGGCTGGGTGCGACAGGTCAGCCGGCACCGCCTCGCGCGGGGCGAAGCGTGGCTTGCCGACTTCGAGCCGGGCCGACCACTGGTCGAGTTCACTATGGCGCGTGTACGCGGTCTCCGGCATGTCGGATTGGAGCAGTTCCAGCACCATGCGCTGCGCGCGGCGGGCACGCTCGGAGTCCGTGTGCACCGTCATGCCATTGGCCGGCGCGCGGCAGCACGACGGCGCCAGCACGCGTTCCCCATCGATCTCCACCATACAGGCGCGGCAGTTGCCGGCCGTATCGAGCCCATCCTTGTAGCAAAGATGCGGAATCTCGATGCCTTCCCGACGCGCCACCTGCAGCAGCGACTCCCCGGGGCGGGCGGTCACGTCCCGGCCATCGAGCCGGAAGGTGACCTCGGTATCGGACGACGCCTGAACGAGCGCGACTTCAGCGCGGGTCAGTGCATTCATGGCTGGCCCTCCGGAGCGACGGATGTGAGTTCATGCGGGAAGTAGCGGATCACACAATCGACGGGATTCGGCGCGGCCTGCCCCAGCCCGCAGATCGACGCGTCACGCATCACGGCGGACAGGTCGGCCAGCGCGGCCAGGTCCCACGCCGCTGCCGGCTGCCGGATCAGGTCGAGCGCCTTGGCCGTGCCCACACGGCACGGCGTGCACTGCCCGCAGGACTCGTCGCGGAAGAAGTGCATCAGATTGCGCGCGGCATCGACGGCCCGGTCGTGGTCGGACAGCACCACGATAGCCGCCGAGCCGATAAAGCAGCCATGTGGCTGCAAGGTGTCGAAATCGAGCGGAATATCGCCCATCGCCGCCGGCAGGATGCCGCCGGACGCCCCGCCCGGCAGGTAGCCGTAGAAGGCGTGGCCGTCCAGCATGCCGCCGCAGTATTCGTCGATCAGCTCGCGCACGGTGATGCCAGCCGGCGCCAGATGCACGCCGGGATGCCGCACCCGGCCGGACACGGAGAACGAGCGCAGCCCCTTGCGACCATGCCGGCCCTGCCCCGCGAACCACTCCGGGCCGCGCTCCACGATCTCGCGCACCCAGTACAGGGTCTCGAAGTTGTGCTCGAGCGTGGGCCGGTCGAACAGCCCGACCTGCGCCACATAGGGCGGACGCAGCCGGGGCATGCCACGCTTGCCCTCGATCGATTCGATCATGGCCGACTCTTCGCCGCAGATATACGCGCCGGCGCCCCGCCGCAGGTGGATCTCGGGCAGGCCGGGCACGGGCGGCGCGGCGCGCAATTGCGCCAGCGCCTCGGTCAGCACGGCACGGCAGCCCGCGTACTCATCGCGCAGGTAGATATAGATGGCGGCCACGCCGGTCACGCGTGCGGCCACCAGCATCCCCTCCAGGAAGCGGTGGGGATCGCGCTCCAGGTAGACGCGGTCCTTGAACGTGCCCGGCTCGCCTTCGTCGATATTGACGGCCATCAGGCGCGGCGCCGGCTCAGCCCGGACGATGCGCCATTTGCGGCCGGTGGGAAAGCCCGCCCCGCCCAGCCCGCGCAGGCCCGAGTTCTCCATCACGGCGATCAGCGCATCCGCATTGGTATCGCCCTGCTCCAGCGCCTGCAACAGGCGATAGCCGCCCTGGGCGCGATAGTCGTCATAGCCGAGGTAGGGTTGGGGGTCATCGCGCACCGTGCCGGCCGTCACGCAGGCCTGGACGGCAGCAGGCGTGGCGGCATCCACGGGATGCTGGCCTACCAGCACGGCCGGCGCCCGTTCGCAGCGGCCGATGCAGGGCGCGGCCAGCACGCGGACATCGGTGCCGAGCAACACCGGCAGACGCTCCAGCAGCGATGGCGCACCGGCCATCTCGCAGGCGATGCCCTCGCAGACGCGCACGGTCAGCGCCGCCGGGGCGGTGATATGGCCATCGGCGTCCTCTCGGACAATATCGAAATGGTGATAGAAGCTGGCCACCTCGAAGACTTCGGTCTGGGCCATGCGCATTTCCTGCGCCAGCGCGGCCAGATGGGGGGTGGCCAGTTGGCCGTAGTGGTCCTGGATGGCGTGCAGATGCTCGATCAGCAGATCGCGGCGGCGTGGGGCATCGCCCAGCAGCTGGCGCACCTCGGACAGTGCCGCCGGATCCACCTGCCGGCCCTTGGGCTGGCGGCGCTTCCGCTCGCGTCCCCCGCCCTCCACCACAATCGGAATCACAACCTGGTTCATGGGGAATCCTGTCGGTTGCTGTGTTGCGCGCCGGCTATGCTGCCGGCTGGTCTGATGATACGCCCGGCATCGCCAGACGCACGGGGCCCGCGATGGCGGGCCCCTTCTGTCTAACCCGGCGCTCGGCTCAGGTCAGGTCAGGTCAGGTCGTCCGGCACGGCCCGATAGCCCATCGGCGGCGCCGAACTATCGTTGACGTACTTCCGGGCATGGGCCTCGCGCATCGGCTTGAGCACGAAGATCGCCAGCACCGCCGAGAGCGCCGCCATGCCGGAGGCCAGCATGAACACCGCGTGCCAGTCACCGGTGGCGGCGGTAATCACACTCGAGAACGGTACCAGCAGCGCGGCCGTGCCCTTGGCCGTGTACAGCAGGCCGGCGTTGGTCGCTGCAAACTTGGGGCCGAAGGTGTCGCCACAGGTGGCCGGGAACAGGCTGTAGATCTCGCCCCAGGCGAAGAACACCACGCCGGTCAGAATCACGAACGCCACCGGGTTGTGCCCGTACTTGGACAGCAGCAGGATGCCGACCGCCTCCACCGCGAAGGCCAGGAACATGGTGTTCTCGCGGCCGATGTTATCGGAGATCCAGCCGAAGAACGGCCGGGTCAGCCCGTTCAGCACGCGGTCGATGGTCAGCGCGAAGGTCAGCGCCGGCAGCGTCAGCCCGAGGATGGACACCGGCGAGTCATGGAGCCCGAAATCCTTGGCGATGGGGCCCAGCTGCGCCGTGGCCATCAGCCCGCCGGCGGCCATCATCACGAACATCGCGTACATCACCCAGAAGATCGGCGAGGACAGCACCTGGCGCGGCGACGCATTATAAGTAGCAGCCGCCTTCAGGGTGCTCTTCACGTCGGAGAGGATCTTGGCCGACGGCGGATAGAGCGCCAGGCCCAGGATCACCACCACGATGCCTTGCCCCAGCCCGAAGGTCAGGAAGGTGCTCTCGTAGCCGCTGGTCTTGATCATGTTGGCGATGGGCACCACGGTCAGCGCGGAGCCCGCGCCGAAACCGGCCGCCGTAATCCCCGCCGCGAGCCCGCGCCGGTTGGGGAACCACTTGAGCGCATTGCCCACGCAGGTGCCATACACCGCGCCGGCCCCGACGCCGCCAATGGCCGCAGCGAAGTACAGCAGCGGCAGCGACGACGCCACCGAGTTCAGCGCCCATGCAATCGCACAGAGCAGGCCGCCGCCCACCACCACCGGGCGCGGGCCGTACTTGTCGACCAGATAGCCCTCGATCGGCACCAGCCACGTTTCCGTGACCACGAAAATCGTAAACGCCACCTGGATGGCCGTGCGGCCCCAGTGGTATTTGTCATCGATCGGATTGACGAACAGGGTCCAGCCGTATTGCATGTTGGCGATCATCGCCATGCAGATAACGCCGAATACGAGCTGCGTCCATGGGGACGCAAATCGTGACGTGGACGCGCTTTGCTGTAGTTCCATGGTGTCTCCTTCTGGCGGTCATCGCCGCCGTTGTGGATGGGCATCTGATTCGATGCCTCTGTGTACCGCTATCGTTTTCTAGATGTTTTCGTAGAGTGGCTCGCCGCTCTAGTGCTATACAGTATGTGGTATATCACCCAAGTCAAGCCGTTTTCAGTGACCAGTTTTTCTGCCCGATACGACTCAGACCACCGCCGCCCGGAGCGAGGCTGGCAGTGGTGCGCCGGGCGCATCAAACCATGCCGCGAAACGGCGCTCGGTTCGTTGCCGATCAATGACTTAGCGGACGGCGCCAGATCAATGGCGCGACCTGGCGGCAAGCACCTGGGATGCTGCAATGCGAAGGGAAAAAAGATGTCCTAGGGAAAGTCCTAGGCCTTGGGAAAGGCTGGAAAACGCTGGATCAGGCGGGGGATGAAGCGAGGGGGAAACGAAAGATACGGCCGATGAGTACGACGACTGCTGGGAGGGAGTTGCCGGCCGCTACAAGCTCCCTGCCTTCGAACCCAACTGGCTTACGCGTGGGCGAACTGCGGGCGCGCGCCAGCGGCAGGCGTCGCACGGCCGATCCCGTCCACTGCCTGATCCGAGCCGAGGCCGGCAAAGCGGCCATGGTCACCGGCGGTGGTCAGCAGACCCATCGGCAGGCGCGTGGCAATCAGCCAGGTTACGGAAACACCCGAGGCAATCAGACCGAGGGCGATGAGGGAAAGCTGTGCGGCGTGCATGAAAACTCCTGAATGAGGTAGGTCAATGAGTCTTCAGTATATGCTGCACCGCGAGGTCTGTAAATATCCTGTATGTGATATATCAATAGAAGATTGGCACTAAAAACAACAACGCACCCCGTGGGGTGCGTTGTGGATCGCTTCTTGCGAGAACGACTGGCGAATTCGAGGGAAATAGCGCCTTATTCAGCGCAAAAAACGTTGCGGCGCTGCATCAGATGAATCCGATTCACGGCCCTACCCCGCTTTCTTCATCTGGCCCTGTTCGTACTCCTGGCCACGCAGGTTGTCCCACACCGCCGCCGCGTTGGGCTTGAGCGAGCGCGCCTTCCTTCGAACCAGCATCACGTTATTGTTGACCTGGGGCCGCAAGGGCCGCAGCACGGCCGCGGGCGCCAGACCGGCGGCCTGCGTGCGCGACGGCACCACGCCGATGCCGAGCCCCATCGCCACCATGCCGAAAATCGCCGAGAAATGCCCGAGCAGCTGCAAGGCGCCGGGCCGTACGTGATAGGTGGCCAGCGCGCGCTCCACGGCGGGCTGCACGCCCGAGTTGTGGTCGAGCGAGAGCACCGAGGCATCGGCAAGTTCGCCCCAGCCGAGGGACTCGCGCGCGGCCAGCGGATGCCCGGAGGGCAGCACCGCGTGCAGCGGGTCCATATAGAGCGGTTCGCAATAGAGGTCGTCGCAGGCCACCGGGTTGCTGGCGATGCCGAAGTCCACCTCGCCGCTGCGCACACTTTGCAGCACGCATTCGTGCGAGCGGTCGCGCAGCGTGATGCCGATGCCGGGCCATGCCGTACGGCAGCCGGCCACCCACATCGGCATGGACATCGACGACAAGACCGGATCGGTGGCGATATGCACGGTGCCCTGGCTGGGCTTGCCGGTGCCGTGGCTCTCGCGCAGCGTCTGCTCGACTTCCTCGATCAGATGGCAGATCCGTTGGGACAGATGCTCGCCGGCGTCGGTCAGCTCCACCTGGCGCGTGGTGCGGTCGAACAGCCGCTGGTCGATTTCCTCCTCCAGCTCACGCACGCTACGACTGATGGCCGACTGGGTCAGGCCGAGCTCCGCCGCCGCGCGCGTGAAGCTCTTCTGGCGCGCAACCGCAGCAAAGGCCTTCAGTTGGGGAAGCGAAACATTCATGGTGCCGCTCCTTGTCCTTGCATGGTGGGATGGGTTGCCGCGTGTCCGGTGATGAAGCGCCGGCGCATCGGCTGCAACAGGAACTTGGCGGACAGCCCCGCAGCCACGGTCAGCACGGCCGCCACCGTGAAGACCAGGCTCCATCCACCGCGATGCGACAACACCGAGGCCAGCGGCACCAGCATCGCCGCCGTCCCCTTGGCCGTATAGAGCGTGCCCGCATTGGCTGCGGCGTACTCGCTGCCGAACGTATCGGCACAGAGCGCCGGGAAGATCGAGAAGATCTCGCCCCAGAACAGGAAGGTGAGCGCCGCGAAGAACATGAACCAGTACGGGTTGTGTCCGAACTCCATCAGCCCGATCAGCGACAGCCCTTCGCCGATGAAGATGAAGAACATGGTGTTCTCGCGGCCGATGCGGTCGGAGATCAGGCCGCACAGCGGGCGCGTCAGCCCGTTGCAGAGGTTGTCGATGGACAGCGTCATGGTCAGCAGCGGCAGCGTCATGCCCAGCAGCGTGACCGGCATCGAGGCGAAGCCAAAGTCCTTGGCGATGGGGCCGAGCTGCGCAGTGGCCATGATGCCGCCTGCCGCCACGGCCACGAACGATGCGTAGATCACCCAGAACACCGGCGTGCGCACCATCTGGCCCGGCGTCAGCGCCACGGGGTTGGTCAGGTTGGCCTTGCCGGCGACGAGCCCCTTGGGCGGCTTCGGCTTGACCAGCAACATCGCCAGGATGAAGATCAGCACGCCCTGCAAGATGCCGAACGTGAAGAACGCGTGCTCGTAGCCCGATTTCTGGATCATGTTGGCGATGGGGATCACGGTCAGCGCCGAGCCCGCGCCGAAGCCGGCGGCGGTCAGCCCGGCGGCCAGGCCGCGCTTGTCCGGGAACCACTTCAGCGCTTTGCCCACGCACGTCCCATAGACGCCGCCCGCGCCGATACCGGCCACGACGGCCGCCGCGTAGAGCATCGGCAGCGAGGTGGCGAACGAGTTCATGACCCAGGCTGCTCCGGCGCACAGCGCGCCCACGGCCACCACGGGGCGCGGGCCGAACTTGTCCACGAGCCAGCCCTCTACCGGCACGAGCCAGGTTTCGGTGACGATGAAAATGGAGAAGGCGACCTGGATGGGGGACTCGCCCCAGTGATGACGCGCATTCATGGGCGTCACGAACAGCGTCCAGCCGTACTGGAGGTTCGCCACGAGGCCCATGCAAAGGACGCCGATGAAGAGCTGGAACCAGCGATTGCGGAGCAAGCCGCCCTGCCCGTCCAGATTGCCGTTGCCAAAGGCGGGGCCTGCCGCGTGCGGGTGCGCCATGTCGTGTCTCCTTACATTAGTGTGTCTCGCGCTCTGACGGCGCGACTGGTGGGCAGACCTGCGTGGGGACGCCCTACTTCACTACTGAATGAGCGCGCCTGACATTGCGGCACGTTGCATTGCTGATTGATGCTACTTCAAACTTAGATACGCAAAGCATAAAGTTTTTTATTATGATCATTGACGATCCTTTATAGATTGCAGGATATCGACCAATGAAGAACGCCACGCTGCGCCAGTTGAAAGTGTTCGAAACGGTGGCCCGCCATCTGAGCTTTTCGCGCGCGGCGGAGGAACTGCATCTCACGCAACCCGCTGTTTCCACACAGGTTCGGCAGCTCGAACATCACGTGGGCCTGCCGCTGTTCGAGCAGCTGGGCAAGCGGATCTACCTCACGCCGGCCGGCACGGAGATGCTGCACTACAGCCGCAGCATCATCCAGCAATTCCGCGAGGCCGAGGACGCGATGGCGCAACTCAAGGGTATTTCCGGAGGCCGGCTCAACGTGGCGGTGATCAGCGCCGGCGATTATTTCTTTCCCCGCCTGCTGGCCGAATTCATGAATCGGCATGATGGCGTGACGCTGAATCTCGCGGTGCACAATCGTGAGGAACTGTTGCACCAGCTGGCCGGCAACCTGACCGACCTCGCCGTCATGGTGCGCCCGCCCGAAGGCATGGACACCATCGCCGAGTCGTTCGCCCCCCACCCCTATGTCATCGTGGCCGCGCCGAACCATCCGCTGGTCGGGCGCCGCGACATCCCCCTGGCCGGGCTGGCCGAAGAGGCGTTCGTCTCGCGCGAGAAAGGCTCCGATACCTGGAATTCGATGCAGGAAGGCTTTGCCGGGCGGCTCTCGAACCTGCGCATCGCCATGGAGATCAAGAGCACCGAGACGATCAAGCAGGCGGTCATCGCCAATATGGGTATCGCCTTCCTGTCCGCGCACACGGTGGGGCTGGAGCTACAGGCCGGCAAGCTGGCCGTGCTCGACATCGAGGGATTCCCAGTCATGCTGAACTGGTATGTGGTGCACCGCAAGAACAAGCGGTTGCCGCCCGTGGCGCTGGCATTCAAGCATTTCCTGATGGAAGAAGGCGCCACCCTGATCCAGCAGATCACCGGCGTGGAGGGGCTGATCCGGCCGCGTATCGCCCGCCAGGTCCAGATTCCCAATGTATAAGCGATAGCTTATGGTTTCTTGATGAAACTTTAATTATCGTAAATCGTTCGTCGCGCCTACTCTGCACTTGTACCAAGCTCGTGACCTTGCAAACACAGGAGACGATCATGAACCCACTGCATCCCGCCGCGTCTTCCGCGTCCGTTTCGTCGCCCGTCGCCGGCGCCACGGGCCCTGATCGTACGTTGCAACTCGCCGCCTTCAACGCCGCCTTCGCCGAACTGGGCCTGCGCTTCCGCTGGGACATGCCGATGTTCGAGTGGCTCTGCGGCATCGAATGCGAGAAGACCCGCGTGGCCCGCTATGTCGAGGAACACCACGCGCATCTGCTCAACGCCTACGACGCGCCGTTCCTGAGCCAGTTGATCTTCGACAAGAAGAACGAATACCTGCGTGCGATGTCCGGCACCGGCATGAACTAGGCGTTTTACGATTTCCCTTTACGATTCGTCGCGCAATACCAGACAGGCCGTTCCCTCGGGAACGGCCTGTCGCATTTGCCCCTTCGTTTATCAAATGCCCCCAACGGTTGCTGTCTCGCTGGGGGCTGGTTGTGCTGGAGATGCCGGCAGGTCTGGCTATGCCGGCGGGGCGGACCGCATCAGATCTTGCCCGCTCCCCTCGCCCACTTGTACTTCGCGCCGAGCACCGCCACCGGGATTTCGGTCGAGTACGCGTAGGACGGCACGCCGTGCTCGTACAGGTACTCGGCAGCTTCCTCCACTTGCACGTCGCCGGCCAGCGACGCCACGATCGGCTTTTCGATGCCCTTCGCCGCCATCTCTTCCTTCACCTCGATGACCAGCTGGGCGAACACCATCGGCGGCGTGATGATCGTGTGCCAGTAGCCGAGGATGATCGCGTGGATGCGCGGATCTTCCATGCCAAGGCGCAGCGTGTTCTTGTACGTCGTGGGCGGTTCGCCGCCGGTGATGTCCACCGGATTGCCGGCCGCGCCGAACGGCGGGATGAACTTGCGGAACGCTGCGTCGAGGTCGTCCGGCATCGTCATCAGGGACAGGTTGTTGTCCACGCAGGCATCGGACAACAGCACGCCCGACCCGCCCGCGCCCGTGATGATGACCACGTTCTCGCCCTTCGGCGTCGGCAGCTTGGGAATGCCGCGCGCGAACTCGAGCAGGTCGCGCAGCGAGCGCGCCCGAATCACGCCGGCCTGCTTGAACACGTCCTCGTAGATGCGGTCGTTGCCGGCCAGCGCGCCGGTGTGCGAGCTGGCTGCCCGCGCGCCCATGCTGGTCCGGCCAGCCTTGAGCACCACCACCGGCTTCTTCTTCGACACCCGGCGCGCCACCTCGGCAAAGGCGCGGCCATCCTTCAGGTCCTCGCAGTGCTGGGCGATGATCTCGGTGTTGTCGTCCTGCTCGAAGAAGGTGAGCAGATCGTCTTCGTCGATATCCGACTTGTTACCCAGGCCGACGATGGCCGACACGCCCATCTTGGCCGAGCGCGAGAAGCCGATGATGGCCATGCCGATACCGCCCGACTGCGACGACAGCGCCGCCTTGCCCTTCACGTCATACGGCGTGCAGAACGTGGCGCAAAGGTTCTTCGGCGTGTAGTAGAAACCGTAGATATTCGGTCCCATCAGGCGGATGTCGTGCTTGCGGGCAATCGCCACGATCTCGTCCTGCCCTTCCACGTTGCCGGTTTCGGCAAACCCGGACGGAATCAGCACGGCGCCGGGAATGCCCTTCTTGCCGACTTCCTCGAGCGCCTGGGCCACGAACTTGGCCGGGATCGCAAACACCGCCACATCGATTTTGCCCGGCACGTCGAGCACGCTCTTGTAGGCCGTCATGCCCATGATCTCTTCGGCCTTGGGGTGGATCGGGTAGATCTTGCCCTGGTAGCCGCCGTTGATCAGGTTCTTCATCACCGAATTGCCGATCTTCCCGTCCTCGGCGGACGCGCCGATCACCGCCACCGTGTCCGGGCGCATGATGCGGTTCATCTGCTTGACGATCTGTTCCTGCGTCGGACGGTACTTCTCCGGCTGCGGCGAGAAGTCCACCACGATCCGCACGTCGGCGGCGATGGCGCCGTCCTTGCTGGCGAACACCGGGTTCAGGTCCAGCTCGGAAATCTCCGGGAAATCGCTGACGAGCTGCGACATGCGCTCGATCATGCCGGCCAGCGCCTCGCGGTTGGCCGGGTCGGCGCCGCGCACGCCCTTGAGCACCTCGGCAGCGGCAATGCCGTCCAGCATCGACAGCGCATCTTCGTTGGTGGCCGGTGCCATGCGGAAGGTGATGTCCTTGAGCACTTCCACCAGCACGCCGCCCAGGCCGAACGCCACCAGCTTGCCGAACGACGGATCGGTCACGGCGCCGATGATCACTTCCTGGCCGCCTGTGATCATTTGTTGCACTTGCACGCCGATGATTTCGGCGTTGGCGTTGTACTTCTTGGCGTTCTCGATGATGGTGCGGTAGCCCTGCTCCACATCCGCCGCCGATTTCAGGCCCACCAGCACGCCGCCGGCTTCGGTCTTGTGCAGGATGTCCGGCGAGACGATCTTCATCACCACCGGAAAACCCATCTTCGTCGCCAATTCCACCGCGTTCGACGGCGATTTGGCCACGCCCTCGCCCGGCACCGAGATGCCATAGGCGTCGCAGACGAGCTTGCCCTCGGGCGCCGTCAGCGCAGCGCGCCCCTCTTCCTTCACGGTCGCCAGAATCTTGCGTACCGCATCCTTGTCATGTGCCATGTCAGGTCTCCATCTGTTCAGGCATTGCAGACAATCATTCGAGAGGTGGCGCGGCTCAGACCGCGCCGGCCGCCTTCAGCGCCGCGATCTGGGCCGGCGAGCGGCCGAGCCAGTCGAGGATTTCTTCGGTGTGCTCGCCCAGCAGCGGCGAACGTTCCACTTCCACGGGCGAGGCAGAGAGCGTGATCGGGCAACCCAGCTGCACGTACTTGCCGCGCTCCGGGTGGTCCAGCTCGACCAGGTAGCCGCGGTCGAACATCGACTCGTCCTCGATCAAGTCCTTCATCGAGAGAATCGGGCCGCACGGCACGTCCACCTCGTTCAGGGCGTCCATGACCTCGAATTTCGTCTTGGTCTTGGTCCACTTTTCGATGATGGAGAAGCACTCGCCCAGGCATTTCAGGCGCGCTTCCGGCGTGGCGAACTGCGGATGGGTGATCAGGTCCTCCCTGCCGCACAGGCGCATCAGCGGCTCCCAGCCTTGCGGCTGGATGATCACGTAGACGTAGTCGTTGGCCCCGCCCGGCGAGCAGCGCAGCGCGGCGCCCGGCTGGCCGCCGCCCGACGCATTGCCGGCACGCGGCACATAGTCGCCAAAGGTTTCGTTCGGAAATTCCTTAAGCGGACCGGCCGAGAGGCGCTGCTGGTCGCGCAGTTTCACGCGGCAGAGATTCAGCACCGAATCCTGCATCGCCACTTCCACGCGCTGGCCACGGCCCGAATGCTCGCGGTGCAGCAGCGCGGCCAGGATGCCGACCACGCAGTGCACGCCGGTACCCGAGTCGCCGATCTGCGCGCCGGTCACCGTCGGGGCACCATCCTCGGTACCGGTCGTGCTGGCCGAGCCGCCCATGCACTGGGCCACGTTTTCGTACGCCTTGCAGTCCGCGTACGGCCCCGGGCCGAAGCCCTTGATCGACGCGTAGATCAGGCGCGGGTTCAACTCCTGCAGGCGGTCCCAGTCGAAACCGGCGCGGTCGAGCACGCCGGGGCCGAAGTTCTCCACCAGCACGTCGCAGCGCTGCACCAGGTCTTCCAGCAGCGCCTTGCCCTCGGGCGTCTTCATGTTCAGCGTGAGGCTGCGCTTGTTGGAGTTCAGCATCGTGAAGTAGAGGCTGTCGGCGTTCGGCACGTCGCGCAGCTGGCTGCGCGTGATGTCGCCCCGCCCGGGCAGTTCCACCTTGATCACGTCGGCGCCCAGCCAGGCCATCAGCTGGGTGGCCGAGGGGCCGGCCTGCACGTGCGTCATGTCCAGGATGCGGACACCGTCGAGTGCTTTGTTATTCATGCGTTGTCTCCTTGAGTATTCCCGTGCGCGCTTGCTGGATAACGTATGTGATATATCACGACACAACAAGAAGAAAATGCAGCGCGGTTCAGACTTTTCATTCCGCATCGCAATAGATCCTGCGGCATACACGAGCGTTAACCCGCAACATAGAAGGCTTTGCGATCAATCTTGCGCGATTGATGCGATGGCCTTGTCAGCGCGGACATCCCTTTTGCGCGATTCAGCTCGCACCCAGTTTCGGCATGATTTTATTATTGATATATTACATATAGTATTTTACGCCGCGAAGAACTGAACAGGCGGGTCCCGACCTGCGGCCCGCGGCGCTTTTCAACCGAGGAGACACGTGAACATTCACGAATATCAGGCCAAGGAGTTGCTCAGGCGCTATGACGTGCTTGTACCGCACGGCCGCGTGGCCTTTACACCAGACGAGGCCGCCCATGCCGCCCGCAAGCTGGGCGGCCCGGTCTGGGTGGTGAAGTCGCAGATCCACGCTGGCGGCCGCGGTGCCGGCCGCTTCGCGGATGACAGCTCGGGTAAGGGCGGCGTGCGCGTGGTGAAGTCGATCGATGACGTCCGCTCGAGCGCCGCGCAGATGCTGGGCAAGACCCTGCTCACCAGGCAGACCGGCCCGGCCGGCCGGGTAGTGCGGCGCCTTTACGTCGAGGAAGGCTGCGACATCGCGCGCGAGCTCTACCTGGGCATCCTGATCGACCGCGCCACGTCGCGCATCACGATCATGGCGTCCACCGAAGGCGGCATGGAGATCGAGGAGGTTGCCGCACGCACGCCCGAGAAAATCCTGAAGGTGGCAATCGATCCGGCCAGCGGCATCCAGCCGTTTCATGCACGCCGGCTGGCATTCGGCCTGGGGCTGTCGGGCAAGCAGGTGGGCGCGGCTACCCGTTTTATCCTCTCGACCTACCGCGCGTTCACCGAACTCGACGCGTCGATCGTCGAGATCAATCCGCTTGTGGTCACCGGCAGCGGCGACGTGATGGCGCTCGACGCCAAGTTCAGTTTCGACGATAACGCCCTCTTCCGCCATCCCGACATCGATGCCATGCGTGACGAGAGCGAGGAAGACCCGGCCGAGACCGAAGCCGCCCGGCACGCCCTGAACTACGTGCGGCTGGACGGCAACATCGGCTGCATGGTGAATGGCGCAGGCCTGGCGATGGCCACGATGGACATCATCAAGCTCCATGGCGGCGAGCCGGCCAACTTCCTCGACGTAGGCGGCGGCGCCACGACGGAGCGCGTCACCGCGGCGTTCCGGCTGATCCTGGCCGATCCCAGGGTCGAAGGGATTCTCGTCAATATCTTCGGCGGCATCATGCGCTGCGACGTGATTGCCGAAGGCGTGGTGGCCGCGGCGCGCGAAGTGGACCTGACCGTGCCGCTGGTGGTGCGGCTGGAAGGCACCAACGTCGACCTCGGCAAGAAGATCCTGCGAGATTCGGGCCTGCCGGTCGTCTCGGCCAAGGATCTTGCCGATGCGGCCGAGAAAGTCGTGTCCGCCGTGCGCACGCACCCATCGAAGAAGGGAGGAAAGTGAAATGGCCGTGCTGATCGACAAAGACACCCGCGTGATCTGCCAGGGCTTTACCGGCGCACAAGGCACATTCCATTCGGCACAGGCACTGGCCTATGGCACGAAGATGGTGGGCGGCGTCACGCCCGGCAAGGGCGGTGAATCGCACCTGGGCCTCCCGGTCTTCGATACCGTGGCCGCTGCCGCCAATGCCACAGGCGCCGACGCCTCGGTCATCTATGTGCCGCCACCGTTCGCCGCCGATGCCATCCTGGAAGCGGTCGATGCCGGCATCGCGCTGATCGTCTGCATCACCGAAGGCATTCCCGTGATGGACATGGTGCGGGTCAAGCGTGCGCTGTCGGGGTCCGGCAGCCGCCTGGTTGGCCCGAATTGTCCGGGGGTAATTACGCCGGGGCAATGCAAGATCGGCATCATGCCCGGCCACATCCATACACCGGGCAAGATCGGCGTGGTGTCGCGCTCGGGCACGCTGACTTATGAGGCCGTGGCGCAGACCACGGCGGCCGGACTGGGGCAATCGACCTGCATCGGCATCGGCGGCGATCCGGTGAACGGCACCGACTTCATCGACTGCCTGGAGATGTTCCTGGCCGACGACAAGACCGAAGGCATCCTCATGATTGGCGAGATTGGCGGATCGGCGGAGGAAGAGGCAGCCCAGTTCCTGCGCGATGCGCACAGGCGCAAACCGGTGGCGGGCTTTATCGCCGGCACCACGGCGCCGCCGGGACGCCGCATGGGGCACGCCGGCGCGATCATCTCGGGCGGGACGGGCACGGCGGAAGCGAAGGTCAACGCCATGCGCGAAGCCGGCATCCATGTCGCCGGGTCGCCAGCGGAGCTGGGTGCGACCATGGCGGCGGCAATGAAGCAGGCATCGGAACGCGCCCCGCTCAGACGAAACCTGGCGTTGGCCAGCGCGTGAACGTAGAAACGGAAAAGGCCGGAGAATCGCCCGGCCTTATCGTTCCTGCGCCATGCTGCAACTGCGTCCGGTGAGTCAGCCGGCTCCTGCCTCGGCGCCCGTCCTGGCTTCCAGTTCCGTGATGCGCTTGCGCAGCGCCCGCTCTTCCTGGAAGCGCACGGTCTCGTCACGGATCACCGCCACGATGCCGGTGATTTCCCCGCCCTGCCCGTGCAGCAGCGCCACGGTAAAAGCGATCGACATCGCTTCGCCGTTCTTGTTGATCGCCGGGACCTTGAGCAAGTCATGGCCGTAGCGGGTCTGGCCCGTTGCCATGGTCTTGTCGTAGCCCTCCCAGTGGCGCGCACGCAGGCGCTCGGGAATAATCAGATCCAGCGACTTGCCCAGGGCCTCCTCTCGGGTGTAGCCGAACATGTACTCGGCGGCCGGGTTCCATAACGTGATGGCACCGTCGGCGCCGGAGATGATCACGGCGTCGCCGATGGCCGACACCAGCTGTTCATAGTCGATCGCGGTCTGCATGGTCTTGGTCTTTCCTGAGCTTTCCAGGCGAATGGGGGGTGGCGAGGTTCGCCACCAGGGGTCCGGGCTGTCATTGTGGCACTGTCGGCCATGCCGGTCCCTCAGCTTGGCGTCCAAACCATGAAGCGCCAGGGTGCGTTACGTCCCGTCTACGCATTCCCCGGCGCTCCAGGTGTGACCCGCTGTCACATTGGGCACTGGCAGTGCTGGCGCCTGGCTCAGATCACCTGCGACTCACGCAGACGGGAGATCTCCTCGGCGGCATAGCCCAGGCTGGCCAGCACTTCCTCGCTGTGCTCGCCCAGCAGCGGCGAACCGGTGATTTCCGGCTTCATGGCCGAGAACTTGATCGGGCTGCCCACGGTCAGGTAGGTGCCACGTTCCTTGTGCGGGACTTCCACGATCGAACCGCTCTTGCGCAGCGATTCATCCGCCGCGAGTTCCTTCATTGACAGCACCGGCGAGCAGGGAATATCGAACTTGCGCAGGATGTCCACCGCCTCGTACTTGGTCTTGTCGGCAAGCCATTCTTCGATGGTCTTGAAGATTTCGAAGATATGCGGCTGACGGCCCTTGGGCGTGTTGTAGTTCGGATCGCTGATCCACTCTTCCTTGCCCAGTGCCTTGCAGATCGGCTCCCAGGCGTGGCCCTGGATGGTGAAGTAGATATAGGCGTTGGGATCGGTCTCCCAACCCTTGCACTTCAGCACCCAGCCCGGCTGGCCGCCACCGCCGGCGTTGCCACCACGGGGCACCACGTCGCTGAACGTGCCGTGCGGATACTGGGGATACTCTTCCAGATAGCCCTGGCGGTCCAGTCGCTGCTGGTCGCGCAGCTTCACGCGGCACAGATTCAGCACGGCGTCCTGCATCGATACGGCAACCTTCTGACCCTGGCCGGTCTGCTGGCGGCCGATGATCGCGGTCAGGATGCCGATGGCCAGGTGCATGCCGGTGTTCGAGTCACCCAGGGCGGCGGCCGACACGGTCGGCGGGCCGTCCCAGAAACCGGTGGTCGACGCGGCACCGCYAGCGCACTGTGCCACGTTCTCGTAGACCTTCAGGTCTTCATAGTGGTGGCCGTCGCTGAAGCCCTTGACCGATGCCACGATCATCTTCGGGTTCAGTTCCTTGATGCGCTCCCAGGAGAAGCCCATGCGGTCAAGCGCACCGGGGCCGAAGTTCTCGACCAGCACATCCGATTCGCGGATCAACTGCTCCAGGATCTTCTTGCCTTCCGGCTTCTTGGTGTCCAGCGTCAGCGAGCGCTTGTTGCTGTTCAGCATGGTGAAGTACAGCGCGTCCGCGTCGGGAATGTCGCGCAATTGCGTGCGGGTGACGTCGCCGGAGCCGGGGCGCTCCACCTTGATGACGTCTGCGCCGAACCATGCGAGAAGCTGCGTGCAGGCGGGGCCGGCTTGCACGTGCGTAAAGTCGATGATCTTGATGCCGTTGAGTGGGAGGTTCACAATCGCTCTCCTGATGGAATAGAGGGTGAAACTGGGGTGGATTACTTCTTGGCCGCGCTCTGCGGATTCAGATTGGTCAGACGACCGCTTTCGGTACCGGCAGCCGGGTCGATGACGGCGTTGACCAGCGTGGGCTTGCCCGACCGCAAGGCTTCGTTCACCGCGGCTTCGAGTTCCGCCGGTGTGGTGACGTTGTGACCAACCCCACCGAACGCTTCCATCATCTTGTCGTAGCGCGCCCCCTTGACGAACATCGTGACCGCCGGATCGTTGCCGCCGGTCGGATTCACGTCGATACCCTTGTAGACGCCGTTATTGTTGAAAATGACGATGCAGATCGGCAGGTTGTAGCGGCAGATAGTTTCCACCTCCATGCCCGAGAAGCCGAACGCACTGTCACCGCACAGCGCGAGGACAGGCTTGCTGGTTTCGACCGCCGCAGCGACCGCGTAGCCCATGCCCACACCCATCACGCCCCAGGTGCCCACGTCGAGGCGCTTGCGCGGCTCGTACATGTCGATCACGGCACGGGCGTAGTCCAGCGTGTTGGCGCCTTCGTTGACAAACGAGATGCCCGGATTGGCTTTGACGACGTCCTTCAGCGCGCGCAGCGCGCTATGGAAGTTCATCGGCGACACATCCTTGGACAAGGTCTCGGCCATCTTCGCCAGGTTCTTGTCCTTGCGTTCGTCCACCGCGTTCAGCCAATCGGCGCCCGGCTTGGCAAAGCCGTTGCCGATCTTGTCGAGCATTGCCGATACGCACGAACCAATGTCACCCACTACGGGCGCGGCGATGGCCACGTTACTGTCCATCTCGGTCGGCGAGATGTCGATCTGGATGAACTGCTTCGGCTTGCCCCAGGTCTTGCCTTTGCCGTGCGACAGCAGCCAGTTCAGGCGGGCGCCGACCAGCATCACCACGTCAGCTTCCGCCAGCACGTACGACCGTGCGGCCGAGGCCGATTGCGGGTGTGTATCGGGCAGCAGGCCCTTGGCCATCGACATCGGCAGGTACGGAATGCCGGTCTTCTCGACCAGCGCGCGGATATCCGCATCGGCGCGAGCGTATGCGGCACCCTTGCCCAACAGGATCAGCGGGCGCTTGGCGCTCTTCAGCAGCGCGACAGCACGGTCGATCGAGTCCGGTGCAGGGAGTTGGCGCGGGGCCGGGTCCACCACCTTGATCAACGACTTGCGGCCACGCTCGGCTTCCATCGACTGGCCCAGCAGATTGGCCGGCAGGTCCAGGTACACACCACCCGGACGGCCCGACACGGCGGCGCGGATGGCACGCGCGATACCGACACCAATGTCTTCAGCGTGCAGCACGCGGAAGGCAGCCTTGGCGTGCGGACGGGCGATAGCCAGCTGGTCCATCTCTTCGTAGTCACCCTGCTGCAGATCGACGATCTCGCGCTCGCTCGAGCCGCTGATCAGAATCATCGGGAAGCAGTTGGTGGTCGCATTCGCCAGCGCCGTCAGCCCGTTCAGGAAGCCGGGCGCAGACACGGTCAGGCAAACGCCCGGCTTCTGCGTGAGAAAGCCGGCAATCGCTGCGGCGTTGCCGGCATTCTGCTCATGACGAAAGCTGATAACGCGCATGCCGTTGGCCTGCGCCAGACGGGCCAGATCCGTGACCGGAATACCGGGCAGGCCGTAGATGTTCTCGATGCCGTTCAGCTTCAGCGCTTCGATGACCAGATGAAAACCATCGGTTTGTGCCTGATGTTCTTCGCCAGCCTGACGCTGCAGCTCGTTTCCGACTTCTGCCATGGTTGCATCCTTCTATACAAATTGACGGGGATTGGAAAACTTCTGCTTCAAGGTGTCTTCAGCGGTCGTTCTCGCGCCCGCCTGGCTACTTCGGACTTCACGATGTCTCCTCCTTGACGATTCGCTACAGGCAGCGACCTTTGGCAAATACGGTATGTGATATATCAGTATTCAGCAAGCACTGATGCGAACTTTCGTCGATGCGCCGCAGCATTTCCCCGAAATTACGCAACCAGATAAGGGAAACTACCGAGCTCCCGCCTTCGCAAACTGGCTCGTTCAGCCGCGCACATGGTTGACCAGCGAGCCGATCCCGCGGATCGACACCTCCACCACAGAACCCTCCTTCATCGACCCGACCCCGATCGAGGTGCCGACGGCGATCACGTCGCCCGGCATCAACGTCATGTCCCGCGACAGCAGGCTGACCTGCTCCTCGGGCGAAAAAACAATATCGGACAACGGGTAGTTCTGGCGCTCGACGCCGTCCAGACGCGTTACCACGCTGGCGCTTCGCCAGTCAAAGCCGGAGACAATGGCCGGACCGACGCAACCGAAGGTGTCGGAACCCTTGGCGCGCGTCCACTGCGGGAAGTTGGGATCGGCATTGAGCAGCTCGCTCGCCGTGACGTCATTGACGATGGTGTAGCCGAAGATGTGCGAGGCAGCTTCGGCGAGCGGCACATTCCGGCATTCGCGGCCAATGACGATGCCGAGTTCGCCTTCGTAGGCGATCTTGCCGGTATACCCGCTCGGACGCAGGATGCCGTCGCCGGGGCCGGCCAGCGAACTTGCCGGCTTCAGCAGGAACAGCGGATGCACGGGCACCGCTTTCTCCAGCCGGGCCGCGAGGGCGTGAAAGTTGTTCCACAGCGCCACGATCTTGCCCGGCTGGCACGGGGCCAGCAGGTCCAGCGAGGCGTAGCTGTAGCTATTGCCCGTGGGGCGAGGATCGGTATAGCCAGGGCCATCGCATTCGATGACGCGGTCGGCATCACCCTCGTCAAGCCGGCCATAAGCGGCGTCGCCATCAGGACGGCGGAAGCGAATCCAGGTTTGCACGGCAGAACTCCTCTGACAGGCGCGAGCGTGCCGCGCCTGCTCTTTCAGCAGAGAATGGAGAGACCCCCGTCAGGGGCTGTGGAGACGAGGCACCGGCCGGGGCCGGACGCCTCGGGTCAGATCGCTCCCGCCAGGCGCAGCGCAGCAATCTGGGCCGGCGACCGCCCCAGCGATTCGAGGATCTCGTTGGTGTGCTCCCCCAGCAGCGGCGAGCGCTCGACGTTCACCGGCGAGTCGGACAGTGTGATCGGCGAGCCGAGCTGCACGTATTTGCCGCGCACCGGGTGCTCCAGCTCGATCAGGAAGCCGCGCTCGTACATCGACTGGTCCCCGATCAGGTCCTTCATCGACAATATCGGGCCACACGGCACATCCACCTCGTTGAGTGCGTTCATCACCTCGAACTTGGTGTGGCCCAGGGTCCATTGCTCGATGATGCCGAAGCACGCGGCGAGCTTTTTCAGACGCACTTCAGGCGTGGCGAATTCCGGATCGGTGATCAGATCTTCGCGGCCGCACAGGCGCATCAGCGGCTCCCAGCCCTGCGGCTGGATGATGACGTAGACGTAGTCGTTCGCACCGCCCGGCGCGCAGCGCAGCGCAGCGCCCGGCTGGCCGCCGCCCGACGCATTGCCCGCGCGCGGCACGTGGTCGTCGAACTGATCGTTGGGGTACTCGCGCAGCGGGCCGGCATCCAGGCGCTGTTGGTCGCGCAGTTTCACGCGGCACAGGTTCAGTACGGCGTCCTGCATGGCGACTTCCACGCGCTGGCCGCGCCCCGAATGCTCGCGCTGCAGCAGTGCGCCCAGGATCCCGACCACGCAGTGCACGCCCGTACCCGAATCGCCGATCTGCGCGCCCGTCACCAATGGCATGCCGCTGGCTTCGCCTGTCGTCGATGCCGCACCGCCCATGCACTGGGCCACGTTTTCATACGCCTTGCAGTCCTGGTAGGGGCCGGGACCGAAGCCCTTGATCGACGCATAGACCATGCGCGGATTCAGGTCCTGGATATGTTCCCAGTCGAATCCGGCGCGGGCCAGCACGCCCGGACCGAAGTTCTCGATCAGCACATCGCTCTGCTGAATCAGGTCTTCCAGCAGTGCCTTGCCTTCCGGCGTTTTCATATTGAGCGTCAGGCTACGCTTGTTGCTGTTCAGCATGGTGAAGTACAGGCTGTCAGCGTTGGGCACGTCACGCAGCTGGCTGCGCGTGATGTCACCGCGTCCGGGCAATTCGACCTTGATCACGTCGGCGCCCATCCAGGCCATCAACTGCGTAGCCGAGGGGCCGGCCTGAACGTGCGTCATGTCCAGGACGCGAATGCCGTCCAGGGCTTTGCGTTGCGCCATGGTGCTGCTCTGACTTTGGTTGGTAGCCTCGGCCATGCTCGTCTCCTGATTTGTGCTTCGCTCTTTTGACATACAGTATGTGGTATATCAGCAAGATGCAAGAGGGTTTAAACCCGAATCATGGAAGTTTCGACGCTGCATCGCAGCAAATGCGCATAAAGCCTTGCGGTGCCTACGCTGGCGGTGGCTGTGCGAGCCGGGGAGGCGTTGCGGATGACGCAGAGGCCGTTCCAAGGACAGCCCCCGCCCCTGCGAGATCGGCAAACAGCCAAGGAAAAGTGCCAAAGAACGTGCCAAAGAAAACGCCCCAACGTGCCGTAAAGCTGTTGGGGCGCAAGAAGATTCGGCCACATCGCGGAACAATGCCCGCGCTCCGTCATGGGCTGGGCGAGGGGGCGTGCATGACGTGGCTGGCAGTCAGTCCAGGAAGTCGCAGTTCTTTTCCACGTAGTCGGCCAGGTCCAGCGAGTGCTGGCGCACCAGCTTCTCGGCCAGCTCCGTATCGCGCTTCTCCAGCGCCTCGATAATCCGCAGATGATCGACGATCGACCGCGCGGCGCGGTCGCTCTGCGAGATCGTCATTTTCCGAATCGCACGCACATGGACGAAGATGTTCTTGATCGCGTCCATGATGATCTGCGACTTCGATAGCTGCACGATCGCCTGGTGAAAGACGATGTTGGCGTCGGAATACTCTTCGATGTGTTCGGCTGGCGTGGAGTCTCGGAAGCTGTCGAACATGTGTCGCAGTTTGCCGATTTCCTCGTCGGTGGCATGGAGCGTGGCCAGGCGGGCCGCCATACTCTCCAGCGCGGCCCAGACCTGGATCATCTCCACGATCTCGCGCTTGGTCTTGCGCATGATGTAGATGCCGCGGCGCGGCACCGTGCGCAGGAAGCCTTCCTGCTCGAGCAGCGTCATCGCCTCGCGGATCGGCGTGCGGCTCACGCCCAGCGCTTCGGACAGCACGCGCTCGTCCAGCCGCACTTCCTCTCGCGACTGATAGATATCGGCATCGGCAATGGCCTGGCGCAGCATCGCATAGGCCTGGTCGCGTAGGCTGGCGCCCGCGTTGATCGGCTGCAGCGACAGGGTCAGGCCGGCGGGCTGGACTTCGGGTGTTTGGGCGGACATGAATGCACTCGTCTATGACCGGCGCCCCGGGGGCCGAGGCGGCCTCCGGCGGCGTCCCGCCCCACTCCACTGCCGGGACCTGACGCGCGGACGCATGGTGTCCAGTTTGGCATGGCGCCATGCGGTTTGCTCATCAATCTCGTCGATGATCGCGCGTCAAGAACCCGAACGGGTGAGAAAGGGGCGGGTCCGGCCTTTCGTATATGGTATATCAAGATCACCACATCGCCGGGGATTTCTCCCGCGTCATGCCGCGCGCGCCACCGGCACGGGCGGCGCAGTCTGACCGCCCTGCGCCATCCTGTCGCGCTGCTTGATCAGCCCCAGCACGGCATCGACCATCGGCGTAGGCTGGCCGATCATCCGGCCCATCTCCTGCACCACGGTCAGCAGGGGGTCGATTTCCATCGCCCGGCCGGCCTCCAGGTCCTGCAGCATCGAGGTCTTGTGCGCCCCCACCGCGCCGGCGCCGTCGATACGCCGCTCCACATCGACCCGAAAGTGCACGCCAAAGCGCTCGGCAATCGCCTTGGCCTCCAGCATCATCTGGCGCGACAGCGCGCGCGTGGCTGGGTCGGACGTGATGATGTCCAGCGTGGCATGCGTCAGCGCGCTGATCGGATTGAAGCAGAGGTTGCCCCACAGCTTGAGCCAGATCTCATCGCGGATGTTGTCGCGCACGGGCGCGTCGAGGTCCGCCTTGACCATCAGGTCGGCGAGTTGCGTCACGCGCGAGGAACGGCTTCCATCTGGCTCGCCGATAGGAAACTTCTTACCGTAGACATGGCGGATCACGCCCGGCGCCTCGATCTCGGCGGCCGGATACAGCACGCAGCCGATCGCCCGCTCCGGCCCGAGGCCGCGCCACTGCTTGCCGCCTGGGTCCACGCTCTCCAGCGTGCGCCCGGCGAACTCGCCGCCATGCTTGTGGAAGTACCAGTAGGGAATGCCATTGACGCCGGTCACGACTGCCGTTTCCGGCCCGAGCAGCGGCTGCATCAGATCCACCACGCCGGGCACCTGGTGCGCCTTGAGCGTGATGAACACATAGTCCTGCGGACCCAGCTCGCGCGGATCGCTGGTGCAGCGCACGCGCGCCACGCGCTCCTCGCCTTCGATATGAAGGCGCACGCCGTTGGCCTGCATGGCCGCCAGATGCGGCCCGCGTGCGATAAAACTCACGTCGGCGCCCGCGAGCGCCAACTGCGCGCCCATGTAGCCGCCAATTGCCCCTGCCCCATAGATACAGATCTTCATGGGTTGTCTCCTCGATGGTTGTGATGACCGGTATTATTTTGATATATCACATACTATATTCCAGTCTTGGCGTTTCACAACCTCAATCTCGCCCTATCTGATGTCCCCTGCACCGCCGGCGTGCGCTACCATGATCCTGGTAGTCCGCTTTCGGGTAGCCCTGCCCCAGCCCACCCCAACCAAGGAGTTCGCATGGAATCGCTACTCGCGCTGGCGCGCGACCCGGCCGCCTGGGCCGCACTGGCCACGCTCGTGGCCATGGAGGTCGTGCTCGGCATCGACAACCTCATCTTCATCTCCATCCTGACCAACAAGCTGCCCGAGGCCATGCGCGAGAAGGCCCGACGGCTGGGGATCAGCCTGGCGCTGGTGATGCGCCTGGGCTTGCTGGCGACGATTGCGTGGATCGTGGCGCTGACCGAGCCGGTCTTCACGCTCCTCGGCAAGGGCATTTCGTGGCGCGACATCATCCTGATCGCCGGGGGCGCGTTCCTGGTCTGGAAGGCCACGCGTGAGATCCATCAGCACGTCGCGCCCGAGCCCGGGCACGGCGAGGAAGGCATGGTCGCCCGCGCCGCGCCTGGCTTCGCGATGGCCATCGGCCAGATCCTGGTGCTCGACCTCGTGTTCTCGGTCGACAGCATCATCACCGCCGTAGGCATGACCGACCACGTGCCGATCATGTTCGTGGCCGTCATCGCCGCCGTGACCGTGATGCTGTTCGCGGCCACGCCGCTGGCGAACTTCATCAACGCCAATCCCACCATCATCATGCTGGCGCTGGCCTTCCTGATCATGATCGGCATGACGCTGATTGCCGACGGGCTGGGTCACCACGTACCGAAGGGCTACATCTATACAGCGATGGCGTTCTCGTGCGGCGTGGAGGCGTTGAATATGCTGGCGCGACGGCGGCGCAGCCGGCGCGCGGCGTCGCCGCCGGCCTGATATCGGGTATTCGGGCGCGGTGGCTGGCGAGCCGCCTGCCCGAGCGGGTATGATGGCTGTCTTTGCTGTCATCCCCACTCACACGCATCCATGCTTCCTGCGGATCTTGCCGGCGCCGACGGCGACCAGAGCGCGTCGCTGCCGCGTTCCGAACGGGCCTACCAACAACTCCGGGGCGCGATCCAGGCCGGCCACCTGCCGCCCGGCACGCGCCTGCGCGAGGTGGAACTGGCCGAATCGCTAGGGTTGTCGCGCACGCCGGTGCGCGAGGCGCTGTCGCGGCTCGAGTCCGAAGGGCTCGTCGTCAACGAGCCGAATCGCGGCATGATGGTGACGCGGCTCGACGCCAGCATGGTGAGCGAGCTGTATGTCATGCGTGAGGTGCTCGAATCCACTGCCGCCGCGCTGGCTGCCCGCCACGCCACCGATGTGGAAATCTCGTTGTTGCGCGATATTGTCGAGCGCGACCTGGCCTTCGCCGAAGATCCCGACAAGCTGGCGGTCAACAATCGCCTGTTCCACGAGACGCTGCACCGCTGCGCGCACAATCGCTATCTGCTGAAGACCTTGCGCTCGCTGCACGAGTCGATGGCGCTGCTCGGCCGCTCCACGCTGGYCGTGCCGGGCCGCGCCCGGGGCTCATACGAGGAACATCTGGCGCTGGTGGAAGCGCTCGAGGCCCGCAACCCGGCGCAGGCCGAGCAGATCGCCCGGCGCCATATCCAGCAGGCGTACAAGGTGCGGCTGTCGCTGTGGATCGAGGAACAGTCAGCAGGCGGTCAATCGCTATCGTTTTGATTGATCGATAGTTTTCGATCCCGCCTAGCCCCAACAGCCCCAGCAGCCCCGCCCAGTGCGGGGCTTTGTTTTGGAATGTTGGGGTGGATTGTTTAATCCACGAGAAGAGTGTGTTCCCTCGCGCGTGCTATGCCGGGCCGGCCGCGCTTGCTATCGTCCATTCCGAGGCCGAGGCTCTTCTCTCCCTTTTCGGCCTCACGTCACCTCCGTGGCGGTTTTTTCTTTGAGGCGCGGCCTGATCGCCGCGCCTCCTTTCTTAGGGAGGTCTGCCATGACCGACAAATCCGCCGACAAATCCGTCAGGATTCCCGGCCCGGATCATCCGATCACGATCACGCCCCAGGGCGGGCGCGTGGTGGTGACCGTAGCGGGCCGTGTGGTTGCCGATACCCGCCGCGCCTTGACGCTCGCCGAGGCCTCATACCCGCCAGTCCAGTACATTCCGCGCGAAGACGTGGACATGTCTCGACTGACGCGCACCCAGCACACCAGCCACTGTCCCTACAAAGGCGATGCGGCCTACTACAGCATTCCCGCCGGCGGCACCCGCACGGACAACGCCGTGTGGACCTACGAATCGCCCCATCAGGCGGTTGCCCAGATCGCTAATCATCTGGCCTTCTACCCGGATCGTGTCGATCGCATCGAAGTGACGCGTTAATCACCAAAAAAGCCAAAAGCCGACCCGCCGCACACCTCGAAGGGCTGTACGGCGGGTCGGCTTTTCAATGGCGGCGCCAGGAGGCGCCGCAGGCACTACAGGGGTGTTCTGACCGGATTAACCGTTCGCGTAGACGACCTTGGCCTTGCGCGCTTCCGCTTGCAGGCGGGAGAAAACATTCTGCACAGCAGCCACAACGCGCTTCACGTCGTTGGCAAAACCCAGGCTTTGCGTGCCCAGTTCGCGCTCGATCAGGTCGCGTTCGAGTTGATCGGTCATCTTGATGTCGGATTGGGTGTTCATGGCTTCCTTCCTTGAGGGATTACCCTTATGGGGTTTTCCCGAATTGTAGCAGAAGGATTGTCGCAATGCAGCATTAGATGATAGTACGTATGCAGGGAAGCAACGCAAGCCGTCTTCCCCTTGGACATTCCACCAGGCACCGGCAGCCATGAAGCGACGAAGAAGGCACCCCGCGTCCAGTACTATCGCCTTCCTGACGACTTCGAGACACACCATGACCGATACCGAAACATTCCTGCGCGAAGCCATCCGGCTCGCCCAAGCCAATATGGAGGCCGGCGGACGGCCCTTTGGCGCAGTGATCGTGCGCGACGGCAAGGTAATCGCCACCGGCGTCAACGAAATCCTGACCACCAACGATCCCACCTCGCATGCCGAGCTGAACGCCATCCGGGCTGCCAGCCAGGCGTTGGGCCGCCCAAGCCTTGCTGGCTGCGCGGTATATGCCAGCGGACATCCGTGCCCGATGTGCATGGCGGCCATGCGCTTGGCCGGCGTGACGCAGGTGGCGTACGCCTATTCGAATGACGATGGGGAACCGTTCGGCCTTTCGACAGCGGCGATCTACGCGGACTTGGCGCGGCCGTTCGCGGAACAGTCAATGAACATCGACTATGTGCCCGTCAGGCTGGACGGCGTCGCGGACCTGTATGCGGACTGGAGAACCCGACAGGCCACGGCCAAATCCTGAGGACCTGAAGCGGCCACGGGCGCCTTGATGGCCGGGCGGCGCGGTGATGGTCGGCCACGTACGCCACATATCGTTATCGTGTTTCCTTCGTTCCGTTGCGAGAGGCCCTTCCCTATCCTGCGTAGCTTGTACGGGAAAGGACCCTCGCATGACCGCTCCGCTGGAACTCGATCCTCAACGCGCCCCACGCCAGCTGCACCTGAACCTTAACGCGCTGCACAGCGGCTTCGTGCCGTCGGCATGGCGGCTCCCGGACAGCGACCCGCTCGCATTCACCGACGTGCAGCACTACGTCAGGCTGGCCCACACCGCCGAGGCCGGCAAGTTCGATGCGATCTTCCTGGCCGACAACGCGGCCATTGCGGACCAGATCAACTTCCGGCCGATTACTGCGCTGGAACCCACTGTGCTACTGGCCTGCGTGGCCGCCGCCACGACGCACATCGGGCTGGTCGCTACCGCCTCGACGAGCTACAACGAGCCGTACAACATCGCCCGCCGCTTTGCCACGCTCGATCATGTCAGCGGCGGTCGCGCGGGCTGGAACGTCGTGACCACCGCCGACGCTGCCTCGGCACGCAACTTCGGCCACGACGCCGTGCCCGATCATGCGCAGCGCTATGCGCGAGCGGACGAATTCACGGCCGTGGTGCGCGCGCTATGGGATAGCTGGGAGGACGATGCCTTCATCGGCGACAAGCGGGACGGCCGCTTCGTCGATACCCGCAAGCTTCAGCCCATTGCGCACCGCGGCGCGTCGTTCAACGTGCAAGGGCCGCTGAACCTGCCCCGTTCGGCGCAAGGGCATCCGGTGCTGTTCCAGGCCGGCGGCTCGGCCGACGGGCAGGAACTGGCCGCGCGGCATGCCGAAGCGGTGTTCTCGGCGGCGCAGTCGATCGAGGAATCCATCGAGTATGGCCGGCGGATCAACGCGCAGGCCGAAGCCATCGGGCGCGGCCCGCGCGCCGTGAAGATCCTGCCGGGACTCACGACCATCATCGGTGCGACCGAGGCGGAGGCGCTGCGCCGGCGCGACGAACTCGTCGACCTGATCCCGTGGGACTACAGCCTTAACCGGCTGGCCGGCACGCTGGGCATCCCGGCCGACCGCCTTCGACTCGATGCGCCGCTGCCCGAGCCATTGACACTGCCGGCCAACGGCAACGGCAACCACACGTTCTTCAACACCACTGTGGCGCTGGCCCGCCGGCGCGGGCTGACCGTGCGAGCGCTGATCCGCGAACTGGCCGGCGGTGGGGGGCATCGCGTCATCGTCGGCACGCCCGAACAGATTGCCGACGACATCGAGCACTGGTTCCGCCAGGGCGCCGCGGACGGCTTCAACCTGATGCCGGACGTGCTGCCCGATGGCCTGAGCGCCTTCGTGGAGGGCGTGGTGCCCATCCTCCAGCGTCGCGGCATCTTCCGCACCGAGTACACGGGTCGTACCCTGCGCGACCACCTCGACCTGCCCCGGCCATCTGGCCGGGTATCCGCGCCGGAGCCCGCCACGTCGCGCGCTGCCGCCTGACCGCCTTCTTCCACCGATCACACCATACCCATCCATGAACCGCCGCGATTTCCTGGCTGCATCCACCCTGCTCTCGATTGGCCTGCCCTTCTCCGCTGAATCCTTCGCCCAGGCCACCGCCCCCGTGCGCGGCGGCGTGCTGAATGTGGCCGTCTCCCCGGAGCCCACGCTGCTGACTTCGGCGTTCATCACCACCATGAACATCGGGCAAGTCTCCAGCAAGGTGCTGGAAGGGCTGGTCGCCTACGATCTGAACCTGAAACCCGTGCCCGCGCTGGCGACGGCGTGGAACACCTCGCCGGACGGGCTCAAGACCACCTTCCAGCTCCGCAAGAACGTCAAGTGGCACGACGGCAAGGACTTCACCGCCGCCGATGTCCAGTACACCCTGCTCGAAGTCTGGAAGAAGCTGCATCCATTTGGGCGCGCAGCGTTCGCCAACGTCACGGCAGTCGACACGCCGGACCCGCACACGGTCATCATCCGGCTGTCCTCGCCGGCCCCGTACCTGATCAACTACATCAACACCTACGGCGCGCAGATCCTGCCGCGCCACCTGTATGAAGGCAAGGACGTGCTCAGCAACCCGCTCAACAGCGCGCCGGTTGGCACGGGCCCGTTCGTGTTCAAGGAGTGGGTCAAGGGCAGCCATGTCCGGCTGGAGCGCAATCCGCACTACTGGCAGGCCGATCAGCCCTATCTCGACGGTATCGTCTTCAAATTCATCCCAGACGCCGCCGCGCGCACCGTGGCGCTGGAAGCCGGCGAGCTGGACGTGGCGCTCGGCTCCAGCATTCCGCTGTCGAACCTGAACCGCTTCCAGGACAAGCAGCGCTACCGCATCAACACCGACGACGGCCGCTACCTGGCAACGATCTTCCTGACGCAGTTCAACGTGCGCAAGCCCTACTTCGCCGACAAACGCGTGCGCCAGGCGTTCGCCCATGCGATCGATCGCAACGCGCTGCTCAAGGTGGTGTTTCTCGGCTACGGCAAGCCGGCCACGGGTCCGGTGCCTTCGTCGGTGGTCAACTACTACGCCGGCGACACCCGCCAGTACCCGTTCGATGTGAAGAAAGCGGCGGCGCTGCTCGACGAGGCTGGCTTCAAGCCCGGCAAGGACGGCAAGCGGCTGCGCATCACGCTCGACTACGATGGCGGCGGCGGCGTCACCGCCAGCCGGCCTGCCGAGTTCATCAAGCAGTCGCTTGCGCGCGTCGGCGTGGAGGTGGAGTTGCGCGCCGGTGACACCGCCACCTACCTGCGGCGCGTGTTCACTGACCAGGATTACGACCTGATGATCTCGAGCCTGCATCGCCTGCCCGATCCCACGCTCGGCGTGCAGCGCCTGTTCTGGACCAAGAACATCATCAAGGGCGCGCCGTGGACCAACGGCTCGGGGTACTCGAATCCCGAACTCGACCGGATCATGGAGGCGGCCGGACGCGAAGCCGATGACGGCAAGCGCAAGGCGCTGATCCGCAACTGGCAACAGATCGTGCAGGAAGATGTGCCCGTGCTGGATCTCGTCGAGCAGACCTGGGTCACGGTATCGACGGCGCGCTTCCGGAAGGCCACTGCGCAGGGCGACGGATTGTTCGCCTCGTATGCCGATGCCTGGCTCACACCCAAGGCATAAGCGCATGCGCCGCCCCGCCCTTGTGTTCCTGCGCCAGCGCCTGTTGCAGGTGATACCCGTGGTGCTTGGCATTGCCTTGCTGAACTTCGTGATCCTCCAGCTCGCGCCCGGCGATGTCGTCGACGTGCTGGCCGGCGAGGCCGGCGCGGCGACGCCCGAGACCATGGCCCAACTGCGCGCGAACTTCGGGTTAGACCAGCCGATGTGGCTACAGCTCGCACATTACCTGCGACAGATCGCCACGCTGGATCTCGGCTTTTCGTACCGCCAGAACATGCCGGTCTTCACCCTGATCGTGAACCGCCTGCCGGCCACGTTGTTGCTGATGACGCTCGCCATGGGCATCGCGCTGGTCCTTGGCATTGCCCTCGGCGTCGTGGCCGCCGTGCGCGTGCATCGCTGGCCCGACCGCCTCATCTCGCTGGGAACGCTGGTGGCCTACGCCATGCCAACGTTCTGGCTCGGCCTGATGGCCATCGTGCTGTTCTCCGCGCGACTGGGCTGGCTGCCGTCCGGTGGCATGACCGATGTCAGCGCCGCCCATACGGGGCTGGCCTACTTCGGCGATGTGGCGCGCCACGCCATCCTGCCGGCCTGCACCCTGGCAACGTTCTATCTGGCGGTCTACACGCGCCTGGTACGCACCGCGATGCTGGAGCTGGACGGCGCAGACTTCGTGCGCACCGCGCGCGCCAAGGGCGCTGGCGAGATCCGCGTCACGCTCGTCCACGCGCTGCGCAACGCCTTGCTTCCGCTGGTGACGATGGCAGGCTATCAGGTGGCCTCGCTGCTCAGTGGGGCGGTGCTCGTCGAGTCGGTCTTCAGCTGGCCGGGCCTGGGGCGGCTTGCGTTCGAATCGGTCCTCGCGCGGGATTTCAACCTGCTGCTCGGCATCCTGCTGCTCAGTTCGCTTCTGGTCATCGTTGTGAACATCTTCGTCGATCTGCTTTACGCGGCCATTGACCCGCGTGTGGCCGTGGTCCGCACTGGCGCACGGCCATGACTGCAGCGACCGCTTCCGTTATCGCCCGATCCCGTCCGCGGGCGCTCTGGCGCACTATCACGCGACATCCGGCCGTCTCGCTCGGCGCGCTGCTGATGCTGATCGTCGTCCTTGCTGCCGTAGTGGGGCCCGTTGTGTTCCCGGGCGACCCGTGGGAAATGGCAGGTCCGCCGATGCTGTGGCCCGGCGAGGACCCGGCCCACCCGCTTGGCACCGATTTCATGGGGCGCGACCTCGCCACGGGGCTGGCGGCCGGCGCGCGCGTCTCGCTGCTGATCGGACTGGTCAGTACCGCGCTGGCGGCCACCCTCGGCATTGCCGTCGGCGCTATCGGCGGGTATTTCCGTGGACGCGTCGACGCCGCACTGATGCGGCTGACCGAAGTCTTCCAGACGGTGCCGAAATTTGTCCTCGCCGTGGTGCTGGTGGCGATCTTCAAGCCATCCGTCACGACCGTGGTGCTGGCTATTGGCGTGGTGTCATGGCCCGCCACCGCGCGGCTGGTACGCGCCGAGTTCCTGTCGCTACGCGAGCGCGAGTTCGTACTCGCCGGCGAGACCATCGGCATGGGCCACACGCGCCTCATCGTCACGCAACTGCTGCCCAATGCGCTGCCGCCCGTGATCGCCATGGCGACCCTCACGGTTGCCACCGCGATCCAGACCGAAGCCTCGCTGGCCTTCCTCGGTCTCGGCGACCCCAACGTCATGAGCTGGGGCACGATCATCGGCAGCGGGCGCGAACAAGTCGTGGACGCCTGGTACATCTGTGGCCTGCCCGGCTTTGCCATCGTGCTGACCGTGCTGGCCTTCAACCTGCTCGGTGACGGTCTCAACGATGCCTTGAACCCCCACCTGCGCCAACGACGGAGCTGACGCCATGACGCTGCTCGATGTGCGCGCGCTGCGCACCACCTTCACCACCGCCAACGGCCCCGTCACCGCGCTGCACGACGTCTCGCTGCACATCGATCGCGGCGAGACGCTGGCGCTCGTTGGCGAAAGCGGCTCGGGCAAGTCCGTGACGGCCTACTCGATCATGGGCCTGCTGCCACGCCGCACGGCAAGGATTGCGGGTGGACAGGCCTTATTTGAGGGCACGGACCTGTTGGCGCTGGACGCACGTGCGATGCAGGACATCCGTGGCAACCGSATCGCCATGATCTTCCAGGAGCCGATGTCTGCGCTCAACCCCGTGATGAGGATCGGCGACCAGATTGCCGAGGCGATTCGCCTGCATCGGCAGGTAACGCACGCGCAGGCTGCCGAACGCGCGGTGGGGCTGCTCGAGCAGGTTCGCATGCCATCACCAGCCGCGCGCGCCGGCGACTATCCACACCAGTTGTCCGGCGGCATGCGGCAGCGGGCAATGATCGCCATCGCGCTGGCCTGCGCGCCCGACCTGCTGATTGCCGACGAGCCAACCACCGCGCTGGACGTCACGACCCAGGCCCAGATTCTTGCGCTGCTCAAGCGTCTCCAGGCGGAGACCGGCATGGCGATGCTGCTCATTACGCACGACCTCGGCGTGGTGGCGGAGACCGCCGACCGCGCGGCCGTCATGTACGCGGGCCGTATCGTGGAACACGGTGATGTGGCCGACCTGCTGTCACACCCCACTCATCCGTACACGGCGGGCCTGCTCGCCTCCCTTGCCATCGAGGCACTCCCGCCCGGCGCGCGGCTGCCGGAGATCCCCGGCACGGTACCGCCGTTGTCCGCCATGCCACCAGGCTGCGCCTTCGCGCCGCGCTGCGCACACGCACTGCCCCGATGCCGGACGGAGATCCCAACACTGCGAAGCGAAGGCGGTCGCCAAACCGCGTGCCATGCCCCGCTGAGCTTGACGGTGCGCAGCATCCCCGTTCTCGAAGAGGTGGCGGCATGACCGAGCCGTTGCTTGCGCTGCGCAATGTCACGCGGCATTTCCATACCCAGGCGGGTGTCGTGCGGGCCCTTGACGACGTTTCGCTCCACGTGTCACGTGGCGAGACGCTCGGCCTCGTCGGCGAAAGTGGCTGCGGCAAATCCACGGTGGCACGCGTGGCCATGCGCCTGACGGACGTCGATACCGGCCGCGTGCTGCTCGATGGCGAGGACATTGGCGCGCGGCGCGGCAGCGCGCTCGATACGATCCGTACGCGCCTGCAGATGGTGTTCCAGGACCCCGCCGCCTCGTTGAACCCACGCACCACCGTGGGACGGGCGCTGGAGGAGCCGCTGATCGTGCATCGTCGGGGCGCTTCGGCAGCGCGGCGCGCGCGCGTGGCGGAGATGCTCGACAAGGTCGGCCTGCATGCCGATATGGCCGCACGGCTGCCGCATGAGCTGTCTGGCGGTCAGCGTCAGCGCGTGGCGATTGCGCGGGCGTTGATGCTCGAACCGGACCTGATCGTCTGTGACGAAGCTGTGTCCGCGCTCGACGTCTCCATCCGCGCCCAGGTGTTGAACCTGTTGCTGGACCTGCGCGACACGCTCGGCATTGCCTACCTGTTCATCTCGCACGACCTCGCCGTGGTGCGCCATATGTCCGACCGCATCGCCGTGATGTATCTGGGGCAGGTGGTCGAACAGGGCCCCCGCGATGCGGTCTGGGATTCAGCGCTGCATCCGTACACGCGTGCGTTGATCGCTTCGGCACCTTCGGCGCGCCGCGAAGCGCGCGAGCGTCCCGGCGCGGTCATCGAGGGGGAACTGCCCAGCCCACTGGCGCCGCCGGCAGGTTGCCGCTTTCACACCCGTTGCGCGTATGCCAGCGCACAATGCCGCGAGTCCGCACCAGTTTTGCGGGAGCGTGACGCGGGTCACTGGGTAGCTTGCCACGTTGCGTAGTGGCAGGGCGTCATCGCAACTCGGCGTATCCACGGCGATGCGCCTCGTCTTCCATCTGCGCATGCGGCAGGTAGTCCGCCACCGTGGCGGGCACGAGGTCGCGCAGCCGTAGCCGTGCGCAGAGTGCGGCGTCCTCGCGCAGGCACGCGCACAGCGCCAGCCTGACATTGTCGAGGAGCGCCTGCCCCACCCGGCGCGAGGCGATGAAGGGCAACCCCGCCACAGCACGTGTTTCGCCGATCTGGCGCAGGCCCTCCAGCTTCGCCGGCATGTGCTCGCGCGCGAAGGCCAGCGTGACGCAATCAATGGCCGCCACGTCCGCCTCACCTTCCGCAACGGCCGCCAGCGAGCACAGGTGCGAACCCGTATAGACCGTGTGCGCGAAGAATCGCCCGTCGCGCGCCAGTGGCGCAACGGCGTGGCGCAACGCATTCATGCCACTATGAGATGTGCGATCGTTGCATGCCACCCGCATGCCCTGGCAGTCTGTCAACGTGGCAGGGCCGTCCTTCGCACGCACCATGATCGCGCTGGTATAGCGATGCCCCACGCATCCGCGCGCCGCGAAACTCGGCGTCCCGATCAACTGAATATGGCCGGCGAGGCCGTGAATCAGCGGGTAACCACAGGTCTGCGACAGCAGTACGTCGTCACGGCGCCAGAACGCGTGCAGCGCCTCCGCGCCCTCTCCCGGCTCCACGACGGACAACGCTACGGGCGTATCGCTTCGTGCCAGCCGTTCCGCGATTCGAGCCAGCAGCGCGTGCCAGTCTTCCCGCAAGGCGGGGCTCACGTTGTACATCGGCAGTGCGGCCACCCAGCGTTCAGGTGCGCTCATGGTGTCCTCCTGCGTCCCTGGGGCGCTCCGCCGGGGCGTGATACACCGGATGCGCCACCGGTGCCACGGCACGCAACGCGTATCGAAAGATCCATTCGCGATAGCCGCGCACCAGGAATCCGTCCGTGCGCGCCAGGTAGTCCCCGGCACGCCGACGATAGACCCAAGCAAGCGCAAACCATGGCACTGCTGGCAGATCGTGATGCACGAGGTGATAGTTGTTGTTCAGGAACAGGAGCCGCCACGCCCATCCGGCATCGTTGATCACGCTGCGCGCGCCAAACGGCGGATCCACACGATGCTCATGGAAGGAACGGATCGCGGCAAGCGACAGCGCCGGGTATCCCACGCCCGCCGGCACCAGCCACGCCGGCATCCCGCAGGAGGTATCGAGCCACACCAGCAGCACGCCTAGCGCCAGCAGATGGGCGATCCACGTCGGCACATCCTCCCAGTTGCCGTGGCGAACCCGGCCCACGGCATCGGCGCCAATCGAGGCAATGGCAAACGCCGGCTGGAGCAACACACGCCCTGTCAGCGTATTGCGCGCCGCGTAGAGCCTGCGCACCAGCGGCCCGGCTGCGTGCCAGTCACCGGCGTACAGGAAGTAGCTTTCCGGATCGCCATCCGGATGGGTGAGGTCCGCAGCATGGTGCTCCAGATGTGAGCGCCGGTAGATGCCGTATGGCAGCCAGATGCCAAGTGGTGCGGCGCCTAGCAGGGCATTGAGCCACGGCAGCCGGGTGGGATGGCCGTGCAGCAGTTCATGTTGCAGTGACAGGAACCACGTGGTCGCCAACGTCAGCAGCACGCAGGCGAGCGGCAGCCCGATCCGGTTGGCGTTGACCGCCACGCCGAACCACGACGCGTAGACGGCAACGATCAGCAGCCAGGTTGGCAATTCCGATCGCCACAGCCAATGACGGGCGGCGTGGGCCAGTTCGGCGCGCTGTCTGTTGTCGAGGTAGGTGGCCATGAATGCTGTGATGCAACGGGAAATGGACGTTCAGCTTACGGGCATGAGCCGCCGGACCGGAACGATTGAATGACCATATGAATATGCGCGTGCCCGGTGTCGGAGCACTTCCCGGCGTATTCCTCATGAGCTCATTCACCCGACGCCGGTGGGCGACCGTGACGGCATTCCCACGCGCCACCGCACAGCCGGATTTCGCATATGAATCGCACGCGCAAGCGATATCGACATGCGGATATCGTGCTTCGCCGTTCCCGCCGTATTGATTACCCTGAGTGGCCCCGAACCACGATGACGACATGGGAACTATCGATACGCTGGCGCCGCGCGACGCGGCCGTCAACCCGCACCCTGCCCCGCGCGGCGAAGCGCTACCGCCGGCCGGGGAAGTCGCCGTGCTGCGCGAGCGCGCGAGGGCATTGCTGCCCGAGATCGCGGCCGAGGCCAGCGCGCGTGAGTCCCGGCGCGAGCTGCCCTTTGCGCTCGCCCGAAAGATCGCGAACGCTGGCCTGCTGACGTTCAGGATACCCAAGGCATATGGCGGCCCGGGTGGCAGCATTCGGGACACGATCCAGTTCGTCATCGACCTCGCGGCGGTCGACGCCAATCTCGCTCAATCTCTGCGGCCGAACTTCGTCCTCGTGGAAGGGATATTGGCAGGACAGGACAACGAAGCCGAACGCGACCGCTGGTTCAACCGCTTACTGTCTGGCCAGATCATCGGGAATGGCGGCATCGAACGCGGTGGCAAGCAGGGCGAAGTCAGGGCGACCATCGTGCGGAACGACGACCATCACGTCGTCAACGGCACGAAGTACTACAGCACCGGGGCACTGTACGCGGACTGGGTCACGTCCATCGCCCTGGACGAGACCGGGCAGGAAACTCATTTCACGGTGCCACGCCAACGCGCGGGCATGGAACTCGTCGATGACTTCGACACCATCGGACAACGCCTCACCGCCAGCGGCACCACGCACTTTACGGACATGCGAGTGGAGCCGGACGAAGTCCGCCGCAGTCATGTTCCGCGGGACCGCCGGAATCCCGTCACGCCCGTGTTCCAGCTCTTCCTCGCCGCTACCGAGGCCGGCATCGCACGCAACGCGTTGAACGATGCGATCTGGTTCGCACGCAACAAGGCGCGGCCCATCAAGCACAGTTCGGCCGAGCGTTCGGTGGATGACCCCTACGTGCAGGAGACCATCGGCCAGATTGCCGCCGAAGTCTACGCGGCCGAAGCGACCACGCTGCGCGCCGCCGACGCCATTGACGCCGCCTGGGCCGACCACCTCAGCGATGCCTCGCTGACGCGGGCGTCCATCGATGTGGCCCAGGCACAGTACTTCGCCGTAGGCGCCGCATTGAAGAGTGCCGAGTACGTGTTCGACGTCGGGGGCGCATCGGCGTGTGATCGCACCTACAACCTCGATCGGCATTGGCGCAATGCACGCACCGTGGCGAATCACAATCCGCGCCAGTGGAAATCCGCCGCCGTAGGCGCCTGGCTGCTCAAGGATCAGCCCCCACCTACCACGGGTCTGTTTTAGCACCTCGCAACTCACATCAATCAGGGACTCTCACAATGAAAACATGGACGCGCGCCCTCATCGTGGCGCTTGGGGTTGGCATCGGCGTGACCGGGGGCATGGGATCTGCCTCGGCGCAGGGCGCACCGGACAAATCGAAGATCAAGGTTGGCATTTCGGCCGGCAACCAGGAGCAGATCTTCGATGTGGTCAAGAAAGTGGCCGCCCGGGACGGCCTGACGATCGACGTCGTGGTATTCAACGACTACCTGCAGCCCAACGAGGCGCTCGCGTCTGGCGATCTCGATGCGAACGCGTTCCAGCACAAGCCATTCCTCGACAGCCAGATCAAGACGCGTGGCTACAAGATCGTGCCGGCTGGCCTGACGATCACGGCGCCGCTCGGCATCTACTCCAAGAAGTACCACAGCATTGATCAACTGCCGGAAGGCGCGCGCATCGGCATCCAGAACGATCCGTCGAACGGCAATCGCGCGTTGCTGCTGTTGCAAAAGGCCGGCCTGATCAAGTTGAAGGTGGGGGTAGGCCAGAACGGCGTCAACGCGACGCCGCTCGATGTGGTGGAGAATCCGCGCAAGCTCAAGCTCGTGGAACTCGACGCCGCGCAGTTGCCGCGTGCGCTGCCTGACCTCGCGGCGGCATCGATCAACAACGACTATGCCTACCAGGCCGGACTGTCCTTGCAGAAGGACACCATTGCGATCGAGGATGCACGCGGCCCCTACGCGAATCTGATTGCCACGCGCCCGCAAGACAAGGAAAAGCCATGGGTGGCCAGACTGGTCAAGGCCTACCAGTCCGACGAAGTGCGCAACTTCATCAACACCCAGTTCAAGGGGTCGATCATCCCTGCATTCTGATCCCGAAGACGCGCAGCGACATCTGCGTGAATGACAACGAATTGCCTGCGGGAATCGCCGCAAAGGTCCAACGATGAACTCCGTCTTTCCGTTCGAACACCGGGCGTCTTTCACGCCCAACCCAGAACCGCGGCAGAAATTCTGGTTCGACCCGCTACCTGAGCGCCCCAGCGTGGCGGCCGAGCGTCGGCACCGTCAGGAGCGTCTTGCCGGCGCTTTCCGCCTCTTTGCACGCCAGGGCTTCGCGCTCGGCCTTGCCGGGCACATCACCGCGCGGGACCCCGAGTTTCCCGATCATTTCTGGGTCAACCCGCTCGGCGTGCATTTCTCGCGCATCCGCGTCTCCGACCTGTTGCTCGTGAACGCCCGCGGTGAAACAGTGGTCGGCAACCGCCCGCTGAACAAGGCGGCCTTTGCCATCCACGCGGCCATTCATGAGGCACACCCGCACGTCGTAGCAGCCGCGCATACGCATTCCACCTACGGCAAGGCCTGGTCCACGCTGGGCCGCAAGCTCGATCCTCTGACGCAGGATGCGTGCTCGTTCTTTGAAGACCACGTGCTGTTCGATGATTTCACCGGTATGGTCGTAGATAGTTCAGAGGGCGATCGCATTGCGCAGGCCCTGGACAAGGGCAACGGCCAGACGCACAAGGGAGCGATCCTGAAGAACCACGGCATCCTGACGGCGGGTCCCACCGTGGAAGCCACGGCCTGGTGGTACATCGCGCTGGAGAACGCCGCGCACACGCAACTGCTCGCCGAAGCCGCCGGCACACCACAACTGATCGACACTGCCACGGCGCGGCACACACATGGCCAGGTGGGCGGCAATGAAGGCTCGTTGCACGCGTTCGAGAGCCTCTTCGCGGGGTTGGTGGATGCAGAACCCGATCTGCTCGATTAGACACGCCCGTCAAGATCGGCTTTCCCGGCCAGCGGATCGCTGAAGTGTTCCCGTACGAGCTGGACGGCCACCTGCCAGAGGGCGGGTGCGCCACTTTCGATGGTCGGCCCGTAACGCGCGAAGACCTGCTCCTCACTGACCTGAGGCGCGACCCAGGTGCCGCCGTCCGTTGCCACGTTGTGAAGTAGCGGCTGGAAGCGGTCCAACGCCTTGGCGAACTTCGCGTCGTCGCTCTCCGCCGCCTCGAATTCGGTCCAAAGACCGCGAAACTCGGCGGCTTGCGCATCCGGCAACAAGGAAAAGATCCGCTCCGCCGCCTGGCGCTCCCGTTCCACCTGATCGGCCTGCATCGACGGATCATGGAACGGTGTATCGCCGGCATCGATCTCCACAATATCGTGGAGGAGGAGCATCTTCACGACGCGGACCACGTCGACAGGCGCCGCCGCGTGCTCCGACAGCACGAGCGCATACATGGCGAGATGCCAGGAATGCTCGGCACTGTTTTCTCGACGCGAGCGATCGATCAGCGGCGACATCCTTACGACGCTCTTCAGTCGATCAATCTCTCTCAGGAAGGCGAGCTGCCGCTCCAGGTGGGAAAGGTCCATGGTGAACACGAGGCGATAAGAATCACTGGAAGGAAGAAGTCTAGCAGCCACCTTCGCGTGCTTCAGGCGCTACCCCCGCCAGCGGACACAAGACCGCTTGCCGTCGACCCGCAGGGACTTTACTTCGCATGCAAAGTATCAATATACTTCGCATACGAACTTAAACCCATGGAGACCGACATGACCACCCCGGAAATTCGCACCGACCTGACTGACGGCGTGCTGACCATCACGCTAGCCAGACCGGACAAGAAGAACGCCCTCACGAATCAGATGTACGGCACGCTGGCTGATACCATCGAGCGCGCCGAGCACGATCGCAACATCCGCGTATTGCTGGTGCAAGGGGATGGGGACATGTTCACTGCAGGGAATGATGTGAGCGAGTTCGCAGCGATCGCGGTGGGAAAGGGTCCTGCCGAACGTCATGTGCACCGCTTTCTGCATGCCTTGGCCAAGGCGACGGTGCCCATCGTTGCAGCGGTCCACGGCAAGGCCGTCGGCGTTGGCACCACCATGCTGCTGCATTGCGACTACGTGCTGCTGGCGCAGGATGCGCAACTGATCACACCTTTCGTGAATCTCGCGCTCGTGCCTGAGGCGGCCTCGAGCTACCTGATGCCGCTGTGCATCGGCCACGCCCGGGCATTCGAGATGTTTGCGATGGGTGAGCCGCTGGACGCCCAGACTGCCGTGGCGTGGGGCATCGCCAACAGGGTCTGCAACAACGATCAACTTCGTGCGGAAGCGCGCCGCATGGCCGAGCGCATCGCCGCCAAGCCGGCCGGTTCCCTCAGCGCGATGAAGGCGCTGATGCGTAAAGCCGAGGCGCTGGTGGCCCAGATGGATAGCGAGAGCGCCAAGTTCCAGGAACGGCTGACGAGCGCCGAGGCCAGGGAGGCGTTTGCCGCCTTCGCCGAAAAACGCAAGCCAGATTTCTCGAAGGTGACGCAGCAGTAAGCGTGCACGCTGCGGCCCCAGCCGCAGCCCAGGTTACGCGTCCCCGTCGTCGGCAACGGGAAACTTTTCCTGCAGGCTGGCGAGCCACCGCGCCACCACGTCGACTTCCGCCTCCGTGAAGCCCTCGGTCAACTTTGCATTAAGGTCCTTCATGCGCGTCTTGGAACGCTGGCGCGCGGCACGCCCTGCATCCGTCAGCCACAAGCGCGATGCCCGGCCGTCGGTCTCATCGGCCCGGCGCTCGATCAATCCAGCTTTTTCGGTCCGGTCAGCCAGACCGCTGATGCCCGGCGCACCCAGATCGAGCGCGGCAGCCGCCTCGCTCATCAGTGCACCGTCGTGCGTGCCCAGGAAGAACAGCAGCCCGGACTGAGCCGCTGTCACCCCGCCACCGGCTGCGCGCGTCTGCCATCGTTGCAGTCGACGCTGGCCTACGTTCAATAGATATACAAGGCGATGCTGCATCTTCCTGAGGCAAGAGTTGTCGTGATTAGTTCGCATGTGAATCATATCACGCACATCGCCTTGAACCCGTCCGCTCAGGCGTTGAAACCGCCGTCGATCGTCAGGCTTGCACCAGTAACGAAACCAGCCTCCGGGCTGGCCACGTAGGCAACCATGCCTGCGATCTCGGCCGGATGCGCGTGACGCTCCAGGGCCATCAGGGCATGGAGGGCGCCGCCGAAATCGCCGGACTCCGGATTCATATCGGTATTGGTCGGACCGGGTTGGACATTGTTGACCGTGATGCCCTTCGGCCCGAGGTCGCGCGCCATGCCTTGCACGAGCCCTTGCAGCGCCGACTTGCTCATCGCGTAAGCCGCGCCGCCCGGGAACGGCATGCGCTCGGCATTGCAGCTGCCGATATTGATGATGCGACCGCCCTGCCCCATGTGCGGCAAGACCGCCTTCGACGCGACGAAGACGGCGCGCACATTCACTTCCAGGGTCTTGTCGAAGTCTTCCAGCGAGAAGGTATCGATCCCGCCCATCAGCAGCACGCCGGCATTGTTCACGAGGATGTCGATCTTGCCGAAGTGCCGCGCGGCGTCGTCGATGGCGCGCGTGAGCGAGGCCGCATCGCCTGCGTCCGACTGGATGGCCAGTGCGCGGCCGCCAGCGGCTTCCACGCTGGCCACCAGTGCGTTGGCGTTGGCGGTCGAGCCCTTGTAGGTAAATGCCACGGCTGCGCCGTCCTGCGCCAGACGCTGGACGATCGCGGCGCCAATGCCGCGGGCGCCGCCAGTAACGAAAGCAACCTTGCCGGCAAAGGTGGTGGGGGTGGTCATGTCGAAACTCCATCGGGTTAGGGTGAGTGAAGTATCCACACACGATTGCCGCGCGAATAGCCCATAATCCGGATCATCAATTTCAACCAAAAGTATCGGATCTGACGATGGAAGGCCTGAGTCTTCTCRAATCCTTCATCCTGAGCGCCCAAACGGGCAGCTTCTCGGGGGCCGCGCGGCGTCTGGGCGTCACGCCCGCTGCGCTCAGCAAGAACGTCGCGCGCCTGGAAGCGCGGCTCGGACTGCGGCTGTTCCATCGCAGCACGCGCAATCTGACCCTCACGGCCGACGGCGAGCGCTTTCTGCACGAGGTGACCGCGCCCTACGCGGACTTGCAGGACGCCTTTTCCCATGCGGCGGAGCGCAGCGGCGCGCCGTCGGGGATGCTGAAAGTGAGCTTGGGGGTCGCGTTCGGGCGGGAATACCTGGTGCCGATGCTTGGCGAATTCCTGGGCCGCTATCCGGAAGTCGTGCCGGACTGGCATTTCGATAACCGGCCCGTCGACCTGATCGGCGGCGGCTTCGATGCGGCGATTGGGGGTGGCATCGAACTGAGCCAGGGGGTCATCGCCCGGGAATTGGCTCCCGCGCACGTGATCGTCGCGGCATCGCCGGCCTATATGGCGACCCGGCGCATGCCGAGGCACCCCTCGGAGTTGGCCCAGTTCGATGGCATCGCCCGGCGCTCGGTCGCCACCGGCCGCCAGTACGCATGGACCCTGCGCAATCCGTTCGGTGAGAAGGCCCTGGCCGAGTGCCGCACCCGCCTTATTTTCGACGACCCGGAAGCCATGGCGCACGCAGCGATGCTTGGCCACGGCGTGGCCATGCTGCCGATGCCGCACGCTTCCCGCTGGCTGCTCAGCGGCGACCTCATCCGGTTGCTGCCCGGCTGGTACGCGGATATCGGGCCGATCTGCCTCTATTACCCAAACAAGCAGCAGCTGCCGCTCAGGACGCGTGCGTTCATCGATTTCGTAGTCGATGCGTTCCGCGAACAGCGCCTGGCTGCGCGTTTCGATAGCCGCTGAGGCCATGCAGGACGAATAACGCGGCTCCAGTTGAACGTGGTGCCAGAGCTGTCGCTCCGATGGACGACCACGATCTTCATATCTGGCCAGCAGCAGGCCGGGATTTTCCGCCGCAATGGCCGGATCGTTCCAGTTGACGATTCTTCCCTGGTAGATCTCCGTGAGCAGCGCACCGGTCATGCGCAACTGCCCCGGGCGGACGCCATCCAGGTTGAACACGGGCACGACACCGCCGATCACGATGGAAAACTGCTATGGCAGACACATGACAGTCACAATCGCGAATCGCCCTCGCCCACGTGGGCGCCTGGCCCCTGTCTCGCCATCACGTCCTGCGGATTGCGCAACGGACACGCCTTCAGCGACAGGCAGCCGCAGCCGATGCAGCCGTCGAGTTGATCGCGGAGCAACGTCAACGCACGAATGCGGGCGTCGAGGTCTTCCCGCCAGGACGCTGACAGCCGGCGCCAGTCGGCCACGGTCGGTGCCTTGCCTGCCGGCAAACGCGCGAATGCGTCGGCAATGACCGCGAGCGGCACGCCCATGCGCTGGGCAATGCGTAAAACAGCCAGCCGACGGAGGATGCCGCGCGGATAGCGGCGCTGGTTGCCAGCGCTGCGCGTGCTCGAAATCAATCCCTTCGATTCGTAGAAATGGAGCGCGGACGCGGCCACGCCGCTGCGCTCGACCACTTCGCCAATGGTCAGCGGATCGCGGGCGCGCATCGGGTGCACCGGGGGCTCCAACGGAACGTTCTTCGGGGGGCGGCTCATGACAGGACCATAGAGGACAAGGAAAGCCCTTGCAGCGCGCATGGTATCGCATCGAAGCTTGACCTAAAGTGCACTTGAAGTTTGACACTGGCATCCCTTCTCCATCCAGGACCCTGCCATGCTGCTCGAATCGCCGCGCGCCCCGTACCTCCAGTTCATGAACCCGCCCGACCTCTACGACCCGCGCCTGAACGGCTATTCACATGTCGCGGTGGTGAACCGGCCCGCGAAGATCATCTTCGCGGCGGGCCAGGGTGGCGAGGACATGTGCGGCGGCCTGCTGGCCGACTTCACGGCGCAGGTCAACCGTGCACTGTCCAACCTGCGCGTGGCGCTGCAGGCCGGCGGTGCGGATATCCCAGATGTGGCCAAGATCACGGTGCTGATCGTCGATCATTCGATGGAACGGCTGGCCATCTTCAGCCGCGCCTGGCAGGCCCTGCTGGGCGACTGGCCGGCCCCCGCCTGCACGCTGATTCCCGTGCCAAGGCTGGCGATTGACGGCATGTTGTTCGAGATCGAGGCGGTGGCGGTGCTGCCGGAATAACAGGTCTGGACCATTCCAAACCGGGCGACTCCATTTACTATGCTAGTCACCATCGACCGGCACGGGAGCGAGCTTGGCCAATCCGGATCTTCTCGATCGCGACCCAATGGCCGCGCGCGTCGTCGCTGCGCAAGCCAGCCCTTGTGACGAACTCGTCATCCGTACGCAGCCCAACGCGGTCGATCGTCCGTGCCGGCGCAAACGTATGGCGCTCGCCGCGACGATCCTCGGCTCAAGCATGGCGTTCATCGACGGCTCCGTCGTCAATGTTGCGCTGCCCGCCATGCAGAGCGAGCTCGGCGCGAGCGTTGCGGCAATGCAGTGGATCGTTAACGCCTACCTGCTCTTTCTCGGGTCCCTCGTGCTGGTGGGCGGATCGATGGGCGACAAGCTCGGCCGCCGCACGGTGTTCATCGCCGGCGTCGGGGTCTTCACGGTGGCGTCGGCCGCTTGCGGGCTCGCGCCAAACGCGAGTTCGCTGATCGTCGCGCGCGCTGTCCAGGGCATTGGCGCGGCGCTCTTTGTCCCCAGTAGTCTCGCGATCATCGGCGCCGTGTTCGAAGGCGAAGCACGCGGACGGGCGATTGGCACCTGGGCGGCCGTCGGCGCGATCACGTCGGCGGTGGGGCCGGTGGCAGGCGGCGCGCTTGTCGACGCGTTGTCGTGGCGCGCAATATTTTTCCTCAACGTACCGCTTGCAGCGCTGACAATTGCGCTGGCGATGTCGTCAGTGCCGAATAGCCACAAGCTCGATGCGCCTCAGCAACTGGACTGGCCCGGCGCGCTGAGCGCGGCGGCCGGGCTCGCCACCCTCACCTATGGCCTGACCCAGGTGTCGGCGCGCGGCTTCGCGCATCCGCTCGTACTGGGCACGATCGGCGCCGGCGTGCTCGTGCTGGGCGCATTCGTGAGGATCGAAGCGAACAGCCGTCATCCCATGATGCCACTCGACGTGTTTCGCTCCCGCGATTTCACCGGCGCCAACCTCGTCACCCTACTGCTCTACTTCGGTCTGGGCGGCGCACTGTTCTTCCTGCCGTTCACGCTGATACGCGCACATGCCTACACCGCAACCGAAGCAGGCGCCGCGCTGCTACCGGTGCCGGTCATCATCGGCTTGCTATCGCGCTTCACCGGCAGCCTGACAAGCCGCTTCGGTTCGCGGGCACTGTTGAGCGCTGGCCCGGCCGTCGCCGGCATCGGATTCGCGATGCTGGCGCTGCCGTTCGTGCATGGCGGCTATTGGACCGGATTCTTCCCGGCACTCGCCGTGCTCGGGCTCGGTATGACGATCACCGTCGCGCCACTCACGGCGACGGTAATGGGCTCCGTGCCGGGCGACCAGGTAGGCATCGCCTCCGGCATCAACAACGCGGTTGCCCGGGTGGCGAGCCTGCTGGCCGTTGCGGTGCTCGGCATCGTGTTCGTGTGGTCGCACGAAGCGGCGCTGTCGGCGCGGCTGGATGCACTGCATATTCCTCAGGATGCACGCCAGACCGGGCAATTGCTGGAGCCGGACGGAGCGGCAGCAGGCGACACCCGTACACCGCCTCAGGGCCCCTTGGCGCGGGCGGAGGCCGAAGCCATCGCTGACGCCCTGCGCGCCGTGGCGCTTGTGGCCGCCGCCTGCGCGTTTGCCGGAGCGGGTGTAGCGATGGCGACCATCCAGCGCCGCAAGTGACGTGCTTCGCGTCGGCCGCAGAAGGCGAGCGTAAATCCACCTTTACAAAATCCCACGGCGAAATGCCATGCAGCACGATTATCGAAGCGCATGGCGGCCGGTTGTGGGCGAGTGCCAATCTGCCACGGGGAGCCGTTGTGCAGTTCATCGTGCCTGAGGAGCCCACTGATCATGGATGCCGAAGCGCAGTTGCCTTCGGCATCCATGATGAAGGGCTCTGTGTGGGACCTACGCGAAGTCAAGCACCTCTGCTACTGCGCGGCGCGGCTTTTGCGCCCAGTTCTCGGGCAGGGCTGACCCGACGGACAGCAGCATGACGGGCACTTCGTCTTCGGCCAGCCCGAACTCACTTGCTACCGCCTCGGCGTCGAAACCGATCATCGGCGACGAACCCAGGCCCAGCGCATGCGCAGCATAGATCAACGCCGTCGCGCTGATGGCACCGGTGCGTACCGCCTCGTCGCGCTGGAGCTGCGGATGCTCGAAGTACAGGCCGCGCGCAGCATCTTCGAACCCCGTGGCGACCTTCGCCGGCATGATGCCCGCCTCCACGGCTGGCGCCAGGCGCTTCGGCAACACCCGATGGTCGGCCAACTGTCCGCAGATGATGAAGGTAACGGAGGCATCGGTGATCTTGGGCTGGTCCCAGGCAACGGCCCGCAGGCGCGCCTTGGCTTCAGGCGTGCGCACTGCGATGAAGCGCCAGTTCTGCAAGTTGAAGGATGTCGGCGCAGTGGTGGCGACTCTTACCAACTCGCGGATCTGATCGTCGCCCACGGTAAAGGCAGGGTCGTACAGACTGATGGTACGACGGCTCACAAGGGATTCGATGATAGCGTTGGCCATGGTGATTCCTATGGTCGAAGGACTGGGTTGAGAGGCACGGGTGGTGATCTGTTGCGATCGTRGTAACACGGCGCAGAACAAATCTTATGGAATCCGCCGGCCTGCCGGTAGATCCGGGAAGGCGCTCACAGCGTTGTCCTGCCGGCACCAATCCTCCCGTTGCTTCGGGTAACGATGCAATGTGATATTGCCGTTTGCAGCTGCCGTTTCCCCCAGACAAAGTGAAAATGCCGCAACACCGCTCCGACGAGGAGACAGTGCTGCGGCATTCTTTCTTGCGCAGCCGAACCCGGCGAGATCAGTCTGCCTGGTACTTCGGCGAGCGCGGGCCGTACAGGATGCCACCCGGCATGCCGGCGGACAAAAGACGCACACTGGCCGTGCCGGCCACCGGATAGCTGGCGTCGGTCAGATGATTGACCGCCTGGTTGATGGCGGCGGTGATCAGCATGCCGATTAGGCCGCCGCCGCTGTTGCCACTGTCGTTAGCTGCCACTGCCGTGCCGCTCCACAACACGTCGCCGGTCTTCAGGTCTACCAGCTTCGCATTCGCGGCCACGCGGGTCACGCTGCTCAGTACCTGGTAACGCGAGCCGTAGTCCGTCACGGTCACGTACAGCGCGGCATCCGCACCGAAGATTTCGCGCAGCTTGGGCACGGGTGCCGTGTGGATGTCACCAGGCACGGTCAGGCCATTCTGCCGGAACGTTTCGTCGACCAGCGCCACCGGCAGCACGTAGTAACCCGACTCAGCCAGCGGATACGTGGCTTGCGACAGCATGGCGTACGTGGCCTTGATGTCAGGCGACTCGTTCAGCGGCGGCAGCACCACGATCGAACGCGGGCGAGCGGCCTTGAACGCAGCGTAATCCACCTGTTTTCTGGGCACGGCACAGCCTGCGAACAACATCACGATGCCGAGCGTGGCGACGTAGGTCAGCATTCGACGCATCATTTGACGCTCCCTTCCGTGGCATCTGCCTTGGCGGGCGGCGTGGCGCCCACCGTCACATCCTTGCGCTCGTCAGTCTTCACATTGCGCATCAGAAAATCCATGTAAGGCGTGGACTCCGGGAACAGCGTCTTCTCTGTCTGGAATTCCTTGACCATCTGATCGCCCTTCCCGACATTCAGATACAGCATGCCAAGCTGGGCGTGATAGCCAGGTGGCACGCTTCCGTCTTTCGCCTTGATCTTTTCCAGGCCACTTTCCAGCGCGGTGATCTGCGCTTCCTTCGATTCGCCCTTGAAGTACGCGTAGACCTGGGATTGATACCCCTCCCATTGGTACATCGATTGTGGACCTGCACAACCGGCCAGCAGGCCGGCAGCCGACAAAAACGCCGCGTTGCGCAGCGTAACCCATGACTTCATTGTTGTTCTCGCTCTTGTTGGTATAGGCCTATGCGTTTACTGCGCCGGCTTCCATGCGCCGCTTTCGATCGCGCTGACCAGGTTGTTCACGGCTTCACGCATGGCCAGGTCCATCACCTTGCCATTGAGCGTGGAGTCATAGCTGGCCGTACCGCCAAACCCGATCACCTCGCGATTCGACAGCTTGAATTCGCCGGCGCCCTGCGTGGCGTAAACCACTTCAGAGGTGCTGATGTTGACGACGTTCAGGTTCACCTTGGCATAAGCGACCTGCTCGCGGCCGCGGCCGAGAATACCGAAAAGCTGCACGTCGCCCACTTCCTTGCGGCCAAATTCGGTGATATCGCCGGTCACCACGAAGTCGGCGCCCTTGAGCTTCTGCGCCTGATTCTTGATAGCGGCTTCGCGCTTGATCTCGTCGAGGTTCTCGCGCTCAAGCACACTGAAACGGTTGGTCTGCTGCAGGTGCGTCACCAGGCTGGTCTTGGCCTGGCCGCTCAGACGGTCGATGCCGTCGGAGAACACGCCGCGCATGTAGTTGGAACGGTTATCGAACTTGCCTACGGCAATGGGGGTGCGCACGCCGTTATAGGGGCGGCTCGCGCTTTCCACCTTTTGCACCGGCAGCGCGGTCGACGATTCAGTTGCGCATCCCGCCAGACCGAGGGCGGCGGCAGCGGCGGCACCGAGCAGGCAGTAGTTCTTGAGACTCTTCAATTCATTTCTCCAGACAAGGAACAAAACGACACATCTATCACGCCGTGACCGAGTGTGGATTGATCCCATTCAACCCTCTACGGTATCGGCAGCCGCAAGTCTGGATTAAGGCAAAATCCGCGGGATCCCCTCTTCGGTAGGGAGACCAACGCACAGTTCCCAAGTCGTTCCGCGAACTTGCCTGCGAGTCATGAGTGAAGCGATAAAGATTCCACAGGGAATCACAAGGGAGAACCTTTGGCGCAAGCAACGCCCGGCTACGCCCCACCCAAAACAGGCTCGTAGGAAGCAGTCCGCGTCATCGCCAGTTGCCACGATGGGGGGGCCCCAATGCATTGGTTCAGGTGCGAGGTGAAGGCCCGAAGCTTGGCCGAGGCGCGGGGCTGGGCGCGTAGCAGGTAGATGCCGCCTTGCGCCTGCGGGCGGAGGCCATCCAGCAGCAATTCTTCCAGCCGCCCCGCGCCGATGTCTTCGCCGACCGACCAGTCCGGCATCAGGGCGATGCCCAGCCCCTGCAATACCGACAGCCGCCGCGCATCGCAATCGTCGCACTCGACTGCGAACAGCGCCTGCGCGGCGTGGGTGGGTTCCAGGAGTTCGCGCCAGCCGCGCATGCTTGTGCTGTGGCCCCGGTCGATCAGGCGGTGGTGCTGCAGCTCGTCGGCGTGCACCGGCCTGCCATGCGCGCGCAGGTAGTCCGGCGTGGCGCAGATCACGTATCGTTGGCTGGCCACGCGCTGGGCGATCAGGTTGCTGTCAGCCTGTTGCCCGACGCGCACCACAACGTCGAATCGTTCGAGCACCGGATCGACCACGCGCTCGGTCAGCTCCAGCTCCACGGTCAGGTCCGGATACTGTGCGTAGAGGGAGCCGAGGTGCGGCACGACGTGCCGCCGCGCAAACGCCGGAAGGCACGCCACGCGCAGCCGGCCGCTAACGCCCTGCTCCAGCGCCGTCACCGCATCGCGCGTTTCGTTGAGTTCCTGGAGGATGCGCGCGGCCCGCTGGTAGAGGAGATCGCCCGCCTCCGTGCGGACCAGCGCCCGCGTGGAGCGCGTGAAAAGCGCCACGCCCATTTCCCGCTCCAGCACATCGATCTGGCGCGATACCGACGACGCCACCTGCCCGCGCCGCCGCGCGACGGCCGAGAAGCTCCCTTCGCGCGCCACATCGACGAAGACGGCCAGGTTCTCAGCAAAGCGAATGAATTCCATTTGTGCGCTCCCCGCAAAGGCATTACGCGTCCGGCTTGACTTTTCACCGCAAACCGACAGGAATAGTATCAACATCCCAGACCAGAGAGGCAAGTCTTTGCGAAATGCGCAAAGCATGCAGCCTCCGTCATCCGGATTGTCGAAACCCTACTGGAAGGCACCGCAATGGAGACAACTTACCTCTCAGCCGCCCTGCGCTCGATGCGCGGGCGCCCCCGCCGCATGCTGGCCGCCGCGCTCCTCATGTGCGCAACCGGGCACGTCATGGCCGACGACTGGCCGGCCAAGTCGGTCACGATCATCGTGCCCTATGCGGCGGGCGGCACCGTCGACAAGGTCGCACGGCAGGTGCAGGATGGCCTGCACACCCGCCTGGCGCAAACCGTCGTGGTGGATAACCGCGCGGGCGCCGGCGGCACCATCGGCACCGGCCAGATTGCCCGGAGCCCTGCGGATGGCTACACGCTCGGCATGGTGTTCGATTCCTTCGCTACCGAATCCCACATCTATCCGAAACTGCCCTATGTCGCGAAGCGTGACCTGACGGGCGTGTCGTATATGGTCCGCTCCCCGATGGTGCTCGTGGTGCCGGCCAGTTCGCCCTACCAGACCCTTCAGGATTACGTCAACGCCACGCGTACGCCGAAGAAGGTCTCGTACGCGTCGGTGGGCGCCGGGAGTTCGAACCAACTTGTGGCGGAAGCGTTCTTCGAAGCCGCCGGCACCAGCGGCATTCACACCCCCTACAAGGGTGGCGGGCCCGCGATCAACGACCTGCTGGGCGCCCACGTGGACTCGATGATCGCCAGCCTGCCGCTGATCCTGCCTTACGTGCAGGCCGGCAAGCTGCGCGCGCTGGCGGTAACCTCTCCGCAGCGCGACGCCCGTCTGCCCGAGGTGCCCGCCGTAGCGGAACGCTACAAGGGCTTCGAAGCCTACTCGTGGGTGGCGATGATCGCGCCGGCCAAGACCCCGCCCGCCGTGCTGGAGAAACTGTCCGCGGCGGTGACCGCCACGCTGCGCGACCCGGCCATCGCCAAGCAGTTGAGCGCCGGCGGCTTCGAGATCGTGGCCGGCAATGCCGCCCAGACCAACAAGCTGATCCAGGACGAGTCCGCGCGCTGGGGTCGCCTGATCAAGGCCCGCAACATCACACTCGAATAGATGCCGCCGTCATGAATCCTTTCGTCTATCAGTCCCGCCCGCAGCGCGTGGTCTTCGGCGCGGGCTCGCTGGCCCGACTGCCTGAGGAAGCCGATGCGCTCGGCGTCAAGCGCGTGCTCGTGCTCTGCACGCCCGGGCAACGGGCACTCGCGGAGCGGGCCAGCGCGTTGCTGGGTGACCGCAGCGCGGGCATCTTCGATGGCGCCGTCATGCACGTGCCCGTGGAACAAGCCCGCAAGGCGCGCACCGTGGCGGCGGAGTGTGGCGCCGACTGCGCGCTGGCCATCGGCGGAGGATCGACGATCGGCCTCGGGAAGGCGATTGCGCTGGAGTCCGCACTGCCGGTCATCGCTGTGCCCACCACCTACGCCGGCTCGGAGGCCACGCCGATCTACGGCCTGACCGACGCCGGCCTGAAGCGCACCGGACGCGATGCCCGTGTCCTGCCGCGCACGGTCATCTACGATCCGGAGTTGTCACTGCGCCTGCCGCGCATGGTCAGCGTGACCAGCGGCATCAATGCCATCGCCCATGCAGCCGAAGGCCTCTATGCTGGCGATCGCAATCCGGTCAGCGACTGGATGTCGCGCGAAGGTATCGCGGCGCTGGGTCGTGCGCTGCCAGTCATTGCGCGGGAAGGTGGTGAGGACGGTGCGGAAAGGCTCGCCGCACGTGGCGATGCGCTCTATGGGGCGTGGCTGTGCGGGGCCGTGCTTGGCAGCGTCACGGCAGGGTTGCACCACAAGCTGTGTCATACGCTGGGCGGCACCTTCAACCTGCCGCATGCAGAAGTCCATACGATTGTGCTGCCGCATGCGCTGGCCTACAACGCCCCTGCCGCGCCGGCCGCCATGGAGGCCATCGCTCGTGCGCTGGGCGCCACCGATGGCAACGCGCCGGCGGCGGTCTTCGACCTCGCCGCCTCGCTCGGCGCCCCTACCGCGCTGCGCGATATCGGGTTGAAGGAAGAGGATCTGGAGCGGGCATGCGAACTGGCCCTGCAGAATCAGTACCCGAATCCGCGACCATTGGAAGCGTCTGGCATCCGTACCCTCCTGCGCGACGCCTTCCTGGGCAGTCGTCCGACGCTTCCCTAGCGAGGCTGACTCGGTATAGGGCCCTGCGCGCCGCCGTCAGAAGCGATAGCCGAGCCCTGCGAGGAACATATCCGTATCCCGGCTGTATCCCGTCAGGGTTCGGTTCCATGACAGCCGTGCCAGCCAGTGATCGCCGAGCCGGTAGCTTGTCGACAGCGTAAACAGGCCAGACCAATGGGACGGTGAGGGGTCCGCGCCGGGGCCGCTGACACGGAGGCTGGTAGCGTAATAAGGACCGGCACCGAAACCGAGCGTCAGCCGGTCTCCCAGGAAGGCCCCGGATACCCAGGCCTGCGTCGCCACGCCGCGGCGCCGGACTGACCTGGCGCTTCCTTCGTCGAGGTAGCTGACCGTCCCTTCCACGTAGCGCCAAAGCTGGTGCCGATATTCAAGCGCGCCGCCAAAGACCATGTCCGACTCGAAATCATTGACGACGACGCCACCCAGCATGACGGTCAGTTCGTTGGGCGTGGCGTCTTTGCCCCGGTGAGCCGATCCCACGACCGGCCCTGGCAGGTTGTCGCGGTCGAGTTGATAGCCCACGCCCAGCAGAACCGTGTTGGAATTGAAGCCCGACGCCTGCCACGTCCGGTTGAAGCGTGCCTGCAACATCCAGGGGCCACCGACGTACCAGCTGGCCGCCGCGCTGGCCAACACCCCGACGCCGTGCTTGTTTTCGTAGCTGCCATCGGGCTGGTGGCTGGTGGTGTCGAAATAGAGATAAGGGCCGGCGCCCAGCGAGAGCGCCAGCCGCCTGTCCAGCGCCAGGTAACGCCACCAGAGTTGGGCGCTGTGCCCGTCGCGGTGATGGCCGGTGATATGGCCCTCGTTCAGGTAGGTATAGCTGGCGTACCAGTGCTCCGTCAGGTTTTGCTGATAGACGTAGGCATAGGCGTAGCTACGGTCGTCCTCGGTCTGGATCGGCGGGTTGGTATAGAAGCCGCCGAGCAGCAGCACCTCCTGCCCATATGCGGCAATGGATGCCAGCGCCAGTAGTCCGGCGGCGAGGAGCGTCAACCAATGACAACGGGCGCGGGGCATCGATCTCCGCCTTGAGCAGGGGTGAACTCGAATTATCTTAGCAACGGAAAATGAAAACCCCCAAGGCAAGCAGCAGACGCGCCGTGCAGATCTGCCCCGACACCCTGGTCGCATGTTTGGTTTGGGGCACATGCCAATGACGGTCAACATCTTTTCGGCGGCTTCTGCCGCCTCCGCCAGCCACCTGACAGGACACCGTGCTGAGGCATAATCGCCTGCACCGCATGCCAGCAAGCCCTCTCCATGCCATACACCGGACGAATTGTTCGCAGTGCCAGCCTGAACGGCTACATCGAACTGATGGAGTCGCTTGGATTGGATCCGGGGATCTTCCTCCGCAAGGTCGGCCTGTCGACGCGGCTGCTCAAGGACCCCGAGTCCCCCATTCCCAGCCATGCCCTGCGCGAGTTGCTCGAGACCACGGCGAGTGCAACCGGCATGGAAGACATTGCACTCCGGCTGGCGGCGCGTCGCTCCCTCTCGAATCTCGGACCGATCAGCCTGGTGCTGAAGGAAGAGCCGTCACCACGACAGGCGCTCGCTACCCTGTGCCGCTACCTGCGACTGGTTAGCACCGCACTGGTCATACGTATCGAGGACGACGGCCCGACCGTCACCATCCGGGAGGATCTGTTGCCGACACCCGGTCCGGCTACCCGCCAGGCAATGGAGCTGTCGGTGGCCATGATGTTTCGCATCTTGTGCGAGCTGGTCGGCCCGAAATGGCGGCCGTTGCAGGTCTGCTTCACGCACCGCCAGCCAGCCGATGTCTCAGCCCACCGCACGTTTTTCGGACGTAATCCGAGCTTCAACCAGCCGTTCAACGGCATCGTCTGCGCGGCTTCCGATCTGCAAGCGCTGCGCACGCCCGACCATTCCGGCGCCATGGAACTGGCGCGGAGGCACCTCGACGCCGCGCTGAAGCGCCGCGGCACAGGCATCCGCGCCTCCTGCAGCGAGCTGATCCTGGCGCTGCTCCCGAGTGGCCGGTGCACGGCGCAGCAGGTAGCCCGGCACCTGGGCATCGACCGGCGCACGCTGCACCGCCACCTCATCGTCGAAGGGCTGACCTTCTCCGCCCTACTTGACGAGACACGCAGCAACCTGGTAATCCGGCACTTGCGGGAAAGCGACCAGCCGATCGGCGAGATCGCGAGCCTGCTGGGATTCGCCACGCAGAGCAGTTTCAGCCATTGGTTTCGTGCGGCCTTTGGCTGCAGCGTCACGGATTGGCGCAAGCATGAGGCCGATCCGTCAGCCGGCCCCACTGCCGGCCGGGCTCATCGTCGCCCGGCTCCCGCCGTCAGTCCGCAATAAGCGCGATCTTGCCCATGTGCTGGCTGCGTTCGATATAGGCATAGGCATCGCCGATCGCATCCATGGGGAACGTGCGGTCGATCGGCAGCCGGAGCTTGCCTTCCCGGTAATGCGGCAGCAGGTCGCGCGCGCACGCCTGGATGCACGCCAGCCGCTCCTGCTCGCTCCGCGTGCGAAACGTGGCGCCCATCAGCTTCAGGCGATTCAGCCACAGCAGGTTGAGATCCAGCTGCGCGGTGCTTGCCCCGCCCAGTCTTGCGAGATTGACCAGGCGACCCTGGATGGCGAGGCTCCTGACATGGTCCTCGAAGACCGTGCCGCCAATCGTGTCCAGGATGACGTCGACACCGCGCCCGTCGGTGGCAGCCATGATGGCTTCGACCTGCGCGTCACGCGAGGCATTGATGCCGACGTCGACCCCATAGCCGGCAAGGCGTTTCAGCTTCTCGTCCGACCGCGATGACGCGATCACCGGCCGGGCGCCCAGCGCCGCCGCGACCATGATCGCGGCCATGCCAACCCCGCCCGAGGCGCCATTGATGAACACCGACTCCCCGGCCTTCAACTCGCCGTTGGTGATCAGGGCATCGTGAGCGGTGATGAAGACGTTGGGAAATACTGCTGCCTCGGTCCACGAGACATCCTCCGGTACCGGCATCAGCGCCAGCGGGAAGACGACCACGTACTGGGCATGGCAGTTCCGGCCATGCCCCATGACGCGGTCGCCTTCGCGCCAGCCGCTGACCTGCTCGCCCACGCTGGCGACCTCGCCCGCAAACTCGACACCCGCCGTCATCGCCGATCCAGTGCGATGCTCCCGCATGTACTTGATCTCGCCATAGTTGATGCCCGACGCGCGGACGCGCACCAGCACCTCACCGGGCCCCGGCTTCGGCACCGGAATATCCTGCACCGCCAGCGAACCGCCGTCCGCGCCTGGTAACACACGTACTGCTTTCATCCTGCCTCCTCTTGAACTCGCCCGCCTGCAACGCATGGCCACGGGATGGACTGCCCGCGCGCGAACCTCGCGCGACGTCATTGGGGTGTGAAGTTGATCGAACGCAGCAGCTTGCCCTGGCGCTCATAGGACTCCCGCACGTCCCGGGAAAGCTCCTCGGGCGTCGCGGGCGTGCCAACATCCATGCCCATGTCTTCGATCTTTCGCCGCAGCGTGGGCGATTGCATGGCGTTGAGGATGGCGTCGCGCATCCTGGCGATCACGGCCTGGGGTACATCCGGCGCGGCCCAGAGTCCCATCCAGCCCACTTCGTTGAGGTCCGGATAGCCCAGCTCCGTAAAAGTGGGCACACCGGGAAGCGCCGTGAGCCGTTGAGGAAAGGCAACGGCGAAGGCCGTCAGCTTGCCGGCCTTGATAAACGGCAGCGAGGTGGCCGGGCCGTCGAACATAAGGGGAACCTGTCCGCCCATGATGTCCTGCAACGCCGGGGGAGACCCCTTGTAGCTCACGGCACCGGTATCGAGCCCAGCCAGTCGATTGAACTGGACGCCGATGGTATGGCCGCGCAGGCCGATACCGAAGTTCGCAACGTCGACCTTTCCGGGGTGCGCCTTGATGTACCGGACAAGTTCCGGCAGGCTCTTCGCCGGCAGGCCCGGATTGCCGACCAGTATCAGCCCTTGCCGCGTGAGCTGGACGATCGGCACGATGTCCTTGAAGGGGTCGTAGTGCACCTTGATGGCGTGCGGCACCTCCGAGGCGATGCCCTTCTGGATCAACATGAAGGTGTAGCCGTCCCGCGGTGCAGACAACAAGCCCTGCACCGCGATGGTCCCGGCCGCACCGGCCTTGTAGTCGACGATCACGGTCTGCCCGAGCGGCCCCTGCAGCGCCTGCGCGAACAGCCGCGCCAGGGTGTCCGCCGTGCCGCCCGGCGGGGCGCCCACCAGTATCCGCACCGGCTTGGTTGGCCATTCGGCGGCCTGGACGCCCTGCGTGGCGATCAGCGCGCCGCAGGCAAGCGTGATCGCGAGTACCTGACGCACCGTCCGGGTGATGTGATGCATGGCTGTCTCCTTTCTTATCGGCCCAGTGACGGGCGCTTACTGGGTCTTCCGCAAGAAGCCCTGCGTTCCGCCGTTGCGGTTGGGCGCGAATCCGTTGGCTTTCAAGGACTCTTCTACCGTGTCGTAGAACACGCCGATCCTGCTGATCTCCCGCGCCTGTCCGGCCGTGGCGATGTCCCGGCCCAGTTCGCGCGAGATACGCACCAGTTGCTCGATCTGCTCGACAGTGCTCTGCTTCGCCGTGCGCCTCGGATTCCACAGCACATCCTCCGTGCCGCAGCGCACATGCAAGCCCATGGCGATGCCGATCGTATTGACGGGCAGCACATTGCGCACATTGCTTTCCACGGTCACGACGGCGCCATCCGGCACGGCACGCATGAAGTTGGCCAGGCTGTAGATGCTGGGCGTATCCATCCCGCCGCCAATCGCCACCCAGTTCAGGTTCAGCGGCCCCCGGTAGAAGCCGCGTCGCATCAGCCGCTCGACTGACTCGAGGCTGTTGACGTTGTAGCACTGGAACTCGCTCTGGATGCCGGCCAGCGTCAGGCGGCGCACGTGCTCCTCGACCCAGCCCGGGTTGGCGGGCACCGTCAAGTTCTTGTAGGCGTTGAAGAGCGTCATGTCCTGGCGCGAGGTGCCCCGGAAGTCCGCATCCTCGGCATGGTCGGTCACGTTCATCTGCGAAGTGTTGACCGTCACCGTCACCTGATCCGGCTTCGGATCCAGGTCGGCCAGCATGTGCCGGGTATCGTCAGACAGCCACTTGGCGGCCTGGCCCTCGTCCTCGGGGGCGAAGGAGATCGAGCCGCCTACCTGGATGATCATCTCCGGCACGGCCTTGCGAACGCCGGCAATCAACTCGTTGAATTTGGACAGGCGCTTGCTGCCCTTGCCGTCGAGTTCGCGCACGTGCAAATGCAGCACGGTCGCGCCGGCGTTGTAGCAGTCCACCGCCTTCTGGATCTGTGCTTCCATTGTGACCGGAATGTCCTCGGGGAAGTCGGAAGGCAGCCAGCCTGGGGCGTAGGGTGCGGCGGTGATAATCAGCGGCTGCTGGTTCTCGGGGAAGAGATGGCCGTCGAGAAAGTTCATGATGATGCTCCGTGGGGAAGACGCGAACGTGTGGTTACTTGGGGATGTCGCCCACGATGCCGGCGCGCTCCATTTTTCGTGGCGCTGGCCAGTAGTCGTTCAGCGCATAGTGCTGCGTGCAGCGGTTGTCCCACACGGCCACGTCGCCCTGCTGCCATGACCAGCGCACCTGATACTCGGGAATGGTGGCGCGGCTGATCAGATAGTTCAGCAGCAACGCGGCACCCGGCGCCTTGTCGACGCCATGGCGTACATTGGCCGGCGTGCTGTAGTTGGTGAAATGCGTGGTGAACCCTGCGCCAACGAACAGCACCTTCTCCCCGGTCTCCGGATGGATACGCACGACCGGATGCTCCACCGACGGATGCTCCGCGACCAGTTTTGCGCGGCCCTCGGGCGACATGACCGCGCCGAAGCTGTGTTCGATGCTGGCCCTGGCGCGCAGGCCATCGATCTTCTGCTTGATCTCTTCCGGGATCTCTTCGTACGCCTTGACCATGTTGACCCAGATGGTGTCACCACCGATCTCGGGACATTCCATGCAGCGCAGGACCGCCCCCATGGCGGGATTGGGCCGCCACAGGCCATCGCAGTGGTAGTTGTTCTCGTAGCTGTGCGGATTGTCACTACGGTAGATGCGCACCAGGCCGGGGTACTCCGGGTCACTGCCGGCGACGGGATGGTCTTCCAGCTCGCCGAAGCCGCGCGCAAACTTCACGTGCTCGGCCCGCGTGATGTCCTGATTGCGAAAAAACAGCACCTTGTGCGCAAGCAGCGCGGCCTTGATCTCCGCGAACAGCGCAGGGTCGCGCGACGCTTCTCCAAGGTCGACCCCCGAAATCTCCGCCCCGATGGCGGGAGTGATTTGCCTGATTCTCATGCTCGTCTCCTGCGGCCTGATGAACCTTGGGCCGGTTCATCGTTGGATGAATTCGGAGCGAGTTTCTGCCGTTTCCAGGGCGGGCGCTTGTCGATGTGGGACATTCATTTGCTAATTTGGGACAGCCGCCCAGGCATCGAGCGTGGCGCGAGATGCGCCAGCGATCCCTCGGACAGGGCCGGGCCGCTGGGCGAAAAAGGCACTTGGTTCGATAGGGAACGCACCGCACCGCGATGCCGGCATCTGGCACGGCTACCCAAACAGGCAGCGTCTACACTTGGTGTGGTAAAAACGCATGTATCAACATCATCCATGACGGACTCTGACGCTGGCACTGGAAATCCTGAACCGGCGTCAGGTGAGGATTCCGGGCGTCCTCCGCTGGCGGTCCAGGCCATCGAGCGCATCGCACTTCGCAGTGGCATACCAAGGGAAGTTGTCCGACAGGAGTTCTGGAGTGCATGGGACGCATTGCTGTCCGATGCGAAGTGCAAGGACTATGTTCTACTCTTCGCGGAGAAGAGAGTGCTGGAAGTCCTTCGGCGCAAATACGTACCGCAGTCGTCGCTCGATCGGCGGCCCGATTCGCCTGGCGCATAATCCCTGGCGCCACTTGCCAAACCGCACGTCAACGGGAAAACATGTCAAAGACCAACAAGAAGCAGTACCTGAAAGCACTCAACCGACGCCTCAAAAAGGAAACGGCCGGCAAGATCGACGCCGAGTTTGTCTTCTACCCTCTCGGCGCCAAGCCGAAGGACGCGACCGGCGTGACGGCCAGCGCCCCAGCAGACGAGAGCACGCTCGCCATCATGGAAGCGGTTCAGGCCCGCGTATTTGCCAAGTTCGAGGACGGCGCCGTCCGAAGCTGAACGTCGCCGAGGCGAAGGACCAGACGGTGCTCCCCGTCCTCCAACTGCACGCGCACGGCGCCGTTGACACAGGGGATGGGCAAGTCATCCAGCATCGCGGCCGACACTGGATCGTTGGCGCCCCTTCGCTCCACGCGAATATCGTAGTGGCCGGCACCCAGTGCGATGGTGGCCTGGAAGCCCGGCCAGCTTGCGGGAATCCGTGGCGCGATTAGCAGCCAGGCGCCCTCCCGCCGGATGCCGAGGATGCCCTCGACGCCTGCCCGCACCATCCATCCCGCCGCCCCGGTGTACCACGTCCAGCCGCCACGGCCGACGTGGGGGGCGACCGAATAGACGTCGGCCGCCACCACATAAGGCTCCACCTTGTAGCGGTCCGTTGCCTGCGGCGTCAGCGCATGGTGAATCGGGTTGAGCATCGAGAACAGTTCGACGGCAGTGTCCGCGTCCCCCAGCTCCGCAAAGGCCAGGACGCTCCACATCGCGGCGTGACTGTACTGACCACCGTTCTCGCGGACACCGGGCGGGTAAGCCCGGAGATAGCCGGGGTCATCCACGCCCCCGTCAAATGGCGGCGAGAACAGCAGCGCTAGCCCTTCGTCGCGGCGGACAAGCCGCTGGTCGAGCGACGCCATGGCCATCGCGCTTCGGGCAGGGTCGCCCACGCCAGACAGCACCGACCAGGACTGGGCGATGGCATCGATCCGGCAGGCCTCGCTGTCCTTCGAGCCCAGCGGCGTGCCGTTATCGTAGGTGGCCCGGCGGTACCACGCGCCATCCCAGCCATGCTGTTCCAGCGCCTCGCGCAGTGCCAGCCCATGGGCCCGCCATCTGGCGGCACGGTCGGCATCGTGCGCGTCAGCCAGCAGGGCGAACAGCGCGATAGTGCGGGCGAGCAACCATCCCAGCCAGACGCTCTCGCCCTTGCCGCCAGCGCCTACCAGATTCATCCCGTCGTTCCAGTCACCTCCACCAATCAGCGGCAGGCCGTGCTCGCCTGTCAGGCCGATGCAGCGGTCAATGCCGCGCGCACAGTGCTCGAACAGCGACGCGCTGGCCTCAGCCACCATGGGCTGGAAGAACAGGTCGTGGTCGCCGGCAGCCAGTGCCGGCCCGTCAAGGAAGGGGATGCGCTCGTCCAGCACCGCGGCATCATCCGCCCCCATCACATAGGTCGCCGTGGCGAAGGCCAGCCAGACGCAGTCGTCCGAAATCCGCGTGCGCACGCCCTGCCCTGAATGCGGTAGCCACCAGTGCTGGACGTCGCCTGGCTCGAACTGCCGCGCGGCGGCGCGCAGCAGATGGCGCCGCGTCTCGGCGGGGCGGGCGAAGGTGAGCGCCATGGTGTCCTGCAACTGGTCGCGAAACCCGTAGGCACCGCTGGCCTGATAAAACGCCGAACGGGCCCGGACGCGACAGGCGAGCGTCTGGTAGAGCAACCATCCATTGAGCATGATGTCCATCGCGCGATCCGGCGTCTTGACCTGCACCGCGCCGAGCAGATCCGTCCATTGCGCCGTCACGGCCGCGAGCGTGCTGTCGAGATTCTCGGCGCGATAGCGGGCGATCAAGGCGCGGGCCTCATCGGCGCCGGCGCATTGCCCGAGCAGCACGGCCACCTCGGTGGATTCGCCCGGCGCGAGCGAGACATGACACTGGAGGGCCGCACAAGGATCCATCCCCGCGCCGGCCGCGCCGGAAAGCGATGCCGAGCCGGCGGGGGCGACCAGCGCCGCCGGGCGGCCGAGCGTGCCGCGATAGCCAATAAACTCGCTTCGGTCGGCTGTCCAGCTCGTCGTGGTCCCGACCAGACAGGCGAACGCGACCCGGCCGGGAAACGCGAGATTCCAGGGGTTCCGCGCCAGCATCGCGCCGCTTTCCGCATCGAACTCGGTCACGATGTAAGGGCCCGAGGCGCCGCGCGACAGGCCGAGGACCCAATCGACATAGGCCGTCACGGACAGCTGCCGATGCTCCCCGGAGAGATTGCGCAGCGTCATCCGCGAGATCTTCACCGGGTCATCGACCGGCACATACTGCAGCAGCTCCAGCCCGATGCCGTGCGCCACGTGTGAAAATCGACTGTATCCAAAGCCATGACAGGCGATGTACTTGCCGCCATCACGCACCGGCTGCGCGGTGGCTGTCCAGACCTCGCCCGACGCCAGGTCGCGCACGTAGATGGCCTCCCCTGCCGGGTCCGAGACGGCGTCGTTGGACCATGGCGTCAACTGGTTCTCCCGGCTGTTGACGGACCACGTATAGCCGCTGCCCTCGGTCGACACCTGGAAGCCAAAGCCGTCATTGGCAATGACATTGATCCATGGCGCCGGCGTGGTGGAGCCGTCCTCCAGGATCACGACGTACTCCCGGCCATCCCGGGCGAAGCCACCCAAACCGTTGAAGAACTCGAGCGAGGCCCGATCGTACGAGGTACTTGCAACGGCAGGCGGCCACCGGGACGGCGGCGGCGTAAGCGGCAACGTTGGCGGCGGTGCCCACGCCGGATCGGGAATCCGTGCAAGCTGGTCGGCAATCGCGCCCCGGCGTGCAATCAGCGCCACGCGTGCGACGGACTGCAGCAACGCACGCGCCTCGCCGGTCATCAGGTCGGCGCGCAGCGCGTAGACCGCCCCCTGGGCGAACTCCTCGCCCAGACGCGGCCGCGACTGGCTGCTGCGTACCGCTGTGTCGATGGCGACCTGCAGGTCCTGCACATACGACGAGGCATGCTCGTTCACGATAACGAGATCGACGCCGAGCCGCTTCATGCGCCAGTACTCATGCGCACGCAGCAACTGGCGAACCTGCGCGATATCGTCGATCTCGTCGATACGCAACAGAACGATCGGCAGGTCGCCAGAGATGGCGTGCGGCCACAGCCCGGACTGGAGGCCAGCGCCGCGCGCGATCGCCCCGGATGGCGCCCTGAGGCGGCGGTCCGCGTACAGGATGGCTGCCGCCAGCCGCTGGAAGTCCGCAGCCTCGTTCGACTTGATATCCAGATGACGCAGCTGGACCTGCGCCTGCGTCCATGCGAGGGTCCGGGCGCGGTCGAAGGCGCTGCGATCGTGGTGCTTGTCGATCAGATCGAGCAGCTCGGCGCGCGACGCCGCCACGACGGTCCAGAACGCCACGCGCGCCACCCCACCGGGGGCGATGCGCACCTGCTGCCGCAGCGAAAAGATGGGATCCAGCACCGTGCCTGTCGTATTCGAGAGCGGCCCGCCGTCCTGCACTGCGCGCGCCGTCATGATGGTCCGACCCCGCCCCAGGAAGCGCGCCCGGTCGGACTCATACTCCGGGTCGGCACAGACGTCCCCCTCCACCACCGCGAAATGCGCGGCCCAGATCTGCGGATCGGTTTGCGAGCGGGGCCGGCGGGTCGCGATCAGTGCGCCGAACTCGGCCAGATACTCGGTCTGGATGAACAGCCGGGAGAACGCCGGATGCGCGACGTCCGCCGCCTGCGCCGAGAGCGCCAGCCCGGCGTAGGAGGTCAACGTGATCTCGCGGGTTCGGCGACCACTGTTGGACAGCGACGCACGCCGCACCTCGCCGTCGTCCTCGCCCGATACCAGCACGTCGAGCGTGGTGGTCAGCGCGCCATCGCGCCGATGGAACGCCGCGCGATCCTCGACGAACAGCACCTCGTTGTCCTCGCCAACATCGTCGCTGCCGGGGATCCACGCGCCGGCGCACCAGACCCGTCCGTCCTCGTTGTCGCGCAGGAAGATGAACGACCCATCTTCATCGCAGGTGGCGTCCTCCCGCCACCGGGTGACCGACAGGTCGCGCCAATGGCTGTAGCCGGCCCCCGCTGCCGTCAGCATGACGGTGTAGCGCCCGTTCGAGAGCAGATGGGTGACAGGTGGCCCGACGACCGCGCCAGGCATCCGCCTGGCCGTCGAATCCTGGACCGTGGGGGCAATCGCCGAAGCCTTGACGTCCTCGGCACGCGGCGGCGCGATCGCCACATTGCGCGGAATGCGCTCCTGCAGTAACAATTCGGTCGCCTGGACCATCGGCTCCTGATGGAAGCGCTCGCGCATGACGCCGTGCAGCAGCGTGTTGGCGAGCGCGACAATGCTCATGCCCTGGTGGTGGGCCATGAAGGCCCGCACGATGGCGTGGTCCTGGTTCTCCGGCAAGCGCGAGCGCGTGAAGTCGATGGCTTCGTAGAAGCCGTACCGAGCCAGCGCGCCGATGCGCATGAGATCCCTGAAGTTGCGCAGCGCTTCAGGCGGGTCAACCATGGCGGCGAGCGCGGCGGCGTACGGCGCAATCACCACGTTCTCGGCAAGACCCCGCTTCAGGCCGAGGCCTGGCACGCCGAAGTTCGAATACTGGTACGTGAACTCGAGATCGCGCGCGTTGTACGCGGACTCCGAGATGCCCCAGGGAATGCTCAGCGAGCGACCGTAGGTGCGCTGGCGCTCGACCACCAGCCAGCTGGTCTGTTCGAGCAGGCTGCCCTTCGGCGCACGCATCACCAGTGACGGCATCAGGTATTCGAACATGGAGCCGGACCACGAGATCAGCGCCGAACCGTTGCCGAGCGGTGTGGCGGCACGGCCCAGGCGGAACCAGTGCCGCGTGGGCACATCCCCTTTTGCGATGGCGAACAGGCTGGCCAGTCGCGCCTCCGAGGCGAGCAGGTCGTAGCAGCTGGTGTCGAGCCGGTTATCGTCCATCGCAAAGCCGATCGACAACAGCTTGCGTTCCCCATTGAACAGGAAGGAGAAGTCCATGGACATCGCCATCTCGCGCGCCTCGCTGGCGAGCGCGAGAAGCCGGACAGCCACGTCTGGCGACGCGGCGGCAAGCGCCGCGCCATCGCGCTCATGTTCTACCGCCCGTCTGGACAGGGCGCCGAGCCAGAACGAGAGGTCACCCAGCGCGTCATTGCCGGCGGCCGGGCGCATGTCCGCGCAGAGCCGCGTGGCGTGGTCGGCCAGCCGCCGCAGCGTGGGCATCAACGTGGCCGTCCGCTGCGCGCCGTGCAGATGATCGTCGATTTCGTTCAGCAACGCCTCGACCTCGCGGCCCTGCTCGCTGCCTGCCTGCAGCAAACTCCCCAGTGCCTCATGGGCCAGCGTGACGCTGTCCTGCATGCCCTCGCGTGTCTCCGGCGCCTCCGTCGCGGCGGCAGGCGTGCGCGCCCAGCCTTCGCAGGCGTTGGCCAGCACGATGAGATGGCCGGCTAGATTGCCGCTGTCGACGGACGACACATAGGCGGGCGTGAGCGCACGGAGGTCCTGGGTGCCATACCAGTTGAAGAAGTGTCCGCGATAGCGCGACAGCCGTCGCAGCGCGTCAAACGTGGCCTCGAGCCGCGCCACCGTTTCGGTCGTCCCCGCCCAGCCAAAGTCGTGCGCGGCCACGGCGGACAGCAGGTACAGGCCGATATTGGTCGGGGAAGTCCGGTTCGCCACGACCTGCCGGGGGCTCTCCTGCACGTTGTCCGGGGGCAGCATGTTGTCCGCCGGCGTGACGAAGACCTCGAAGTAGCGCCACGTGCGACGCGCGATCCGGCGCAGTTCTCCCGCTTCCTCCTCGGACAGCGTAAGCCGGGGCGCAGCGCGCGTCGCACGGCTGGCCCACAGCGCGAGCGCCGGCGCGGCGAGCCACAGCAAGACAAACGGCGTCACCAGCGGCCAGCCGGATGGCGCGACACCGATCGTGATGGCAGCCACCACCACGGTCAGCAGGATCCCGCCCAGCATGCGACGGTAGAACCCCGCGAGATCGAGCCGGGGATTGCGCTTCGACTGCGCGGCAGTCGTCCATTCGAGCAAGTGGCGCCGCGTGCGGAGCAGCCGCGTCAGTGTCCGGACGATGGCGTCGCCGGTGCTCCAAGCCTGGTCCGGCAGGAACGCCACGGTGAACAGGATCTGCATGGCGGCGGTGCGCAGATCGGCCAGCCGCATCGCCGCGTGGCTGCGCCATCGCACCGCCGTGTGATGGGGGCGCAGCGAAAGCAGGCCCGGCAGCAGGATCGGGATGCTGATGGCGGCCAGCACCAGCAGCGTGGCATGCAGGTTGAGCGGCGCGGGCGCGAGCCAGCTCGTCGCGAGCGCCGCCAGTTGGCAGAGCGGCAGGACCGAGCGGCGCAGGTTGTCGAACATCTTCATGCGGCCTACGGCGGGCACCGCATCGCGCCCGGCATGGTGTCCGAAGATCCAGCCGAGGAGCTGCCAGTCGCCGCGCGTCCAGCGGTGCTGCCGCTTGGCGGCCACGTCATGGCGCGCGGGAAATTCCTCGACCACCTCGATATCCGACGCCAGGCCCGTACGCGCGAACATGCCTTCGAGCAGGTCGTGGCTGAGCACGGTGTTATCGGCGATCCGGCCGGACAGTGCCGCCTCGAAGGCGTCGACGTCGTAGATGCCTTTGCCAACGTACGACCCTTCGTTGAACAAGTCCTGATAGACATCGGATGCTGCGGTGGCATAGGAATCGATGCCGCCCGGCGCGGAGAAGATGCGCTGGAACAACGATCCCTCCCGCCCAACCGGCAGCGACGGGGTCACCCGAGGCTGGAGGACCGCATAGCCGCCGATGACCCGCTGCAGCGCAGGGTCGAAGCGGGGCCGGTTTAACGGATGCGCGATCTTGCCGATCAGCCGCAACGCGGCGTCTCGCGGCAGGCGCGTGTCCGCATCCAGCGTAATGACATAGCGGACGTCAGCCGGTACGCGCGGCGGCGCGCCGTCCACCGGCACATAGCTGGTGTCGGTGGCGCCCCGCAACAGGCGGTTCAGCTCGTGCAGCTTGCCGCGCTTGCGCTCCCACCCCATCCAGACGCCCTCGCCCGCATTGAAGATGCGGCGCCGATGGAGCAGGAGAAAGCGGTCTCCCGCTGGCCCTGGGCCATGGCGCTCGTTGAGTAGCGCGATGGCGTCGGCGGCGACTGCGAGCAGATGCGCGTCGCCGGGCATGACCTCCTGATCGGCGTCTACGCCATCGGTCAGCAAGGCGAAACTCAAGTCGCCGCCGGCCCCGGAAAGATGGTGCACCTCCAGCCCCTCGATCTGGGCGCGCAGCTCGGGCTCGCCGGACAACAGCGTCGGCACGGCGATCAGGGTCCGCAGGGAGCGCGGCACGCCGGCAGAAAGCGCCAGACCGGGCAGGATGACGGCCCCGAAGTGCCACGCAATCGCCCGGTTGATCAGCGCGAAGGCGACTTCGCTGGCGGGGATCAGCCAGATCAGCACAACGAGCGCGAGCAGCATGGGCCATCCGCCCGTTGCGGCCAGCGCCGGAACTCCCAGAAGCCACAACGAGATAGCGAGCAGCAGGACGGTGACCAGCAACGTCGCCCCGAGGTAGCCGCCGATGCCGAGCCGGAGATGAAAGCGGCTGAGCTGCTGCGCGACGGTGGGTCGGTATCCGATCGACGCCTCGAAGGTAGCGAGTCCGTCACCGATCAGGTGGTAGCCGGCGTCCGTCGCGCATTCGACGCGGCCGGCATCGTGCCCGATTCCAGTCGCGGCACGGGCGGCCCCTACCGCGCGGTCGGCGATCTCCAGCTCGGATAGCGTCGCGCCCCGCGCCAGGCGCTCGATGGCGCTGCGGTAAAGGTTGCGCGTCGGGAAGTCCATGAGCGCGAACGTGCTGTTCGCGCACAACACCCGGTTGACGAGGCTGACGTCCTCGAACAGCTCGGTCCAGTCGAGGTCCGAGATCAACCGCAAGCTGGTAATGACGTTGCGGACCGTGACATTGGACGCCCCTTGCCGCTGTTGGGCATGCAGTACCACGTCATCGACGGAAACGCCCTGCCGCCCGAGCCGCGCCTCCAGCCAGCCAAGGATCGGCGTGGTCACGGGGTCCTGGTCACGCAGCCGCTTGGCCAGCTGCGCGGCAAACAGCTCCGACAAGGGCAGGACGGAACGCGCCGCAATATCGGCTTCCAGCGCCGATCGGCCGCATCCCTCGACCAGTACACGGCGCGCCAGGCCATCGGCGTCGGCGCGGGCGGCGCGCCCCGCTGTCATCTGGTCAGCGAGCCGGCGCAGGTTCTCGATCAGGACAATGCGCAGCGTAATGGCGACGGCCCACAGTTCCCCGATGGTCAGCGGTGTCACGCGCTGATAGGCGGCGATAAAGCGCCGCAGCGCGATGGCATCGATATGGCTGTCGGTGTGCGCGACAAACGCCCAGGCGATGCCAAAGACGCGCGGGTAGCCGGCGAACGGTCCGCTGCTCAGCTTGGGCAGCTGGCGATAGTAGCCGGGCGGCAAGGCATCGCGAATCTCCCGGACCTGCGCTTCGACGAGGTGGTAGTTGTCGAGCAACCACTCTGCGGCGGGCACCACGCTGCGCCCCTTCTCCAATTCGGACGCACCGGCCCGGTAGGCGCGCAGTAAGACCGCCGCATTGTCCTTGAGGCGGCTCTGCAGCGTGGGGACCCTGGGCGGGCTGGCGGTCACGGTCTGCGCGGCCGCCAGGCTCTGCGCATGCTGCTCCAGCCGTTCGATGCCAAACAGTTCTCCCCGGACCGGCGCCTTGTCATGCCATGGCGACGGCGTAGGCAGAAACGAAAAAGCGTGGCGAATGGCCTCTAGCATCTATTTCCTTCGTTGAGGATGGCACCCCACGAACCTGCGACCTGGATCACCGATACGTACGGACGTTGCGCGCGCGTTCTACAGTAGAGGCATGGTCTTTTGTCCCACAGCAGGGCGAGGAGGCGCGATGTCCCCGTATGAAGCGTTACGCGATCGATTCTTCGAGGCATCGACGCGCGAAAAGGATCACAGGGCCTTGCTGGAATCGGTCGCCAGATCCACGAGTGAGAAGCTGGCTGCATATTTGCAGGCGCCGCCCGCGCTGATATCGGTCAAGCCGACCGGAGAGCCCGGTCCGAAAAGCTACGGCTTTCGTTACGTCGTCACGTTCGACGCAGGGGATGCCGTGGTGCACAGCGCCGAGGTGCCCGTCGTGATGACACTCACGCGTCACGGCTTGCACGCGAAGGTTGCCGATGGCCATGACCAACACGTGGGCGACCCCGCGCACCCCGATTGGCATGAAGTGTTCTACGACGTACTCACCATGCTGGAGAAGGACTGTCAGGCCACGGAAAGGCAATCCCAGATCTGAATGGTCGACGGGGCCGTCGTTATCGCATGGTCAACGGGGCCAGCCGCGGTAAGCTGTCCCGGCGAGGCAAACGCCGCCCAACTCCTTGACGATGCTGCGCATCGGCGCGCAGGAACCGCCGTGGCAACTTGCCACCATCACGAGCTGCCCCGGCGCCATGGGGAGTCGGCGTTCCGTCAAGCCGACGCGCAAGAACTTGCCACCGAGTCTTGCCCCGAGCAGCCAGCCCAGCATGCCGCCGAGCATGGCAACCCCCAGTGCGGCGATCGTGCTTTCGGCCGGACCAAACGATGTGCCGTACGCAACGGTGATGGCGACGCCGGCAATGGCGCCGGCGACAAATCCGCCCATTGCGGTTTCATCGCGGTAGGTAATCTGGCCCGTGTCGGTGCCGGGCAGGCTCTCGACGGGCTGCCGGTCTCGACGTACAAACCACGGACCATCCGGCTCCTGAGGGCCAGCCACGAGCGCGTGCAGCCGGGTCTGTGCCAGCTTGGCGGTGGCCACATCATTGAGGATGAAATATAGGAGCGTGCGCATGACTCGCCTCCGACTGTTGTTCCGCATATCTGTTGGGCCATCGGCGGCCGGAGAGCGGAACCCTGCTAAGGCGCGTCATGGCTCTAGTTTAGAGGTCCAGGCACGACAAATGCGAGCGTCCTTACAATACAGGCGCAGCGTCGTAGCAGTACACTTTGAATGCCGTCTCCCTCCCCACATCGGCGCAAGGTCAACGATGAATCGCATCCGGTACCTGGTGAACCTGTCCTATGAGATCCTGGATCCCACAGCGGACTTTCTGTTGCGTATCGAAGCCGCAAGGACGGGACGCCAGTCCATCGTTTCCGAGCACCTCGCCATCACGCCGGAGGTGCCCGCCACGCGCTACACAGATCCAGTCCTGTGCAACCGCATGCTGCGGATTCGGGCGAACAAGGGCCATCTGGCCATCCGCTATGAGTGTGTGGTGGACATCGATCATCGACTCGACGATGGCGAATCGATACGGCAGGTCCCGGTCGCCGAACTGCCCTTTGAGGTGCTGCCCTTCCTGACGCCGAGCCGCTATTGCGAATCAGACCGCCTGATGGAGTTCGCGATGCGTGAGTTTGGCGGCATGCGCCCCGGCTACCCGCGCGTGTACGCGATCCGGGAATGGGCGCGCAACCATATCCGATTTCTCTCGCACTCCACCAATGAACGGACGTCGGCGACCGATACGATCGTGGAGCGAACCGGCGTGTGCCGGGATTTCGCCCACCTGATGATCGCCATTTGCCGCGCGCTGAGTATGCCGGCCCGCATTTCCAGCAGCCTGGACTATGGTGCGGACCCGGCAATGGGCCCGCCGGATTTCCACGCGGTAGTTGAGGTGTACCTGTCGGGCGGCTGGTATCTGCTCGATCCCTCAGGGGTATCGATTCCGACCGGCCTGCTGCGTATTGGCACCGGCCGGGATGCCGCCGATGTTCCTTTTGCGGCGATATTCGGGAAGGTGCAGTCGGAGCGGCCCTATATCGAAATCGAGGCACTGACCGATCCGGCTGCCGGCATTGGCATGCCGCTCGCCACGCCCCGCGCCATCTCGACCTGGTAACCAGCCTTCAGCGCTGGCCGCCTTTCATGCCCTCGGATTCCATGGCGGCGTTCCATTCCTCGTACGCCTCGATCGGTTCCATGGCGTCGTCGACGAACGCTGCCGCGCGTTCCGCCGCGGCGACACGCTCCAGTTGCGTATCGCCGGCGTCGCTATCTTCCGCCGTGGGCGGCAGCAGCATGTCTTCCAGCATTCCCCGCAACTCCACGGTGTCCCATGGCCGGCCGAGCCGGGCCTTCCTGTTCAGGTAGTGACGAACTTCCGATTCCTGCTCGGCGGTCAGTGGCAGCCCCTGGAATGTCGAGCTAAAGTCCTGATGGATCATGATGCGCCTCCCTCATCGGTCGGCTTCCGCCGATTTACTTCCGCTTGCCGACGCCGTCGTTGCCGATCCGAGAATGCACCGTTCCGATCGGGCTTGCCGGCACGGCCGGCTTCTTGGGCTGTTTGGGTTTTTTTGCTTCGCGATTGCCGCGTAGTTGGCTCTTGGCCATGAGATGCTCCCGGTGCATTGATTGCCGATTGGCAGTACCAGCATACGCTCTTACTGTGCGCTTCAGGGATATATCGGGGAAAGCCGCCCGACGGACTTAAACCGGCGAATATCGCCGTGCAGGACGCCTTGCGATATTGCCGGCGCCGACGGGCTTCAGTTCGCCCTCCCATGGCAACACGTCGAGATCGAGCACATGGTCGCCGTCGGCCGCCTTGTTGTAGAGCTGGTCGCGCAGGACCTGGCCAATGGCGATGCGGCATAGCTGTTCGCAGGTCTCACCCGTGGCGGGCTGGAGGTCGCTGTCGGGGCTGCGCACCGAAAAGGAGCGTCTTCCGGTGCCAACGAAGCTTGTAAATTGCACGCCCGCCGGGTGGTTGCCATCCCGGAAACTGACCGCCACATGGTAGGCCAGGCGCTCGACATCGACGTTTAATGTGCAGAGGAAGCTGAATGGCAGAGTGGCACCTTGCATACTGGAATCGCCCCCTTGATTGAGAAGGTATCGGAATTTGCGACTACCTATCGACTCTACTCCTTCCCTCCCACTCGCGGCGGGTGTATTTCTCCGTAGGGAAAAACCCGCCACAAATAAAAAAAGCTCCGCATCTGCGGAGCTTTTCTACGACTGTTGCCAGTCGAGTCAGTTCAGGAGGGCTGAATCTTCGTCGCGGTCGGACCCTTGGGGCCATTGCCTTCGACGTAATTCACCTTCTGTCCTTCTTGCAGCGACTTGAAGCCATCGCCCTGGATCTCGGAGAAATGCGCGAAAAGATCATTTCCACCTGCTTCCGGCGTGATGAAACCAAAGCCCTTGGCGTCGTTAAACCACTTTACCGTACCTGTTGCCATGTCAATTCCTAAAAAATTCTCGCACGACGAAAATACCGGCGAGGCACGATACTCAAGGAAGAAACAAGGAAGGTGGCGATTCGCCAATGAACTCTGAGGTCTGCTTGATGATCCTGCAAGGACTCTTATACAGGTCATGCCCGGGCAGGTCAACCTAACTTACGAATGAATCGATGGCCGGAGACCGATGACGTCCATTTCGAGGCGTGCCAGGGGAAAAGCCAGCCATCGGCCACCCCTGACGCGCTTCGCTATCCCGGCAGGCCTAGGAACACTGGCTCAAGACGCTGGACGCCGCGGCGTCGTTGCCGCGGAAATACAGCGTTGAGCCTGTGCCGGTCGGAGCGGGCCTGACCATAGCGGCCGTTCCGGCGGGCGGGGTCTGGCCGGGGACAAAGACATCGAATGCCGTATCGTTGGCGTACACGTACTGGATCATGGCCGGCTGTCCGCCCGGTTGCGTCCATTTCGATCCGATGCACTGCGCGGCCGCCTTGGGCGCCATCTGGCTCTGGCCTACCTTGCTGGCATTGGCCGGCGGCGGCGGGGGAAGGGGCGCGGGCGGCGGTGGGCTGGCGCATCCGGCGGCTGCGAGCAACACAACGAGCAGGGAGTATTTCATGTTGTTGGCTCCATAGGACGTTCGCTTACTTCACCAAGATATTCAACCGTGGAAAACGCCGGTATTGGACCATGGACCACCCTGCCGCCCGCAAAGGCAGCGGGCGCCATTTCGTCGAGACACTGATCCCATTACAATGCGGCGTTTAGCCGCCACCATGGCAGCGGCTGCCGCGCGCCAGCGGCGAAGGCCGCATGCATTGAATACGAGATCCATGAATCACAGCGACACCGTCCCTTCGGAGGCCGAGTCCTCCCCCATCCATGAACCCAGGCTTTGGCGAGACAAGGGCTGGACCGCGCGGGTCATCAAGAACGAGGATGGTGACGGCTGGGCCGTCGAGATGATCCGGGATGGCAGTTCCGAGCCCGCGCTGGTCGGCCCCTGGACCATGGGCCGAAACAAGGTCGATCCGAAGCCGCTCGATGCGACAGCGCATCAGACCCTGGTGAAGACCGCTTCGGAAGTCATCCGTCGACACGAACAGCAGTTGCACGCGCAACTGAACAAGCAGGTGACCGTGGAAGTCGGCTCGGACGCGGTAACGATCCAGCTTGTCATCACGCCGGACGAGTACGAGCCATTCGGCACCCTCACGGCAGTCGGGCAGTTCGGGGACGTGCTCGCTACCGTCAAAGTGCGACCAGATTTCCGCTTGACGCGGGAAAGCGGCGCGCAGTGGGCCGCCGGGGGATTCGGCAAGATCCGGTGAAACCCTGCCGGGGTTACCCGCCGGGCGTCCGGCGGGGGTAGCAGCCCACCTCAGGCGTCAGCGATCCAGGAACGCCAGCACAGCCTGATTGAACCCCTCCACCTGTTGCAGGTTCGAGAGATGCGCGGCGTACAGTTCCACGTACCTGGCGCCCGGAATGTTCTCCGCCAGATACCGACCATCGGCGGGCGGGGTCGGGATATCGCCGGTGCCGGCAATGACCAGCGTGGGCGTGGTGATGCGCTGCACGTCGTTGCGCAGATCCGAATCGCGCACGGCCAGGCAGTTCGCCGCGTAGCCGCGGGCGTCGGTGGCACCCAACATCGTCCGCAACGTCTGCACGAGATCCGCCTGCTGCGCCGCGAAGTCCGGCGTGAGCCATTTGTCGACTACGGCGGCGGCAATCGACGCCACACCGTCACGCTCCACGGCGGCGGCACGGTTGGTCCAGTTCTCGGGCGGCCCGATATAGGCCGCCGTATTGCACAGGATCAGCTTGTCAAGGCGGTCAGCGTGGTGGACGCCCAGCCACATGCCCGTGATGCCGCCCATCGACAGCCCGCAGAAATGCACGCGTTGCAGGCCCAGATGGTCGAGCAGCGCGATGACGTCGCCGCCCAGTTGCGCGATGCTGTACGGTCCCTCGGTAACGGACGACTGCCCGTGGCCGCGCGTGTCGTAGCGCAGCACCCGGAAACGCTGCGTCAGCGCAGCGATCTGCGGCTGCCACATATCGAGGCTGGTACCCAGGGAGTTCGACAGCACCAGCACGGGCAGGCTCTCATCGCCATCGAACCGGTAATGGAGCTTGACGCCCGCAAGGTCAGCAAAAGGCATGGCGGTCTCCGAGGCTCAGTTCTGGGCGATGGCAGAGGCGTGCTGCGCCAGCGCGGTCACCTTCATTTCCATGTACGGATACAGTGGCAGGCCAGTCAGCAGCGTGTGCAGTTCGTCGGCATCCTTGACGTCAAAGATGCTCACGTTCGCGTAGAGGCCAGCCACGCGCCACAGGTGGCGCCACTTGCCGTCGCGTTGCAGTTGCTGGGAGTACGCCTTCTCTTCCGCCTTGATCTTGTCGGCGACAACCGGGTCGAGCGTTTGGGGAATACGAACAGTCATTTCGACCATGAACAGCATGGTGGGCTCCTAGTGAAGAGAGAGGAATCAGGTAGTGGCAACGGGCGTCACGGGCGACCCCATCGCGCCGGGCAGCCGCAGCGGCGGCGCCGACAGGAAGAACCGATGGCGACCCTCGGCGCGCAGCCAGGCGGCCAGGTCGCGCAGGTACCAGAGTTCGCCGAGCGGCAGGCCGAGCTTGAACAGGCAGTGATGATGCAGCGGCAGCATCGGCACGGGGCCCTGCTCCGCCGGCACGGGCCGGGCCGGATAGCGCTCGACGGCGTAATTGTCTGCCGCGATCGCGGCAATGCCGGAATCGGTGATCCACTGCAGCAGCTTGTCGTCGCGCCCGTCCAGCGCGCAGCAGCTCTGATGCAACAGTTCGGCATCGGGCTCGCCAGCCATCTCGACCAGCATCTCGGCGAATCCGGTGCGAAGCACGAGGATGTCGCCACTGCCAACCTCGATGCCATCGGCGTCGATCACGCGCATCAGGTCGTCGTAGCCGACCGTCCGGCATTCGCGGCCGTAGTGTTCGGCCAGATCGACCAGCACGCCGCGCGCCTGAATGCCGTGCGCCGCGAGGGTCTCGATGCCGAGCGCGTCGGCATGGCTGTGGTCGTGCCCGCAGGGATGGGCCGCGAAGTGGTCGGCTTCAGCATAGTCAACCGGACCGACGATATCGGCATTCGGCCGGAAACCGTTGTAGTAGACGCGTTCGGCCACCCCATCGCCATCGGCATCGAACAGCGCGCCCACGTGGGCCAGTGAATCCCACTGCGTGGAGTACTGCATGGATAGCAGCACCTGGTCGTCGCTGAGCACGTCCAGCGCGCGCGGATCGACCTTGGCCAGCGGGAAGTTCACGTAGGCCACGTCGTCACGGAAAGTGGGACGCAGCACGGGCGGATGCCGGCGCGGGTTCAGCACATTCCCGCCGGGGAGGTCCAGCGGCAGGGACAGGCAGAACGTCCGGCCGCTTTGAATCTCCTGCGCGGCGGCACGCACGCGCGCCGCCGTGATCAGGTTCAGGCGGCCGAGCTGGTCGTCCTCACCGAAGTCGCCCCAGTTGGCGCCATCGGGCCGTTGCTTCCATCGCTTCATACCTACGCCTTCGTTCAGATATGACGGACGCCGTCCAGATAGGCCTTGCGCCACCGCACGATCTTTACCTCGGCGAACAGCGCGGCCTTGTGGAACGGATCGGCTTCGATAAAGGCCTGCGCAGCCTCGCGCGTCTCCACGTCGACGATATACAGGCCACCACCGCCATCGCTGCCGTCATCGTTGAGCTTGGCGCCGCAGGCCAGCAGCAGCGCCTTGTTGGCTTCCAGATACTCCAGGTGCACGGGCCGGTTGGCCTGCCGCACATGCTGGTGATTCGGCTTGTCGAACGTCTCGATCAGGAACGGCATGCGATTCTCTCCGCGTTGGTTGTCAGTACATCGGTCAGTGCGTCAGCATGCCCCAGGCCAGCAGCGCCACGATATAGATGGCACCGACCCAGAACATCATGATCACGGTATAGCCCATCACGTCCTTGAGCTTGAGCTTCGACAGCGCCAGCGCCGGCAGGATCCAGAACGGCTGCACGAGGTCGTTCCAGGCGTTGCCCAGCATCACCGACATCGAGGTCTGCGCCACCGAGCTGCCGATGGCCTTCGCCGCGTCGATCATGAATGGCCCCTGAATCACCCAGTGGCCACCACCCGACGGCGCGAAGAAGTTGATCACGAACGAACTCACCAGGCCCCAGAACGGCAGCGTCTGCGGCGTGGCGATATCCACGAACACGCGCGAAATGGTATCCACCAGCCCCGAGCCCGCCATGATCGCCATGATGCCGGCATAGAACGGATATTGCAGGATGATGCCTGAAATCGTCTTGATGCCCTCGTTCAGCTTGGCGACGTAGTTGGCCGGCGTGCCCAGCAGCAGCACCCCGATGAACAGGATCAGGAAGTTGATCAGGTTCAGGTCCAGCGTGCCGCCCTGCGTGAAGTACAGCACCGCGTAGGCCATGCCGCACAGGCCGATGACCAGGCTCAGCAGGCGGCTGTTGTTCATGCGCGCGGCCAGCGTGTTCTCGATGCCCATGCTGTGGCCACCGGCGGCGCCGGCGCGGCCCTCCTCCGCATCGTCCTTGATCTCGACCACATCCTTGGCATCGCGCGGATGCAGCATCGCGTTGAGCAGCGGCAGCGTGATGATCACGGCCAGGCTCGTGAGCAGCATCGGCAGGGAGAAGATCGTGTCCTTGAGCGCCACAACGCCCATGAGCTTTTCCATGGGATGGCCCGGCGTGGAGATCAGCACGGGAATGCTGGCGGACAAGCCCAGGCCGTACATCGTGAAGCCGCTATAGGCCGACGCGATGATCAGCGGGTAGTGCACCCCCTTCACCTTGAGCGCCAGCTTGCGGGCGATGATGCCACCGATCACGAGGCCGAAGCCCCAGTTCAGGTAGCTACCGATACCGCCGACCAGCGTCGCCACGATGATGGCCCCGCGCGGCGTATGCGCGCGCGCGACGATGCTGTTCAGGAAACGATCGACCAGCGGCGCGGTGGCCAGCACATAGCCCATGGCCAGGATCACGGCCATCTGCGTGGTGAACGAGAGCAGGTTCCAGAACCCCTTGCCCCAGTTCAGGATGATCGTGTTGGCGGCCTGTCCCTCGACCAGCATCGCCATCACCATGGAGAGCAGCGTCAGGCCAATCGCAAACACGAAGGGGTCCGGCAAATACCGGCGCATCAGTTCTGTAAAGAACCCGGCAACCTTGTTCAAGGCAAGTCTCCTGAAATCCGAAATGACCACATATCGAACTTGCGTTCTATATGCGAACGTCTAGTTAGCTTGGATCGGAGGGTAAGACTTTGTCTTTGGCAATGTCAACGCAATAAAATGCTCGATTACCCGCCCCCAACACAACAATTCGATATTGCACCGCAGCAGATCCGCACGCCAATTCACAGGTCGTTGCGCCCTGTGCGCAGGGGCTTCGCATATTGCAATGCACCAATGGTCTTTCACGGCTGAAAGGTTCATGGCCGGTATCCGCACAGAACGGTGGCGCCAGCAGACAAGCCATCTCGTGGTGTATCGTTGGCGGCCATAGCGCCCCGGCGTCCGGGAGCGCAGCCCGCATCACGGAGACCGTCTTGGCTACTGCTTCTGCGCCGATTCCCCACAGCATTTTTGAAGTCTCGGGCGATGCCGTCGTCCCTACCGAACTGTCGCGCGGCCCCTGGCATCCCGGCGCCCAGCACGGCGGCGCACCGGGCGGGTTGCTGGCCTCGATGGCGGACCGCGCCATGGCGCAGGAGCCGGGTTGGTCGATGGTTCGCCTCACGCTCGAATTCGTGCGGCCGGTTCCCGTGGCACCCTTGCGCGCGGTGGTCGAACCGCAACCGGGCGGGTCGGTGCGGCGCGTGCGGCTGGCGCTGTCGCACGAGGGCGTACCGGTCGTCTACGGCACGGCGGTCTATATCCGCGAGCGTGCGCTCGACCTCCAGTCGTCCCCCCAGTCTCCGTCCCTCCCCCCGCCCGATGCGTGCCACACCCCCATCCTCATCCCGGGCATGCAGCCGCAGACCTCGTTCCACTACACCGCCATGGAGAGCCGCGTGGCGACCGGCACGGTCACGGCCCCCGGCCCTGCCGCCGTATGGTTCCGCCTGGCGGTGCCGCTGGTGGCCGACTGGCCAGTCACGCCAGCAGCCCGCGCGGTAGCTGCAGCGGACTTCGGCAATGGCATCAGCTGGGCCGTGCCGCTGGATCGCTTCGCGTTCGCGAATGCCGACCTGACGATGTACCTGCACCGGCTGCCACGCGGGGAATGGGTCGCGGCCGACTCGACGACCACGGTGCAGGAGAGCGGCATCGGCCTGACCCGCACGACGCTGCATGACGAGCACGGCGTCATCGGTGTCGCGCAGCAGGGACTGATCTTCAAGCCGCGCGACGCGCGCTAGTCGCGCCCGGCTCCGCCCCACCCTATCGGGTTTTCCCCGTTGACATGACCTGCCCGGCGACATACATTGGCCGGGCAGATCTAGATAAGAGACCATCTGTAAGATGGTCTCTTAGCGCGTGCAGTTTGCTGCGGCCTCTTACAGAACCAAAAAAAGGAGACCGCCGTGCAAACCTCTGCCATCAAGCTTCGTGGCATCGATGATGTCATCGCCTTCATAGATTCCTGTCCTGGCATACGTGGCCGCGCCGGCGTGGTGTGGTGGCTTGCCCTCGGCGGACTCTTCCTTGACGCTTTCTCCAATTCCGCACTGAGCGCCGGCCTTGGGCCGATGACGCGCAATTTGCAGCTCGCCCCGGCGCAGGTGGCGCTGCTGACCTCGTTCGCCTCATGGGTCGCCATCGTCTTCAACCCGTTGGGCGGCTGGATGGCCGACCGCTGGGGCCGCGTGCGCCCGCTGATCCTGGCCAAGGTGCTGGCCGTGGTGGGCGCGCTGCTGGTGGTGTTCGCGCCCGGCTTCGATGTAATCCTGGTCGGCCGGTTCTTCGTCGGCGCGGCGTACGGCATCGACTTCGCCATCGCCATGGCCGTGCTGGCCGAATTCACGCCGGTCAAGCTCAAGAGCCGCCTCAATACCTGGCAAGGCATGTGGTACACGGCGGTCTGCTCCAACCTGCTGCTGGCGCTGCTGTTCCATTCCTGGAATGTGGGCGATACGATCTGGCGCTATTCGGTGGCCGCCACCGCCATCTTCGGCGTCCTCATCCTGGTGCTGCAACTGCTCTTCCTGGTCGAAAGCCCGATCTGGCTGGCCCGCAAGGAACGGCTGGACGCCGCCGCGCGCGCCATGACCCGCATCTATGGCCGCGCCTTCATGGCCGCCGCGCCGTCCGAGCGCATTCCCGTGACCAACCAGGCCCGTCGCGGCCTGGCCAACGTGCTGCTGATCTTCCGTGGCGTCTACCTGCCTCGCACCATCCTCGCCTCCACGGTGCAGATCGGCCAGTCGATCCAGTACTTTGCGATTGGCTGGTACCTGCCGCTGATCAGCGCCGCGCTGTTCGGCAAGGACTTCGTCTACGCCACCATCGGCGCGCTCGTGTTCAATGTCTGCGGCATCTTCGGCGGCTTCCTGTCGCCGCTGATCGGCCGCAAGCTCGGCCTGCGCCGTGCCTCGGCGTTCGGCTTCGCCGCCGTCTTCGTGATGCTGCTGGTGCTCGGCCTGTTCAACGGCAAGATGCCGATGTGGGTCGCCGTGGTCGTGCCGTCGCTGTTCATCCTGTTCCACTCGGGCGGCCCCGGCGCGAACGGCAAGAGCCTGTCCTCGCTGTCTTTCCGCAGCGAACTGCGCGCGGGCGCCAACGGCATCATCGGCGCGCTCGGCTCCATCGGCGCCGCGCTGGGCCTGCTGGTGTTCCCCCTGTTCCGCGCCCAGTACGGGCTGGAAACCACCTTCCTGATCCTCTCCGTGGTGCCCCTCATCGCCAGCATCATCTGCTTCACGATCCGCTGGGACCCCACGCGTACCACCATCAACCCCGACAACGAAGCCGATGCCCCGCAGTTCGCACGCGATGCGCGCGAGGGGGCCGGCTTCCTGCAACCCGTGATCGAGAAATCGCAGTCATGACCCAGAACAGGAACGTCATCCTCGCCATCGACGAGGGCACGTCCGGCACCCGCGCCGCCGTGGTGGCCGCCGATGGCCACGTCTCATGCCTGGAATACACCACGCTGCAAGTGGATTCGCCGCGCCCCGGCGTGGTCGAGCAGGACGCCAATGTCCTGCTGGAGAAGACGCTGGCGGTGTGCCGGGCCACGCTGGCGCAGGCTGCGCGCGATCACCTCAACGTGGTGGCGCTCGCCATCGCCACGCAGCGCGCCACGGCCGTGCTGTGGGACACGCAGACCGGCCGCGCGCTGGTGCCGGCCATGGTCTGGCAGGACACGCGCTACGCCCCGGACCTGCACGAACTGGCGGCCACGTGGGACCCGCGCCTGCGTCCTGTCGTCGGCCGGCCTGCCGGCGTGCGTTCGCCCTACCTCTGGGCGGCGCGGCACCTGCGCGAGACGCCTGCCGTGGCCGAGGCATGGGCCGCGCGCCGGCTGGCCTTCGGCACGGTGGATAGCTGGCTGCTCTGGCACCTCTCCACCGAGCGCGCCTGCGTGACCACGCCGACGAACGCCACCTCGTGCAGCGCCTACATGCTCGGCGAGCACCGCTACCTCACGGACTGGACCGATGCGCTCGGCTTCCCCCGCGAGCTGCTGCCCGAACTGCGGCAGGACGCCGATGACTTCGGCCGCACGCGCGCCGACCTGATCGGTATCGACGTGCCCATCCTCGCCTGTGCCGGCGACCAGCTTGCCGGCGCCATCGGGCTGGGCTGCCTCGATGCGGGGCAGTCGATGTGCCTGCACGGCACCGGCAGCTTCGTGGACCTGATGGTCGGCCCCGCCCTGCCGGCGCGCAGCGGCGAATCGGACAGCACGCTGACGATGACCGCGCGCCGCCATCGGGGCGTCTCCCACTACTCGGTGGAGACCTTCGTGGCCACCACCGGCTCCGCGCTGAATTGGGTCTGCAACAAGCTGCACTGGTTCGAAGACGCCCGGCAGATCAGCGCGCTGGCGGCCACGGTGCCCTCGTCGGGCGGCGTCACGTTCATCCCAGCCCTGACCGGCCTGCGCGTGCCGCAGATGCAGCCCGAGGCCCGCGCCGCACTGAACGGCGTGTCGATGGCCACCACGCAGGCCGAGATCGCCCACGCCATCCTCGCCGGAATCGCCCATTCCGTGGCGTCCTGCATCGAGGCCAACCGCGACATCGCCGGCGTGCCCGTCTCCAGCCTCGTGGTGGGCGGCGGCCTCTCCGGCAGCGACGCGCTGCTCCAGATGCAGGCCGACCTCACCGGCCTGCCGATCCATCGCATGCAGGAGACGGACCGCGCCAGCCTGCGCGGCATCGCCTTCCTGGCCGGCGCGTCGGGCCTGCTGTGGGACTCCCTGCAGCAAGCCCGCACCACCACCGCGCCGGACGCCGTGTTCACCCCGGCCATCGGCGATGACGAGCGCGCCGCGCGGCGCGCGCTCTGGCACGCCCGCGTGGCGTCCGAACTCAATCACGTGGACGCGTTTGCGTCGCATTAATCAGGAGAAGCGATCAACATGATGGGTCTGCCATCCCGAAGCGCGAGCCGCGAACGCGCCGCCATGACCAGCACCGAGCCGCTGCGGCTCGACCGCAGGTCGCAACTGGACCGTCTGGGCAGCGAGGCGTTCGACATCCTCATCGTCGGCGGCGGGGTCACCGGCGCCTATGCGGCGCTGGACGCCAGCCTGCGCGGCTACCGCGTGGCGCTGGTCGAGAAGAACGATTTCGCCTCGGGCACCTCGTCCAAGTCGTCGAAGATGGTGCACGGCGGGCTGCGCTACATCGAGCAGGGCAACCTGAGCCTGGTGCGCCATTCGCTGCTCGAGCGCCAGCGCCTGCGCCGCAACGCGCGCCACCTCGTGCAGCGCCTGCCGTTCCTGTTCCCCGTGATGGAGCGCGACGGCGTGTTCGACAAGCGGCTCGCCAAAGCCTTCGAAAGCCTGCTGTGGACGTACGACCTGGCCGGCGGCTGGCGCGAGGGCATCCTGCACCAGAAGCTGAGCAAGGCCGAGGTCCTGTCGCACTGCCCCACCTTCAACCCCGAGCACCTGACCGGCGGCTTCCTGTATTTCGATGCGCGCGTCGATGATGCGCGACTGACGCTGAACATCGCGCGCACCGCCGCCTTCCATGGCGCGGCCGTGGCTAACCACGCGCAGGTCATGGAGATCACGCGCGACGGCCACGGCAAGGTCGACGGCGCCATCGTTCACGCCGGTGAGCAGGAAATCCGCGTGCGTGCGGGCGTGGTCATCATGGCCACCGGCGTCTGGCTGCGCGACTGGACCGGCCGCAAGCGCGGCGAACAGAAGACGCTGCACATCCGCCCCGCCAAGGGCGTGCACGTGGCCATTCCCTGGCTCAAGATCCGCAACGACTGCACGGTGACGATTCCCGTACCGGGGCGCAGCCGCCGCGCCACCATCACGCGCTGGGGCAACGTGTCCTACCTCGGGACCACCGACGAGGACTACGAAGGCGACCTCGACAACGTGATGTGCACCCGCCAGGAACTCGACTTCCTGCTCGAAGGCGCGCGTTCGGCGCTGAAGACAGACCTTCAGCCCGAGGACGTGGTGGGCAGCATCGCCGGATGCCGGCCGCTGGTGGCGCCACCGGGCGGCAAGACGCTTGAAATCAAGCGCAACCACGAGATCCATATCGCCGATGACGGGCTGGTGACCATCGTCGGCGGCAAGCTGACCACCTCGCGCCATATGGCCGAGCAGACCATCGACGCCGCGCAGCGCGTCATCGGCAAGCGCGGCAAGTGCCGCACCAAGAGCGCCTACCTGCTCGGCGCCGCCGGCTACGACGCGCAGGCCATCGTGGCGTCGGGCGGGATGTCGGCACACCTGGGCGAACGGTACGGCACGGAGGCGCGCTTCGTCAGCGACATCCTCCAGGCCGATGCCACGCTCGCGCGGCCCATTGTCAATGGCCTGCCCCACACCGAAGCGGAAGTCGTCTACGCGGTGCGCCACGAGCTGGCCGGCACCGTGGATGACGTGCTGTCGCGCCGCATGCGTGCCCGCCTGATGGCGCGCGATGCCTCCGCCCACGCCGCGCCGCGCGTGGGCCAGATCCTCCAGGCCGAACTCGGGTTGTCCGAGTCGGCCGTCGCCCGGCAGGTCAGCGACTACCTGGCCGCCGTGGCTCTCGAAAAATCCGTCCTCATGGGAGAAGCAGCATGATCAGCAAGGAAGCCATCAAGCGCGGTTACAACCGTGGCAACTACGTCGTGGGCGCGCATACGCCGCCGGGCTACGCAGCCACCATCACCGAGACCCCGGACGCCCCCGGCCTGCAGCGCGACGCCCTGCCGCTCAGCGACGCCACGCTGGCCGCGCTGCGCCTGGTGGCCGATGCCGTCCTGACCAGCACCGGCGATGTGGTGACGTGGACGCGCGACTGGTGGGCGGGCTCGATGATGACCGAGACCGGCGGAAAGCCCGCCACGCCGCGCGGCGTGATCGTGCGCGTGTCCACCGTCGAGCAGGTGCAGGCCGTGATGCGCATCGCCCACGCCAGCGCCGTGCCGGTCACGGTGTCCGCCGGTCGCAGCAACGTGACCGGCGCCGCACTGCCGGTACGCGGCGGCATCGTGCTCGACGTCTGCGAGCTGAACAAGCTGCTCGGCTTCGACAAGAACAGCCAGATCGTGGAAGTCGAGGCCGGCATGTTCGGCGACATCTTCGAGCAGACCATCCAGCAGGAATACGGCATGACGATGGGCCACTGGCCGTCGTCGTACGCCATCAGCACCGTGGGCGGCTGGGTGGCCTGCCGCGGCGCGGGGCAGCTCTCCACCCGCTACGGCAAGATCGAGGACATGGTCTTCGGCATGGACGTGGTGCTGGCCGACGGCCGCCTCATCACCGTGGGCGGCTACTCGCGCGCGGCGCTGGGGCCGGACCTGCAGCAACTCTTTATCGGTTCGGAAGGCACGCTGGGCGTGATCGTGCGCGTGCGGCTGAAGCTGCACCGCCTGCCCGACTACGGCCGAGCCATCGCCTATGGCTTCAAGACCTTCGCCATCGGCCTGGAGGCGTGCCGCGAGATCATGCAGCGCGGCGCCAACCCGGCGGCGCTGCGGCTCTATGACGCCCTGGAGAGCGGCGTGCAGTTCGGCCTGCCCGACACCAACGTACTGCTGGTGGCCGACGAAGGCGCCCAGGATATGGTCGATGCCGTGATGGCGATCAGCGAGCGGGTCTGCGTGGAATTGGGCGACAAGCTCGATGACAAGGCCATCTTCGAACGCTGGCTCGATACGCGCTACCTGACCGGCAAGAGCGCCGAAGGCTTCAAGCGCAGCCCCGGCTTCGTGGCCGATACGCTCGAGATGTCCGGGCCGTGGGCCGACCTGCCCGCGATCTACGACGACGTGGTGGCCGCCATCAACGCGGTGCCGGGCACGCTGGCCGGCTCCGCGCACCAGTCGCACGCCTACGTGGACGGCGCCTGCCTGTACTTCTCGCTGCGGGGCGAGGTTGCGGTGGAAGACCGCCAGACGTGGTATCGCGCCGCCTGGGATGCCGCCAACGCGGTGCTGATCCAATACAATGCGGCCCTCAGCCACCATCACGGCATCGGGCTGCTGCGCGCGCCGTATATGGCACCGTCGCTGGACACCGCGTTCCCGGTGCTGGTGGCGGTCAAGCAGGCGCTGGATCCGCAGAACATCCTCAACCCCGGGAAGCTCGGCCTGAGCGACGTGCTTTCCCACGAAGCGAAGTAACCCCATGGACAGGYCCCTCGGCGCCCGCCTGACGCGCCACCCGGTCATCGCCACGCTCTACGGCGCGGAGCAGGTCGATGCGTTTGTCGACAGCGAGGCCGAAGTCTCGATCGTGGCCAACGTGGAGCTGCGCAAGCTGCAGCCCGTGATTGCCACGCTGACCCGCGCCGGCAAGTACGTCATCGTCAACATCGATAGCTGCGAAGGGCTGTCGCAGGACAAGGGTGGCGTGGATTACCTGGCGGACATCGGGGTGACCAGTCTGGTGTCCACGCGCGTGGCCACCATCCAGCGCGCCAACCGCGCCGGCATGGTGACGATGCAGAAGGTCTTCGTGACCGACCGCTCGACGTGGCCACGCAGCGTGAAGGCACTGGAGCAGAGCGACCCCAACCTGGTGCAGCTGATGCCGGCGCCAATGCTGTCCCACCTGCCCGAGGCGGACCGCAAGGCGCTGCCGCCCATCGTCACGTCTGGCTTTGTCTGCAACGAGGCCGATATCCGCAGCGCGCTCGCGCATGGCGCGGTGGCGGTCTCGACCAGCGACCGCAAGCTCTGGAATCTGGAAGGGAAAAAGCTGAAGTCCTAGGTCCTACAGCTGCGAGGCCAGCAGCGAACTCAACCCATCGGCCAGCTTTTCGCGCCACGGCCGGTTGGACCATGCTTCCAGCGATACCGGCCGGGACAGGGCCAGGTCGTCCTCGAATATCCGCGTCTGTTCCGCCGCGAAGTCCCGATCGAGGATATTGAGCGTGGCCTCGTCGTTCAGGCGGAAGGAGCGATTGTCGAAGTTGGTCGAGCCGACCGACACCAGGAAGCCGTCCACGATCATCACCTTGCAGTGGTACATCGTGGGCGCGTACTCGGCGATCAGCGCGCCGGCCGCCAGCGGCTCGCCCCATTGGGCCCGCGACGCCGAGCGAGAGGTTTCCGAGTCGATATGCTCGCCCGGCACGATGATGCGAACCTTGACGCCCCGCTTGAGCGCGGCCAACAGCGCCTTCCGCGTCAGGTCGTCTGGCACGAAGTACGCCGCCGACAAGTCGATGGTGCGCGTGGCGGCGGTGATGGCGAGCAGGTACATCAGCGCCATGTTCTCGCTCCCGCCGGTGGGGGAGCTGCTGAACATCTGCGCCATGCCCTTGCCCACGTCCGGCAGCGCCGGGAAATACCCCGGGCCGTGGGGCACTTCGCCGCTTACCTTGATCCAGTTGTCGAGAAAGACCGACTGCATCTGGGCCACCACCGGGCCTTCGACCTGGAAGTGCGTGTCGCGCCAGTGCTGGGGATCCTGGGCGTGGCCGGTCCATTCCGGCGCAATGCCCACGCCGCCGGTGAAACCGATCCTGCCATCGACGATCAGGAGCTTCCTGTGCGTCCGGTTGTTGAGCTTGCCGAGCGTGTACCAGTGAACCGGGTGATAGCGCTGCAACGCCACACCGGCTTTCGACATGATGTCCAGCACGGCGGCGTCCACCTTCTGGCTGCCCACCCAATCCAGCAGGACGTGCACCTTCACGCCCGCCTGCGCCCGCTCGGCCAGCGCCTGCGCGAAGGCCCGGCCAATGTCGCCGGACCAGTAGATATATGACTCGAAGGTAATCGTCCGCTGCGCCGCGCGAATGGCGCCCAGCATCGCGGGGAAGATCTCGTCGCCATTCCTCAGCACGCGGTAGGCGTTGCCGCCGACCACTGGCGGACCGAGCAGGACGCTCAGTTCCCGGGAAAACTGCGGGTCCTCGGTCGCATAGAGCCGTTCCAGCCGATGCTCAATGCGCTTCTCCGCGCCGAACAGGTTGTAGGCCACCAAGCCGAAGAGCGCGGTAAGGATGACGGCAAGCAGCACATACCACGTGGTCCGGGCCCTTCCATGAGCGTGGCGCATCGGCTGGCTTCCTCTTATCGGTGAGACGGCGCTTTTCGAACATGAAGTGTGGACGAGTTTTGGGCGATTGCAGCCCCCGGATGTGTGGCCGATCGCCAACGGCCCCTCCTTGCAAATGCGAATCACTATCATTTATACTCCGCCGCTTCGCCTGATTCGTCTTTTGCCGTCATCCTGGCCGTGCTGCGCGACCCCGCCCATCCCCCGTTGTTTGCTGCATTGCTGCGCCATTACGACGAATTGGTCGATCACGTCCGCCGCCGCTTTGGCGACCGCCACTTTGCCCGCGACGTGCTCCAGGACGTCTGCGTCCAGTTGCTCGAACGGCCGCCCGCCGGCGAGGTGGCCCAGCCGCTCGCCTTCCTCCGGCACGTCTCCACCCATCGCGCGATTGACCGTTACCGCGCCGAATCCACCCGCCAGACCCATGCCGATGCCTGGCAGGCCGACGCCGCCGGCATCGCCGTATCGAGCCCGGACGTCGCCGAGGCCATCGCCCACCGTCAGGCCGTAGACCGGCTCGAGCAGTGCATTGCCGCCCTGCCGCCACGCTGCCAGGAGGTGTTTATCCTGCATCGGCTCCATGAGCTGCCGCAGCAGGACGTGGCGCTACGATTGGGCATCTCGCGGGGCATGGTGGCGCGCCATATGGCCCGGGCCATGGCACTATTGGCGCCCGAACTGCAAGCCCTGGGCGCCCCGCCGCGCCCGGAAACTGCCGCGCCGGCCCCGTCATCGTGAGGACCCCTCCCCTGCCCATGCCCAATTCCCGCACGCCGCCGGGCGACCCGCTGTCTCCCTACCAGCAGGCGCTGCGCGAGCGATTTCCGTCCGTGGAAGCCATCACGGCCGCCGCCACTGCGCGCCGCCGCAGGCAACACCGTGTACGCGCCGGAGCCGCCGCCGCGCTGGTGGTGCTGGCCGCCGGCACGTGGCTGGCCGATCCCGCCTATCGCACCGAGTCCCTGAGCGCCGAGGCCGGGCCGCGCACCGTTCAACTGGCCGATGGCAGCCGCGTCACGCTGGACCAACACACCCGCCTGACCGTGCAGTGGCGCCTGCGCACCCGCGCACTGGCGCTGGATGCGGGCGAAGCGGTGTTCACCGTGGCCCATGGCCCGCGTGCGTTCCTCGTCACGGCGGGCCAGACCCGGGTGCGCGACATCGGCACGGTGTTCGACGTCCAGCGGCTGCCGCAGCGCACGCGCGTGGTGGTGCTGGAAGGCGCGGTGGAAGTCGAGGCCGGTGGCCAGGTGCGGCAGCTGCGCGCCAGCCAGCGCGTGGACGTAGCACCGGACGGCCAGCCCGGCGACACCGTGACCGTGGACGCCGAGCGCGCCCTGGCCTGGCAGCGCGGCAAGTTCTCGTTCGATGGGGCGACGCTGGCCGACGCCATCGCCGAGATGCAGCCGCACTCGCGGCACGCCCTCGTCATCGACGATCCACGCGTGGCCCAACTGCGGCTGTCCGGCGAATTCGACCGCGACCAGGTGGCGGCCATCCTGCAGTTGCTGCCGGGCATCCTGCCGGTAACGGTGCGCCAGGCGGCCGACGGCACCGTGCATCTGGGCGCGCGGCAACGGTCCTGATGACTAACTGAGCCTCATCTGAAATTTTTTTTCGCGTGGAGGTGTACAAACACGCGGCGGCGCACGGCAACTCCATGAACAGGCCGAATGGATCGGCCCGCCATCAGGAGCTTTCGTGATTTTCACCGTTCGACGCCGGCCTGCCGCCCGCGCCTCCCGCCTTGCCGTGCGGCCGTTTGCGGCGCTGGTTCCCCTGCTCGCGGCGATGCTCGCCGCCGGCGCGATTGCACAGGGCGTGGCCCGCCCCATCGACATTCCCGCCCAGCCGCTGGCCCAGTCGCTGGCCGCGCTGGCGCGTCAGTCCGACACCCAAATCCTGTTTGCCACGACCCTGGCCGATGGCCTGCGCGCCCCGGCCGTGCGCGGCACGCTGACCGTGGAAGACGCCCTCGCCCGCATGCTCGCCGGCTCCGGCCTCCATGTGGTCAGCAACGGGCCGCGCACCTTTACCGTGGTCCAGGCGCCCGCCGACGCCAGCGCCGGCGCCGCCACGTTGCCGCTGATCACGGTGCGGGCCGATGTCGCGGACCTCTCGGCCAATGCCGATGGCGTGGTGCCCCGGCGCGCAAGCGGCGCCAAGACTGGCACGCCGCTGATCGACGTACCGCAGACCATCAACGTGGTCACGCGCGAGCAGATGGACGAGCAAGGCGTGCAGAGCGTGATGCAGGCGCTCCAGTACACGCCGGGCGTGGTCAACCAGTATGGCGATACCGACCTGCGGTACGACTGGCTGGCCGTGCGCGGGTTCGTGCCGTTGCGCTACCTGGACGGCCTGCGCCTGCCCTACGGCGCGCGCGGCTATTCGCAGCCCCGCATCGACCCCTACACGCTGGAGAGCATCGAGGTGCTCAAAGGGCCCGCGTCGGTCCTCTACGGGCAAAGCTCCCCGGGCGGGCTGCTGAACATGGTCAGCAAGCTGCCGCAGGCGCAGACCTCGCGCGAGGTGGTCTTGCAGGCCGGCAGCCACGACCGCCTGCAGGGCGCGTTCGACCTGACCGGCCCGATCGATGAAGACGGCAAGCTGCTGTATCGCGTGGTGGGGCTGGCCCGCGACACCAACACCGAAATCGACTATATCGACGAGCGCCGCGTGCTGGTGGCGCCCAGCCTGACGTGGCGGCCCAGCACGGACACCTCGCTGACGCTGATGGCGCAGTACCAGAAGATTCGCTCGGACGGCGGCGGCGCGCCGCCTGCCCTGCCCGCCGCCGGCACGCTGCTGCCCAACCCGAACGGCAGCATCCCCACCAACCGCTTTATCGGCGAGCCCGCCTACGACAAGTTCGAGAGCGAGCAGATGATGTTCGGCTACAAGTTCGCGCATCGCGCCAACGAGACGTGGCAGTTCCGCCAGAGCGCGCGCTACAGCTATATCGATACCGATACGCAGCGCGTGCAGGGGCTGTCCATGAATCCGGACCTGCGCACGGAAAACCGCTACGGCTGGGCGTTCCCGGAGCGCAGCGGCGTGTTCTCGATCGACAATCAGGCGGAGGCGAGCTTCCGCACCGGGCCCGTCCAGCACACCCTGCTGCTGGGGGTGGACTACCAGTACGAGGACGCGCGCTACGAGGAATCGCAACTCGTAGCGGTGCGCGCGCTCGACGTGTTCAACCCGGTGTACGGCGCCCCCATCACCCGGCCGCCGCTGGGCACGCGCGTGGACCAGACCCGCCAGCAGGTGGGCGGCTATGTGCAGGACAGCCTCGCCATCGACCGCTGGACCTTTCTGCTGAGCGGCCGCTACGACTGGGCCGGCAGCAACACCGACACCCTGACCGCCCAGACCGGCAACACGCTGAACACGCGCCAGAGCGACAATGCCTTCACGGGCCGCACCGGCGTGGTCTACCAGTTCGACAGCGGCTTCGCGCCCTACGCCAGCTTTGCCACGTCGTTCCAGCCGCAGGCGGGCACGGGGCGCACCGGCACGCCGTTCGAGCCGACGCGCGGGCGCCAGACCGAGGTGGGCGTGAAATTCCAGCCCAAGGGGGCGAATGCCTTCGTTACGCTGTCCGCCTTCGACCTGCGCCAGACCAACGTGCTGACACCCGATCCGCTGAACACCAACTTCAATACGCAGAGTGGCGAGGCCCGCGTGCGCGGCATCGAACTCGAAGGCAAGGCCAGCCTGACACGCGGGCTGGACGTCGTAGCGTCCTATGCCTACTCCGACACCGAGGTCACCAAGGCCAACGCCAATGCACGCGGCGTGACCACGCTGGGCAACGCGCTGCCCTTCGTGCCGGAGCACCAGGCGTCCCTGTGGATGTACTACACGTTCCACGACACCCTGTTCCAGGGTCTGGGGCTGGGCGCCGGCGTGCGCTATATCGGCCGGTCGTACGGCGATGCGGCCAATGTGTATCGCGTGCCGGCCGCCACGCTGTTCGACGCCGCGTTGAGCTATGACCTCGGCAAGTCGTTCCTGCAACTGCGCGGCGTGCGCGTGGCGATCAACGCGACGAACTTGTTCGATCGTCGCTACATCAGCACATGCATTTCCGCCACGGGCTGCTACTTCGGCAGCCGCCGCACGGTGCTGGGAACCGTGAGCTACAAGTTCTGAGGCGTGCCGCCGCGCCGGTGCTGCTGCCCGCCGGCAGGACACCGCCGCGGCCGCGTGCAGGCCCAGAACCCCAGCGCCGCGAGGCTGACCAGCGCGCCCAGCGTGCAAACCCCGCCCCAGCCCGCCAGCGCGTAAGCCACCGAGGTACCGAAAGCGCCCAGCGCGCTGCCCACCGCGTAGAACAGCATGTAGACGCCCACCAGCCGGCCCTGGGCGTCCGGCTGGGTATTGAGGATCAGGCTCTGGTTGGTCACGTGCAGCGCCTGTCCGCCAAGGTCGAGCAGCAGGATGCCGGGCACCAGCGCCCACAGCGAATGCGTCATGCCGGCCAGCGGCAGCCACGCCGCGATCAGGCACAGGAGCGCCAGCAGCGTGGTGCGCTCACCCAACCCGCGATCCACCTGCCGTCCCGCCCCGGCGCCCGCCAGCGCGCCAAGCGCCCCCACCAGCCCGAACGCACCGATAGCCGTATGCGAGAACGCATAGGGCGGCGCGCTCAGCGGCAGCACCAGCGCGCTCCAGAAGATGTTGAACGCCGCGAACATCAACAACGCCAGCATGCCGCGCACCTGCAGGACCCGGTTATGGCGCAGTAGCCCGAACATCGATCCAAGCAGCGCCGGATAGCCGATGCGCTTGGCGGCGGCCGGCAGGCTGGGCAGCCGCGCCCAGAGCCCCACCGCGAGCAACAGCATGGCGCCGGCCGAGCCGAAGTACACCGCGCGCCATCCGGCCAGGTCGCTGACCGCGCCGGCCACCACGCGGGCCAGCAGCAGGCCGAGGAAGACGCCGCTCTGGGCCGCCCCGACCACGCGGCCACGTTCGTCCGGCGGCGCGGCGGCTGCGGCGTAGGCGATCAGTCCCTGCGTCATGGCAGTGCCGAGCATGCCGGTCAGGCACATCGCGCCGAACAGGCCAACCGTGGAGGACGACAAACCCACCGCCGCCAGCGCAACCACCAGACCCAGCGCCTGCGCCAGCATCAGGCGGCGCCGCGCGAAGACATCGCCCAATGGCACCAGCAGCAACAGGGCCAAGGCACTGCCGACCTGCGTGGCGGTGACCACGCCACCAATGGCAAACGCCGGAATGCCGAAGTCGCGCGCCAGCGCGTCCAGCAGCGGCTGGGCGTAGTAGACATTGGCCACGCTCAGGCCGCTGGCGCAGGCAAACAGCAGCATCAGGCTCCGACGCATACGCAATCCCCTCCCATGACTGGGTCCAACTGGTTGCAAATTAAAACCAGTTGAAGGCTAGCGGAAGTGGTTTTAAAATGCAACCACTTAAGGCGATCGAAGGACGATGAGATGCGCGATGACAATCCGGCCGAAGCCGAAGCCTGTCCGGTGGCAAGAAGCGTCAATGTGATTGGCGACCGCTGGTCGCTGCTGATCGTGCGCGATGCCTTCGACGGCATGCGCCGCTTCAGCGATTTCCAGCGCAACCTGGGCATGGCGCGCAATGTGCTGGCCGACCGGCTGCGCCGGTTGGTGGAGGCCGGCATCCTCGACCTCCAACCCGCCTCCGACGGCAGCGCCTATCAGGAATACGTGCTCACGCTCCGGGGCGAGGAACTCTTCCCTGTGGTGGTGGCGCTGCGGCAATGGGCCGAGAGCCATCTGTTCGCGCAGGGGGAGCCGCACTCGGATCTGGTGGAGCGGACATCGGGCAAGCCGATTCCGCGCATGCTGCCGCTCGCCCACGATGGCAGCGCGCTGACGCCCCAAGATGCCGAAGTACGGAAGCTGGCCGGCCGCTAGTCGTGCGGGAAATACCCCTCCAGGAACCGTTCGAGCGATCGCAACATCTCCTGTTCGGCCGCCTCGGCATCGCCCCGCGCGAAATGCGCCATGAATCGGCGCCGCGACGCGAAGATTTCCTCGCTCTCGTACGTGCCGATCCGCAGGATGAACTCCACCAGTAGCGAAATCAGGCCGTCCATGAAGACGACCAGGATTGGGTTGCCGGCGATGCGCGCCAGCATCTTGTGGAACTCGTGGTTCAGCGTGAACCGCTTCTCGAATTCGCCGGCGGCCATTGCTGCCTCGGCGGCGTCGATATTGCGATAGAGCCGGGCCACGTCGTCTTCGGTCGCCAGCCGGCAGGCTTCGCGCACGATGGCCGGCTCGATCGAGATATGGGCCTGGATCAGCTGGCGCGGCGTAATGCCGCCGAGCCGGTAGAGATCCATCAAGCCCTCGATCACCACCGAGCCATCGGCGCGGGTAATGAAGATCCCGCCATGCGCACCCTTCTTGGTCTCGACAAGCCCGGACTGCTCGAGCGAACGCACGGCCTCCCGAAGGGTATTGCGCGACACCCCGAGTTCCGCCGCGAGCTGCCGCTCCGCCGGCAGGCGCGTGCCCGGCTTCAGCCGTCCCCCGGCGATTTCCTTGCGGATCTGGTTCGCGATTTCATCCGCCGCGCGCCGGACCGCAATCGGCCGAAATGACGTCTGCGCCTCATCGTCAGGATTTACCCGAGGATCATGTTTTGTAATCATCGTTTGCCGATAGAATGGTTCAACCATTAAGCCATTATGGCACGCCAATGATAAGGCCAACGGAGACGACGATGACGAAAACGCACCTGCCTACGAAAACCCCCTCCCCGCGCCGCGCTTTGCTGGCGGCCACGGGCGCCCTGCTGGCGGCGACGCTGCTCACCGGCACCGCGCACGCCCAGCGGGACGCCGCGTATCCGACGCAGCCGGTCAAGCTGGTGGTGGTCTACCAGGCGGGCGGTGCGAACGACATCGTGGCCCGCGTCCTGGCGGACCGCATGACCCGCGCGCTCGGCCAGTCGGTGATGGTGGTGAACAAGCCGGGCGCCTCGGGGGCCATCGGCGCGCAGTTCGTGGCGGGCAGCCCGCCAGACGGCTACACCGTGCTGATGGGCGGCGCGCCGCTCGTGGTCGCCCGCGCGCTATATAAGAATCCTCCCGTGGACTTCGAGAAGAGCTTTTCCCCGGTCGGCAAGGCGGTCAACCTCAATCTGGTGCTGGTCGCCCGCAAGTCCTATCCGGCCGACACCTTCAAGCAGGCCATGGACCTGGAGAAGAAGCAGCCGGGCAGCTCCACCATGGCCGTCACGGCCGGCGTCTTCGAGCTGTACTACGCGCGCCTCAACCGGCTCGCCAACACCCGCATCGTCAAGGTGCCCTACAACGGCGTGCCCGCCGCGATGAACGACATCCAGGGCGACCGCGTGGACATGCTGATCGACACCGTGGCCGCGCAGAAGCCGTTTATCGCCAGCGGCGCCACCAAGCCGCTCGCGGTGTTCGGCCCGAAGCGGCTGCCCTCGCTTCCCGATGTACCCACGCTGGCGGAACTCGGCCTCAAGGGCTTCGATGACCAGTCCTACGTCGGCATGCTGGTGCCGAAGGGCACGCCCGACGGCGTGGTGCGCAAGCTCAACGGCGCGCTGAACACCGCGCTGGCCGACCCGGACGTCAAGACGCGCCTGGAGAAGCTGGACTTCGGCGTGGAAGGCAGCACCCCGGAGGCGTTCTTCAAGGAGATGAAGTCCGATTCCGACCGCTTCGCCGAGCTTGCCGACGCGACCCACATTGAAAAGCAGTAAGGAGTTGAACATGCGGGACACAGGACCACTCTACGGGCACGCCACCATCGCCGCGCTGTACCGTTCGGCATTCAAGGCGTTTGCGGACCGCGAGGCGCTGGTCGGGCAGGACATCCGCCTGACCTACGGCGAACTCGAGGCCCGCAGCCACCAGATCGCGCGATATTTCCTGTCGATCGGCCTGCGCCGTCAGGATGGCATCGCCATGCTGGCCGGCAATCGGGTCGATGCGATGGCCGCCATCATCGCCGCGCAGTTGCTTGGCTTGCGCTACACGGCGCTGCACCCGCTCGGCTCCGCCGACGATCAGGCTTTCGTGTTGCGCGATGCCGGCATCCGGGCGCTGGTGATCGACACGCCCCGGCACGGCGAGCGCGGCGCCGCGCTGGCCAGCCTCGGCATCGTCGAGCATGTGCTGACGCTGGGCCCGGCGGCGTTTGGCGTCGATCTGGCGGCGGCCTCCGCCGGCATGGACGCCAGCGACATCCCGCTCGACGTCCAGCCCGACGATATCTTCAAGATTGCCTACACCGGCGGCACCACGGGCAAGTCCAAGGGCGTGGTCCAGCCTCACCGGACCGCCGTCACGATGATCCTGCAGCAGCTTGCCTGCTGGGAGTGGCCCGACGACGCGCGATTCCTGGCCACGACGCCCATTTCCCACGCCGCGGGCGCCCTGATCCTGCCCACCTTCCTGCGGGGCGGCACGGTGGTTTTTCTGGACAAATACGATCCGCTGGCCTTCCTCGAAGCCGTCGCCCGCCACCGCATCACCTGTACCTTCCTGGTGCCGAGCCAGATCTACGGCCTGCTCGATTTCCAGGGGCTGGCGGACCACGACCTGTCCAGCCTGCACCGCATCTGGTACGGCGCCGCGCCCATCGCGCCGGCCCGGCTGGCCGAGGCGATCGGGCGGATCGGCCGGATTTTCGGCCAGATCTACGGCCAGGCCGAGGCGCCGATGACGGTCACCTACCTGCGCGCGGACGAGCACGACCCCGCCCGCCCCCATCTGATGGGCTCCTGCGGGCGCCCCATCCCGGGCAACGACGTGCGCCTGCTGGACACACAACTGCAGGAAGTGCCGCCCGGCGAGATCGGCGAACTGTGCGTACGGGGGCCGCTGGTGATGTCGGGTTACCTGAACCGGCCCGAGGAAACCGCCAAGACGCTCGCGGGGGACTGGCTCCATACCGGCGACATGGCGCGCCGCGACGCGGCCGGCTACCTGTATCTGGTCGACCGGGCCAAGGACATGATCATCTCGGGCGGCTTCAACGTCTATTCGAGCGAGGTCGAGAACTGCCTGGCCGCGCACCCGGCCGTCGCCATGTCGGCGGTGATTGGCGTGCCGCACGCCAAGTGGGGCGAAGCCGTGACCGCGCTGGTCGTGCTCAAGCCGGACGCGTCCGTCACCGAGCAGGCCCTGATCGACTACGTCACCGAGCGCAAGGGCGTGGTGTGCGCGCCGAAGTCGGTCTCGTTCGAGACCGAGCTTCCGCACACCTCGCTCGGCAAGCTCGACAAGAAGACCCTGCGGGCCCGCTACTGGAGCGGGCAGGACCGTCAGGTCAGTTAATCGACGCAGACAACAGACCCTCTGGAGACCCGCATGCAGCAAGCTTTCATCATCGACGCCATCCGCACGCCCATGGGCCGCGCCAAACCCGGCGCCGCCTTTGCCGATGTCCATCCCGCCGAACTGCTGGCGCAACTCCTGAAAGGGCTGGTCGAACGCAACCGGCTGGACCCGGGCATGGTGGACGACGTCATCACCGGCTGCGTCAGCCAGGTGGGCGAGCAGTCCGCCACGCCCGGCCGCGTGGCCTGGCTGGCCGCCGGCTTCCCGGAGCACGTGCCGGCGACCACCATCGACCGCAAGTGCGGCTCCAGCCAGCAGGCCATCCATTTCGCCGCGCAGGGGATCATGGCCGGCGCCTACGACATCGTGATCGCCTGCGGCGTGGAGTCGATGAGCCGCGTGCCGATGGGCACGGCGCGCATGGGGCAAGACCCCTATGGCCCCTCGTTCGCCAAGCGCTACGCGCCCGGGCTGGTGTCGCAAGGCGTGGCGGCCGAGCTGATGGCCAGCCGGGGGGCGCTCTCGCGCGAGGCACTCGACACGTATTCGGCGGAATCCCACCGCCGCGCCCAGCTCGCCCGGGAACAGGGCGCGTTCCGGCGCGAGATTTTTCCGATCGTCACCTCGCGCGGCGTGGTGGAAGTCGACGAGACCATCCGGCCGGACACCTCGCCCGCCAGCCTCGGCACCTTGAAGCCGGCCTTCCGCACCGACGAACTGGCCGCGCGCTTCCCCGAAGTCGGTTGGCACATCACGGCCGGCAATTCCTCGCAGATGACGGACGGTGCCTCGGCGCTGCTGCTGATGAGCGAGCGCATGGCATCCCGGCTCGGCTGCAACGCGCGCGCCCGCTTCGCCGGCTTCGACGTCTGTGGCGATAGCCCGATGCTGATGCTGACCGCCCCCATCCCCGCCAGCCAGCGCGTCCTCAAGAAGAGCGGCCTGACGATGGCAGACATGTCTCATTGCGAAGTCAATGAGGCGTTTGCGCCCGTGCCGATGATCTGGCAGCGTGAACTCGGCGCCGACCCCGCCCTGCTCAACCCGCGCGGCGGCGCGATCTCCCTCGGGCACCCGCTGGGCGCCTCCGGCGCGCGCATCATGACCACCATGCTGCATGCGCTGGAAGACAACAAGGGCCGCTACGGCCTCCAGGCGATCTGCGAAGCCGGCGGCATGGCCAACGCCACCATCATCGAACGGCTCTGAGTGCCAATCAACGGCCGCCCGGCCGGCATGCGCGCGCCCCCGGCGCCGCATGCTTAATCTGCGCTTAAGGTTCCCCGCCTAAGCTGCACCCCTGCCCGCCACCCGGCGTGGCCTGACGCATTCCCCTGTTTACCGCCTTACCTCCATGCCTGGCGCGCGTGCGGACCGCGGTCGTCCCGCAAGCCGCTTCCCCAGAAATCGTCCCCTATGAAAGTCACAATTATCGGTAGCGGCTATGTCGGCCTGGTCACCGGCGCCTGCCTGGCGGAACTCGGCAATTCGGTGTTCTGTCTCGATGTGGACGAACGCAAGATCGCCATGCTCAACGCGGGCGGCGTGCCGATCTATGAGC